>NZ_CM001776.1:600000-900000 GCF_000332275.1 Synechococcus sp. PCC 7336
TGGACTTTGATTCCCTGTTGATGGCTTTGATTGATGAAGCCCAGCCCTTCGGTCTGGGGGTGAGTGGTGAAGTCGAAATCCGTTGTGTCTTGAATGGCCAGCACCGTCTTGCCCGTGAGGGCCCGCCTGACCACTCCATCACGATGACTGTCCAGAATGCTGCTCGTGCTCACCTTCGGGTTGGCCCAAAATCGATAGGTTCCTTGGGCCACTGAGGCATTCCCACTCGCCTGAGGCACGCTCGCTGTGGGCTGCTCACTCAAGTCTGTGACGATCTGCCCCAACCGCTTTGCATGTCGCAAATCGGCGAAGTGGATCGGGTTGATTTCTTGGCTGACCCAATCTTGCATGGTTTCTCTCCCTCCGGCTACAACTGCTTCAGTCTCTACTGCAGTTTATAATCCAGTCACAGTAAGCTCTCCATCGACTTGTGCCTAATGGATAGCTCCCTTGGGAGAGGGGAGAAACAGGTTTAGAGCAGCATTAGCTTCTCTTGGGTCAATTTTGGCTGGCGCGGTAAATAGACTTGAATTGGTTTCACTGGGTGTCCGTCGGACCAATGGCCCATGTCGAAGGTGAGTCGATCGGCTCGATCGCCCTTGAGGACGCGATCGAGGGCGTGCCAAATGTATCGCCAGTCCAAATTATTGGCAACCCCCACACCATCCAAGACTGTTAGAGCGAGGAAGGGAGGGAAGAAACTGGTATCGTCGGTGGCCTGTTCGTGGTTGGCGTACATTGCCGGACAGCCGTAGGCATCAGTAAAGGACAAGTACATCTTTTTATCGGGCGAGGCAATGTATTCGAAATAATTCAGCCACTTTTGGGGAGCAATGACCCAATCGTCGTTGCCGTGTAAAATTCCCACTGGCATGGTTAAGTCTTGGCCGGTCTGTTTAATGTCGACTTCTTTGATGATTTTTTCCAGCAAGTCCCCTAACTTGCCCGAGAGTGGATCTGAACTGGGAATTGGATCGGCCACGACAACCTGTTGGGGGAGAAGCTGTTGGGGTAACGCTCGATGTTTGACGTAACTCGGCCAACTGAGGGCAAATAAGCCTCCTAAAGAATGGCCGAACAAATAGGTGTCCACCTCTTGGCTCAACAGGTTCTCGGATTCATAGGCTTTCTGAACGCTACTCAGAGCATTTCCCATCCACAGCTCTTGAGAGTCGAGGGCTTCTTCTCCTAAGACCGCATCGATGAGGGCTTCGAGTGTCTGAAAGGGGGTTTGTTGGAAATGACAAAAGCCTGTTTGAAAATTGGGATAAAACACGTAATAGCCCTGTTTGACTAGATGCTCGATATGTTCTCCATAAATTCTCGATGGACCGAGGGTAAATCCATGTAGGTAGATGATGCATTTGGGGCGGTTGTTGTCGCCTAAGTAGGGATTGCTGGGTTTGTGAATTTCAATGTAGCTGCCGTCTTTACAGATTCCTTGATGGATAGGAGGCTGGAGGTCCGAAGTATAAATCTGGCTATAGTCCGGTGGTGCGGGCGGTTTGGCTCGGAATTCTCCCGTCCACCGACATAAGAACTGATTGAGGTAATAGGCAAGGGTGGCTCTAAAGACAGTTGTCACGAGTAGATCTCCAAGGCGATCGCCATCAATCGAATCGTATCCAAAGTTTGAGCAAAAACAGAGGGCGGCTGTCAGCGCTCGCGGCGCGTGGCGTCAGCTTTGGGAAACTTTTTGGATTCGCTGTAAGCTAGGCGAACTTGCGATCGCCACTAGGCCGTGCGAACGCTCGGAATGAAGCTCGAAGCTGTCTGGCTCCTGGCTCGGAGCGGAGTGCCCACATGGACCCCAACACGCTCGCAAGTGGCGACATCGAGGACCAGCCAAATCCACTGTTGGTTGCCTCGATCGCCGACAAACGACCACAGTTCGTCAGACTGAATCGTCAATCGGTAGCGATCGCTCGCCTCGTAGATTGGGTTGAAGCATGAAACCCAACATCCGTGCTTGGAGAGACTTTTCTACCCTTTACGGGACAAATTTTGTCACACTGAATAGAAGCTCGAATTCAGGTAGAAGTGCATGGCTGCGAATTGGAATGGTGTGAGAAGTCAGTGGCTCAGACCGGCTCCAGCACTGACGTTAGTGGTGTCGCTGTTAGCGATTTGGGGCTGTACGACATCCGATTTAGCTTCTTCGCAGCCCGAACCGCAGCCAATCCCCGACCCGCGAGGACAAATGCTGCCGATTGAGGGGCGGGCGATCGTAGGCGATCGCATATTCGATTTGGAAATCGCCCGTACTCCTGCACAGCAGCAACTGGGACTCATGTTTCGCGATCCCCTGCCAGAGGGTCAGGGCATGCTATTTCCCTTCGAGCCTCCCCGTCCGGTTAGCTTTTGGATGTTTAACGTCACTTTCGATCTGGACATTGTCTTTATGTTCGAAGGGGAAGTGGTCTACATTGCGGCATCGGTGCCTGGGTGTGCGGCGCTACCCTGTCCCAGTTACGGCCCGCCTGAGGATGTCTTGGCGGACAGTGTTTTGGAACTGAATGGCGGAACTGCTGCGCAAATCGAACTGAAGCCAGGGACAGCGGTGGCTGTGGAATACTTCGACGAGCCGTAGAGCGGCTTCAGACCGGCTGGAGGTAGGTTGGCTGCGGTAGAGCTGTTGCGGAGAGAGCGGGAATTGCTTCCATCCTTCCGGCAAGTCGAGTTACCTTATTTGAAGGTGAGTTGATTTACTTTGCGTTGCATGTCGCGACATTGCCGAATTCGTTCTCAATGCTTTTCCTATGACTGAACAATTTTCGCCCGAACTCCAGGATGCGGTTTTGGATTCCGAACCCACCGCCCATGCAGTGGAGCTGAGCGATCGCCTCATCGAGGCTGTCAAGCAAGTACCTGCAGTAACTGGGTTCTCGGTGCGAGACAAATTCGAGCAGCGGCATATCGGGCCGAGCGAGGCCGAGATCGAACAGATGTTAGAGCAGTTGGGGGATAGCTCCCTCGATGCGCTGATGGATCGCGTCCTGCCTCAGTCCATTCGGATGGAGAGGGAGCTGAATCTGCCAGACGGGGCCAGCGAGCGGGAGGCATTGAATCAATTAAGGGCGATCGCCGAGAAGAATCAAGTCTGGCGATCGTTTATCGGCAGCGGCTACTACAACTGCATTACCCCGCCCGTCATCCAGCGCAATATTCTCGAAAATCCCGGCTGGTATACCCAATACACCCCCTATCAGGCCGAGATCGCTCAGGGTCGGTTGGAGGCACTGCTGAATTTCCAGACGATGGTGTGCGATCTGACCGGCATGGAATTGGCCAACGCCTCTCTATTAGACGAAGCGACAGCGGCGGCTGAAGCAATGGCGATGAGCTTGCATGCGGTGGGAAAGAAAGCTGCGAGGGCATATTTTGTGGCAGATGACTGCCATCCTCAGACGATCGCAGTGGTGCAAACGCGGGCCGAGCCCTTGAGGATTGAGGTAATTGTGGGCGATCGCCGCTCGTTTGACTTCGACGCCACACCCGTGTTTGGGGCGCTGTTGCAATATCCGGCGACGGACGGAACAGTGTTTGACTACAGCGACTTTGTGGAGCGCGCCCATAGGGCGAAGGCTTTGGTTGCCGTTGCCGCCGATCCTCTGGCACTGACGCTGCTGGAGCCGCCAGGTGAATTTGGCGCAGATATTGCGGTGGGGAATACGCAGCGGTTTGGGGTGCCTTTAGGCTATGGCGGACCTCACGCGGCCTATTTTGCCACAAAGTCCAAGTATGCCCGACAGATGCCCGGACGCATGGTGGGAGTGTCGCAGGACGTGGATGGCAAGCCAGCACTGCGGTTGGCCCTGCAGACGCGAGAGCAGCACATTCGCCGAGATAAGGCGACCAGTAATATCTGTACCGCTCAGGTGTTGTTGGCGGTGATGGCGAGTATGTATGCCGTCTACCACGGACCGGAGGGGCTGCAGCGCATTGCAACGCGGGTGCATAGTTTGACAATGCTGTTTGCGGCGGGCGTGCAGCAATTGGGCTATGCGATCGCCTCCTCCAGCGTTTTCGATACGGTGCAGGTGCAGTTGGGGAATGTCCCGGTGGGGGAGATTGTGGCAGCGGCGGCAGAGCGGCGGATTAACCTGCGGCAGATGGGCGATCGCGCCATCTGCGTTTCCCTCGACGAAACCAGCTCCGTCGAGGATCTCGAAGATTTATTGGCGATCTTTGCCTTGGGCCAACAGCCCGTTCCTAGCGCGATCGACTTGGCCCAGTCGGAAGCGGTGCAGGCGATCGACCGACAGTCTGCCGCTCGGGCTCGCAGCAGCGAGTACTTAACAAATCCAGTTTTCAATCAATACCATTCTGAAACCGATCTGCTGCGGTATTTACATCGCCTGCAGGCAAAAGACCTCTCCCTGACCACCTCGATGATTCCGCTGGGCTCCTGCACCATGAAGCTCAATGCCACAGCGGAAATGATGCCGGTGACTTGGCCGGAATTCGGTCAGATCCATCCGTTTGCACCCATCGAACAGGCTGAAGGCTATCGCATCCTGTTCGATCGATTGGAAAGGGATTTGGCAGAAATTACCGGTTTTGCAGGGATTTCGCTGCAGCCGAATGCGGGGTCGCAGGGGGAATATGCGGGACTGCTGGCGATTCGGGCCTATCACCAACAGCGGGGGGAGGGCGATCGCCACATTTGCTTAATTCCCGATTCTGCCCACGGCACTAACCCCGCCAGTGCGGTGATGGCAGGTATGAAGGTGGTGGTGGTGAAGTGCGATCGCGACGGCAATATTGATGTGGAGGATCTGCGGGCGAAGGCGGAACAACACAGTGCCCATTTGGCGGCACTCATGGTCACCTATCCCTCCACCCACGGCGTCTTCGAGTCGAGTATTCGAGATGTCTGCGAGATTATCCACAGCCACGGCGGCCAGGTGTATATGGATGGAGCCAATCTCAACGCTCAGGTGGGGTTGTGCCGCCCGGGGGATATCGGTGCGGATGTCTGCCACTTGAATTTGCACAAAACTTTCTGCATTCCCCACGGCGGCGGCGGTCCGGGCATGGGGCCGATTGGAGTAGCGGCGCATCTGGTGCCGTTTTTGCCCGCGCACCCCTTGGTGGAGATGGGCAGCGAGGGAACTTCGCCGGTGTCGGCGGCTCCTTGGGGCAGTGCCAGTATTCTGCCGATTTCCTGGATGTACGTCCGCATGATGGGGGCTGCCGGGTTGAAACGAGCGACGCAGGTGGCGATTTTGAATGCCAATTACATGGCAAAGCGGCTGGAGTCCTATTACCCCGTTTTGTATAAAGGGGACTCGGGGTTAGTGGCCCACGAGTGCATTCTCGATTTGCGTCCTTGCAAGAAGCTGGCCGGGATTGAGGTGGACGATATTGCGAAGCGGCTGATGGATTATGGTTTCCACGCTCCGACGATTTCTTGGCCGGTGGCGGGGACGATGATGGTGGAGCCGACGGAGAGCGAGTCTAAGGCGGAACTCGATCGCTTCTGCGATGCCATGATTTCAATTCGCCGAGAGATTGACGCGATCGCCGCCGGTACCTCCGATCCGAAAGACAATCCGCTCAAGCAGGCTCCCCATACGGCAGCAGCGGTGACGGCGAATGATTGGCCCCATACCTATTCCCGCGAGCAGGCGGCTTATCCGGCTCGCTGGACGCGGGAACACAAGTTTTGGCCTGCGGTGCGGCGCATTGATAATGCGTTTGGCGATCGCAATCTCGTCTGCTCCTGTTTGTCCATCTCTGCGTATGCCGACGACGAGTAGAAGGCGGAGCTGCAATAGCTCTCCTCAATCGCGGATGTGTGAGAAGGATTAGGGGTTCGGGATCGCTTCGGGATGAAATACAGTGATTTCTGCGAACCGCTCGAAGTCCTCCACATTGAACGTCAGGATGTGTGTTAATCCATGCACGAGCATTGCCGCTACCAGCCGCGTATCGTGTACTTGAATGCCCTTAACGCTGTAGCTGACGACCAGCCGACGCCATTGGCGGTAAATGTCTCGCTCGCTGCCAGTAAATACTGTGAAAGCATTCTCAATGGCCTGCAACTTTCGAGCCGTAACGGCAGATGTCAGCCCCAAGCCATTCTGTTGTAAGGGGCGCGTGCAAACATTCCAGAATTCAGCGGCAACTTGCGGAACAATCCCCAGTTCATAACCTTGCTGCTCCAAAGTTTTGACGGCATTGTTGGCAGCGGTGAATTGCCTCTGCTGCGGTTGTTGCGCGCGCAGCAGTACGTTCGTATCAACCAGGTACATCAAGCCCGCTCATCGTTATACATGTTCTCGCGACTCAGGGCGTAATCCGACAGCGGCGGCGCATCCGATAGGGGCTCAGAGGTAAACTTTTCCCACGCTTGTAGGCGCTTCTCAATTTCTTCTGGGGATAGCGTACCCGTTCCGCCTTTCGACTCGCCATCCTCATCCAGAACAATCACCCGCACTCGGTGTTTTTCAAATTCACTGGCATGGGACAAAACTTCTTCCCAGGTGCCTTCTACAGCGTGGTAATGCATCGGACAACTCCAAACAGTTTCGAGGAGACTTGGGAGAAAAGCCATCTACTGATGGATAGTCTCACCGGGATTCTAACCGGTCTGCTGGACTCAGTAGGCACTTCACAACCCCAACGACAAGTTTATGCCGACCCTGATGAGCGCGATTTTTCGCTATGCAGCTATGACGGCAAGCAAGGTGGATTTCAGCGACTCCAGTTGTCATGAGCTTGTGAGTGCTCTTGGGGATTGCATCAATAATGCTTTTGGCGATCGCAATCTCGTCTGCTCCTGTTTGTCTATCTCTGCGTATGCCGACGACGAGTAGAGAGTAGAAGACAGTCGAGATCGTTCTCTGGGCTCTGATGGTATCTCAGCTCTTCTACACTGTCGCGCAGTCCTTGACTGCTACAGAGAGCTTGAGGCCTAGCTGTTCGAGAATGGCTGTCAAGCTCGAAAGTTGGGGGTTACCTTGCTCCGATAAGATGCGATACATCGATTCCCGATTCAGGTCGGCTTGCTTCGCTAGTCTTGTTATGCCGTGTGCCTCGGCTACATTCCGCAGCGCCATGAGGAAGATCTCATTCGAGCTTTCTTCCAAGGCCGCGTTCAAATATGCAACCGCTTCTTCAGGATCTTGAAGCGCTTTGAGTAGTTCCTGCTTGTACGGTCTCGATGCTTTGGTCATAACTCGCGAGCTCTGTAATCTTGCCAATACTCTCTGGCCTTGTCGATATCTTTTTGTTGAGCTTTTTTCGTTCCACCGATTAGAAGTAGAATCACTCGATTGTCAACTTCCGCAACATAAATACGATACCCAGGCCCAACATCAATTCTCAGTTCGCGCAAATGGCCACTAAGAGCGCGATAATCACCAAAGTTACCCAAACTAAGACGGTCTAAGCGAACTCGAATCTTAGCTCGGGTTTTCCGATCTTTAAGAGCATTGAACCATTCGCTGAAAGGCGATCGCCCAGCAAGTGTGACATATTCTTCAATGTCCCTCGGAGTAGCTGTACTCACATCACCAAAGTAGCTTAGAAACTACGATATTACTAGCTAGGGAGATGTGGCCGAGTACTGATGGATAGTCTCACCGGGATTCTAACCGGTCTGCTGGACCCAGCAGGCCACTTCACAACCCTAACGATAAGTTTATGCCGCTCCTAGTGGCCGCGGTTTTTGTGCTCTCCAGCTATGGCGGCAAGGTAGATTTAAGCGATTCCAGTCGCCATGAGTTTGGGAGTGCTCTTGGGGGCTGCATCAATGATGGCTTTGGAAGATCGCAATCTCGTCTGCTCCCGTTTATCCATCTCTGCGTATGCCGACGACGAGTAGCAAGCGGAGCTGCGATCGCTCTATGGGCTCTGGATGGTATCTATACATACTGTCGCGGAGTCCTTGACTGCTACAGAGAGCTTGAAGCCTAGCTGTTCGAGAATGGCTGTCAAGCTCGAAAGTCGTGGGTTACCTGGCTCCGATAACGTGCGATTGCTGATGGGTGATTTACATCACGTAACATTCTGCAATCCAAATAAAGATTAAAACTAAAATAAGAAAAATTTATCTTGCTTGCCGTACCGACAATCTAGCGCAAGCGATATTTGGGCAGTTCGCACTTTGATGATGCACTCTGGAAAAGAGACCGCTATGAAAACTCTATTAGGGCAGGTCGTCGAGACCCATCCTATAGTTGTGACTCCAGAGATGCCTCTGCCAGAGGCGATCGCCATCTGCGTAACCGATCCTAACGGCGAACGAGATTCCAATTGCGCTCTCGAGACCGACGGCTTTTTCAAACTCTCTTCCATGAGTGGGAGGCAAGCAAGTCGAATAAAGTCTTCTTGTGCAATTGTAGCCAACGATGATGGCCCCATTGGAATGCTATCGATTTGTGAGATCTTATCCTTTGTTGCATCTGAAAAGAACTGGGAAGAAATTAAGATCGAAAGTTTAGCATTACAACCGATTGTCACTCTAATAAAGTCAGAAATCGAGAATATTTATTCCATCATAACGTTATTTAAAAAGAGCCAAGTTTCATATTTGGTTATCATAAACAACCAAAATAATATTGTTGGAGCTATTTCTCAAGAAAGATTGTTTCAGGTCTTAGATTCAGCGGCTGTGATGAGTGAATTGAAGGATGATATACGAGTGACTCGGTCGGTGATACCACTTTCTAACGGTTCTCAGCGGCCAGTCAGCCAGCCAGCGAGGGTACATCGAAGGCAATATCTAACTCACTCTCCTAAGCACCTTAAAGCAAAAAGTCGCAATTCTGATTTCACAAAGAATCGTCAATTCAAAAAAAACTCTAGACATACATCGAAATGGATTACTAGAAATTTTAAGCGTTCTAAAAGAGATGAGCTTCGGCTTCAGCACCAACGAGCTAAGCTATTCTCTGAAGTTACACTCAAGATCCAGCAATCTTTACAGTTAAATGAAATCATTAACACGGCTGTCAGAGAAGTAAAGAGAATTCTACAGGTCGATCGCGTCCTCATCTATCAGGTTTTTCCCAATGGCACGGGGAGAATCATCAGTGAAGCTGTCTTGCCGATATACCCAGAAACATTAGGAGTTGATTTTCCAGAAGAAGTCTTTCCGACTGACTATCAGGAACTCTATAGCCAGGGCCGCATCCAGTCTATCCCCAATATTCACGATCCACATTTAGAAATTGCGGAGTGCCTGATTGATTTCTTAGAAGCCTGGAAAGTCAGAGCCAAGCTAGTCGTACCTATATTGCAAAATATTAATTCACCTTCCCCAACCCATAACCGGCAGTCTCATACCCAGAATCACCTTTGGGGACTCTTGATTGCTCATCAGTGTCGCAGCCCTCGCCAATGGACTAATTTTGAGCTGGAACTCATGCAAGAATTAGCCAATCAGATTGGCATTGCCATTTCACAAGCGCAGTTACTGGAAAATTTAGAGGAGATTGTTGCCGAGCGTACTTCTGAATTGACTCGAGCAAACATAAACCTTCAACAGGAAATTGACGCTCGAATGAAAACTGAGGAAGCACTTCGTCGCAGCGAAGAACAACTGCGATTGATTACCAATGCGCTACCTGCTTTGATTGCTTATGTAGACGATCGCCAATACTATCGCTTTAACAATAAAACCTACGAAACCTGGTTTGGACATGCGAATTTAGGACTCGATCGCCATCATATTAAAGATGTTCTTGGAGAAGAATTTTACCGAGAAAACTATAAGTATATTGAAGCAGTGCTGTCGGGTAAAACCGTCACCTATGAGGGCGAAATCAAAACAATTGGCGATCGCATGCGTTCTGTAAGTGTCACCTATATACCTCATATAGATGGAGAAGGAGATGTCAAAGGATTCTTTTCTCTCACCAGCGATATTAGCGATCGCAAAGCGGTAGAACGTATGAAAGATGAATTCATCACGATTGTGAGCCACGAATTACGTACCCCGCTAACATCTATCCACGGATCGCTGACGTTACTCGCCTCAGGTCGTCTGGGAACTCTTTCAGCCAAAGGGCAACGAATGCTTGAAATTGCCGATGAAAGTACCAAGCATTTAGTCCGCCTAGTCAATAATATTTTAGATTGGCAGCGGATGGAATCTGGAAAAGTTGCGATGGAAAAACGGCTCTGTAATGCTGCCGACTTAATGGAGCAAGCTCTAGAGGCAATGCAGACAACGGCTCAACAACATCAAGTTTTACTTGAAATCAAACCTCTTGAGGTCGAGATATCTGTAGATCCTGACTTTATGATTCAAGCTTTTACAAATCTGTTGAGTAATGCGATTAAGTTTTCAGAGCCCAATAGCAAGGTTTGGATGATTGCTAAGATCCTAGATGACTGCAGTGGATTGAAAATACAGCATGATTCCATCGACTCGGGGCCTTATGTAAGGTTTGAAGTAAGAGATGAAGGCCAAGGGATTCCGAGTGATAAGCTAGAGAGCATCTTTGAACGGTTTCAGCAAGTTGATACTTCTGACTCTCGCAAGAAGGGAGGTACGGGGTTAGGACTCGCGATCTGTCGGAAGATTATCGAACAACATGAAGGACAGATTTGGGTTGAAAGCTCAATAGGGAAAGGGAGCAGTTTTTATTTCATATTACCGTCAATGTCTAAATAAAAATTTCTATATCAAAAAATTTCTATATCAAAAAATTCTGTATCAACATTTCTATGAGTGCCAAGCAACTATTACTGATTGATGACGAGCCAACCATTCAAGAAGTGGTTAAAATCAGCTTGGAGTTAGAGTCAGACTGGATAATCTTATTGGCTTCTTCAGGATCGGAGGGTATCAAAAAGGCTGAGGCTGAGCAGCCGGATGCTATTTTGCTAGATGTTATGATGCCAGATATGGATGGTATTGCAACCTTTGAGAAGTTAAGAGACAACAGTAAAACCCAAACAATCCCTGTTGTATTTTTGACTGCAAAGGCTCGAACTGCACAAGAATTTCAACCCATGAATCTTGGTATATCAGGTATTATTACTAAACCTTTCAACTCGCTTCAGCTTGCCAGCCAAATTGCCAAAATATTGGGATGGCGCTTGAAATCTTAATCTGAAATATTTTATCTGCCGAACCTAAATGAGAATTCTCCTGATTGATGACGATCTTGCTTTGATTGATGCACTGACATTATCTCTGACTGAGCTGCACTATACAGTCGATGCTGTCACTGATGGAGAAGCAGGTTGGTCCTATGGATCGACTCTTGACTACGATCTCATCGTCCTGGATTGGATGCTGCCAAAAATTGATGGGATCAGCCTTTGTCGCCGTTTGCGTGCTAAAGGCTGTCTCGTGCCTATCCTTCTCATCACAGCTCGCAGCAGTAGTCCGGACAAAGTGATTGGGCTCGATGCCGGAGCTGATGACTATGTCATTAAGCCCTTTGATTTTGAAGAGCTAGTCGCTCGCATTAGGGCGTTGCTCAGACGCACCCATGCTAATCCAGAGCTGATATTTAGCTGGGAAAATTTGAAACTCGACCCGCGCAGTTGTGAAGTCACTTATAACGACGAGCTTGTGTCTCTCACAGCTAAAGAGTATGCTCTTTTAGAGCTCTTTTTACGCCGAAGACAGCATATTTTTAGTATTAGTTCTATTATTGATAATCTTTGGCCTTCAGAGAGTTGTCCTGCCGATGCCACCGTCAGATCCCATTTGAGGGGTCTGCGTCGAAAGCTGCGAGAATCAGGGGCTCCCTCCGATACAATTGAAACAGTGAATGGCATTGGCTATCGTTTAAAGGCTCCGCCCAAAGTTAATAGAACGACCACTCCATTCCTTCTTGACCTGCCGAGAAAATCTGAAAGCCGCCAGAAGCACTTTGAAGCTCTAGCAACTGTCTGGCAAAAGCACAAAGCAACAAATCTCAAATATTTAACACGGCTCGAGCAATTACTGAGTGCTCCACTCAAAAAGCCTATCCACGATAAGTATTGGGATGAGGCTAGATCCATCGCTCATACATTAGCGGGTACTTTAGGGACATTTGGTTTCGCTGAAGGGTCCCGATTGGCTCGCGAATTAGAGTCCTTATTAACCTCCTCCGAACGCCATCAAAATATTGCTTCGATCGCCTTACCGGTGGTTACAGCTGTACGGTATGAACTTGAAAGAAGCCAGCTCGCAGACAGCGACGAGCGATCGCTTGAAGAATCAACGCAGCTCGCGATTATTGGTCGAGATGATATTTTCACTCAACAGCTTTTGACAGAGGCCAATTCTCGCGGTATAGAAGTACTTGTTTGGCCTACACTATCAGAGGCTAAACGCTTTTTATCTCAGAGCTCTCGGCCCAAACAACCTTTGCAGACTGAGAGCACGTGTAAGGCGTTACCCGCTATTGTTCTCATGTCTAGTATGCCAGAAATGGATTGTGAAAGTTCGAGCGATCGAGCTCAGCTCTTTGCAGACTTCATCGCTTTAGATTCATTGCTTCAGGTCTTTGTTGTTTCAGAGAAAGATAGTCTGAGCGATCGACTTGAAGTGACTCGCCGAGGTGGAAAATTCTTGTGTAGGCAAATGACCAACTCGGCTCAATTAATCGATCTAGCTTGGCAAAGTATTCTGCCAGCTTCGAATGAAGAGACAACTATATTGGCAATGGATGACGATCCACAATTTTTGAGTATGCTGGCACCATTACTAAAACCTTGGGGGCTCAAGCCAATTACCCTCAGTGATGCGATCGATTTTTGGGCAGTTCTCAAGGCCGTTAGGCCGAGGCTATTGCTACTGGATGTTGAAATGCCGACTGTGAATGGTATCGATTTATGCAAGATGCTGAGATGCGATCCCGCTTGGAGCCAGCTTCCCATCTTATTTGTGAGTGCGCACGCAGACTCGGAAACGCAACATCGAGCTTTTGCGATCGGCGCTGATGATTATATTTGTAAACCTGTCCGAGGTCGCGAGTTGGCCACTCGGATTCTCAACCGCCTCGAGCGCGTCAGGAGCTTGCAATCAGCTCAGCATGTCTAATATCGATCGCTACACGCCATTTGCACAGGAATCGGTCAGGGTTAACAACACACTTAGCTTCCTTGGGATATGTACGCTACCCTGCCACCATCCTTCTTGCGGGAACGCGAGCCATCGTTGCGAGATCGTCAGCACGACCTGATTCGCAAGCTTGCCAATTGTATTGAGACGGTCTGGCACCGCCAGCTAACGCTATTGCCTTATAGCGTTCCTCCTGGGCTTGGCTATATTGAGGGGCAACTTGAAGAAGATCGCCTGACAATCGAAAATCACTGCTATCAGACATCGCAGTTTCGCAAGCTTCATTTGGAACTTGCACGAGTTGGCAATAACCTCGATATTTTGCACTGTGTCATGTTTCCGAGATCTCAATACCCCCTACCAATCTTCGGTACGGATATTGTTGTGGGACCCAAGGGAGTTAGTGCTGCGATTGTCGATCTTTCTCCCGTGACATCCGATCTCTCTTTACCTTCAGCCTATAGCCAAGCATTGTCTTCTCTTCCCGCCGTGCAATTTTCCGAGCAACGCAATTTACCGATCTGGGGCGATATCTTTTCAAAATTTTGTCTCTTTGTCCGCCCGCACGATGCCTGTGAAGAGGCTGCATTTCTGCAGCGAGTCCAGAGCTACTTGACATTGCACTGCACAATTGCGGTCGAGACGTCGCCCAGTTCTTCAGAGCAGCAGCAGAACGAGATCCTGTCGGGTCAAAATCATTACTGCACTAAGCAGCGCCAAAATGATAAGACTCGGCGGGTGTTAGAAAAGTCCTTTGGGGTAGAGTGGACCGAGCGATACCTGCAAAAAATGCTGTTTGACTGCAATTCATAAGCAGTTCGATCCGTCAAAGCTGAATTTATCGTAATGGGTTTTACTCTGCTAGCCGAGCTCGCCCTGAAGCTGGCTCGCTCTGATTCGCGATCGAGCTTTGAACTCAGACTAGCTCGATCGGCGTTGTTTTTGGCTCGCTGGCCAATCTGCCAGAGGTCTCGCAGCGATGCTGGAAAGGCAATTCGCCGAGCTGGCACAGCTCGAGTGACTCAATAAAACTTCACTGTTTTCTCAGGATTCTGCACGCCATCTGCACGGTCGGCCTGTTTAAATGAGCGTGGTCCAAAAGCCATTACCACCTTCCTCTTTCCCAAGCTAGTTGGGATACCGCCTTATTCAAGCTAGGGAAGTGGCTGGCATGGTTTCGATCCCGTCAGGTTACGGTTGACGAGCTCTCCCAAAAGTTCGGCATTTTTTCATGTCTCTTGGCGGGATTGGGATCGTCAGAACATGAGCAATCGCAGTATGTTTTTATGCTGTTTTGGCTCAAAAATTTAACGGATGTGAATCCAAGTCTTAGAACTCTTTTTGATAGGAGAAATCTTAATGTTTGACGCCTTTACTAGGGTGATCTCCCAAGCTGATACTCGAGGTGCCTACATTGGCGATGCAGAAATCAGCGCGCTAAATCAACTTGTCGCCGACGGCAATAAGCGTATTGATGTTGTCAATCGTATTACCGGCAATTCTTCAACGATTGTGGCGAATGCTGCCCGAGCTCTGTTTGCCGAGCAACCCGCCTTAATCGCCCCTGGCGGCAATGCCTATACCAACCGCCGCATGGCTGCTTGCTTGCGCGACATGGAAATCATTCTTCGCTATGTCACTTACGCAGTCTTTACCGGTGACGGCAGCGTTTTAGAAGATCGTTGCCTTAACGGCCTCAGAGAAACCTATACCGCATTAGGCGTTCCTGGTGCTTCTGTTGCAGAAGGCGTTAACAAAATGAAGGCGGCTGCAGTTGCGATCGCCAACGATCCAGAGGGAATTACCCGTGGCGATTGCAGCAGCTTAATGTCAGAGTTGGGCAGCTACTTCGATAAAGCAGCAGCAGCAGTTGGCTAACGCTCTGAATTTGCTGAATCCCAGCAGATTGAGAAATGTCTCGTGACAAGATCTGACACTACTAAAGATTTAGAGGAATAACGAATGAAGACTCCACTCACTGAAGCAGTGGCTGCAGCCGATTCTCAAGGTCGTTTTCTCAGTTCAACTGAGCTCCAGGCAGGGTTTGGTCGTTTGCGCCAAGCTGCATCTGGCCTTCAAGCAGCTCAAGCGCTCAGCTCAAAAGCAGATAGCTTGACGAATGGCGCTGCTAATGCCGTGTATCAGAAGTTTCCCTACACCACTCAGATGCAGGGTTCGAACTATGCTTCTACGCCTGAAGGCAAGGCGAAATGCGCTCGGGATATTGGCTACTACCTGCGCATGGTGACCTACTGCCTGATCGCTGGCGGCACCGGACCGATGGACGATTACTTGATTTCGGGGATTGCTGAAATCAACAGCACCTTCGAGCTATCGCCCAGTTGGTATGTTGAAGCCCTCAAGTACATCAAGGGAAATCATGGTTTGAGCGGCGATGCTGCTGTCGAAGCCAATTCCTATCTCGACTATGCGATTAATGCATTGAGCTAAATGGTCGTATTTGCCCGGAGCCAAAGATTGCTGTTGGCGCATCACAAGCACTCAGCAGCAATCTCGACCTTCGGGCATCCCGCTCTCATATCTGCCTGCTTGCTGCTTTAGAATCTTATCGGAAAAGATTTTTTATCCTCGTTCTCAAGTTCAGTTCAATCAATTGAACTTCAATCTCTTTTTAGCTCGATCGCCTTACAATCTCGCTAAGATTGCTGGACATAGTCAATCGCTATCACCGATCGAAATATGCTTACTCGATCGACGAGCTGGCTAAAGCACACCAGTTTCACTCACAATACTACAATGTTTTGTAAGAGGTTGGCTGGTATGAAATTAGGCAGCCGTACTTAAGCTCTGCTGCTTGCAAGTGACCCAGCAACTATAACGGCAGCAGGAGACCAACTCTGAAGCAGTGTTCGGGAGTACGTCATTCTTGAAGAGAAGAGTAGTTAATCAGATCGCTTGAAGCAGTTTGGAAAGCAGCGTAACAGGGTGAGCAATATTTATCCAGCCTAGCGTTATTATTAGGAGAATTACTTGTGGCAATTACTGAAGCAGCCTCTCGTCTCGGTACCTCAGCCTTCAGCGAAATGAGCCCGATCGAATTGCGCCCCAACCAGAGTCGGGAAGATGCTGAAGCCATCATTCGAGCGGTATACCGACAGGTTTTGGGCAACGATCATCTGATGGCGTCGGACCGATTGGTCAGTGCTGAATCGTTGTTGCGAGAAGGCTATATTAGCGTTCGTGACTTTGTTCGCAATGTGGCTAAGTCGGAGCTATACAAACAAAAGTTCTTTTACCCCAATTACCATCCTCGCGTCATTGAGTTGAATTTCAAGCATCTTTTGGGTCGCGCTCCCTACGATGAGTCTGAGATCGTCGAGCATCTCGACCGCTATCAAAACGAAGGGTTTGAGGCAGATATTGACTCTTATATTGATTCAGCCGAATATGCTGAAAGCTTTGGCGACTCTATCGTTCCTTACTATCGAGGATTCTCGACACAAAAGGGGCAAAAAACTGTTGGCTTTACTCGCATGTTCCAGTTATATCGAGGCTATGCCAATAGCGATCGCGCTCAAGGAAATGGCAAGCGCTCTCGATTGACCTACGAGCTAGCCTGCAATACCTCGACACCCGTTCAAAGAGAGCCCCAAATGGCAGCACTCGTTGGCACGACTTCGACTGCTCGCGGGAAGCTCTATCGCTTGGTCGTGACGCAAGCAGGGGTTGCAGGCATGCCTCAGACCCGGCGCAGTTTGAGTGAATATCTCGTGTCTTACGAGCAACTCTCGCCGACTCTACAAAAACTGAACAAGCGGGGTAGCAAGATTATTAGTTTAACCCCTGCTTAATGACGGTTGCATCATTTGTGATTAGTAGTCTATCGGGAGAATGAGAAGTGGCAATTATAGCAACAGCATCCCGCTTGGGGACGATTGCTTTTGATGGTCGGCGCTATCGATTAGTGGTGACGCAAGCAGGTGTTGACGGCATGCCCCAAACTCGGTGCAGTTCGATGGAATACCTCGTGTCCTTCGAGCAACTCTCGCCTACCCTACAGAAGCTGAATAAGCGAGGTGGTAAGATTGTTAGTCTAACCCCGGCTTAATGGCGGTTGCATCGTTTTTTAATTAGCAGTATATCGGGAGAATAAGAAGTGGCAATTACGGTGGCAGCATCCCGCTTAGGGACTATTGCTTACGATGGTGAAGCTGTCTTTGAACTACGACCACAATCGACGAAGAAAGAGGCTGAGCCGATTATTCGGGCTGCATACCGACAGGTATTGGGCAATGACTATATTATGACCTCCGAGCGGCTAGTCGGTGCCGAGTCGCTATTGTGTAACGGCTCGATCTCGGTGCGAGACTTTATTCGTACTATAGCCAAATCGGAGTTATATAAGAAAAAGTTTCTTTATTCAAATTTTCAGACTCGTACCATTGAGTTGAACTTTAAGCACTTATTAGGTCGTGCCCCCTACGACGAGTCAGAAGTTACCGAGCATCTCGACCTTTATCAAAATAAGGGATTTGAGGCCGAGATTGATTCCTATATCGATTCAGCCGAATATGAAGAGAACTTTGGCGATTCTATTGTTCCTTACTATCGAGGATTTTCGACTCAAACTGGCCAAAAGATGGCTGGATTTCCCCGCATGTTCCGCCTTTATCGGGGGTATGCCAATAGCGATCGCTCTCAAGCGGAGGGGGCTGCTCCCCGTCTGGCCAGCGAACTAGGACAGAATAAAGTCTCGCCTGCGATCGCCCCTTCGGGAGGCAGCAATGGCTGGTCTTATCGCGCCTCCAAACGCAACGTCCCTCAAAGTCGAAATTTTGCCAGGACCACAACTACAGACTCGGCAGGACGTCTGTATCGGGTTGAAGTTGCGGGCCTTTGTAAGCCTGGCTATCCTAAAATTCGCAGAAGCAGCAGGGCTTATGTTGTGTCTTACGAGCAACTGTCTCCCACGCTCCAGCGAATCAACAGTCTGGGGGGAAAGGTTGCTAGCATTACGCCAGCCTAGGTTCTGAGTGTTTTGTCAGCACAGCCGATTGGATATCGATGATTCGGGCTCTCTCAGCATTGGCTAAGGGGGCCTGAAAAGCTTTCACAGCTCTCTGTATGGAATTGCTGAATGTCGAAGGGAATTAACAACTTTTGCAATTGTTGCAGAGGGCCTTCTTCAGTCGATGCCAGCACATAGGTTAGAACCCGAGCTTGCTGCGATGGAGAGTTGTAGGCCAATTTCAAACATGCGCTGCCAGGGGAAATCGATCGCCAGTCGTTCGATTGTCCAGAACTGAAAGGACTGACGCATGGTATGTTGCCAAACCTCTTGCAGTCGCGCCTCAGTTTCTGAGGCAATTTGCTGTTCTTTGCCCTTGAAGTTGAAAGCAGAAGCACCCATAGCGGGCAAAAAGCGATCGCCAACATCGAGTCTCACAATCGACTGATAGGCCCAGTCTTCTAACAGGTGGTGGATTTTATTGAAGGCGATCGCCTGCCGATCGCCTGCCTCTAAGCCGAGAACTGCTGTTGCGATCGTCGTACCGAGGGTATTGCCGCTGGTATTCCAAGCGGCATAGGCCAGAATGCTATCCCAGCAAGCGGTATCGTCCAGCAATTCCACCAGTTCGGTTTCGCCGCCATTGGCAAATGCGACATCGGCGATCGCCACGGGCTTTCCCTCCGCGAGCAATTGTTGAATTTGGGCTGCAAACCAGCGGAGATTGCGATGGCTGTGGTAGGTCAAATCTTTTGCGGACTGCTGCCACGATTCCTGCACGACTCGACCGGCTGTATTCGCGGCCAAAATGCAGTCGGCCGCTTGAGGGATGAGGGCAACACTGGCTCCTGCGGCTGCGATATGGGACTTGAGACTTTCGCCAAACGGGCGATCTTCGTAGAGGGGAACGATCTGTTGGGACTGACTGGAACTCAAGAGGGGGTATAGCTTGCGTCGCACGCCTGCGAGTTGAGCGTAGGCTCTTGCGAGCAGGGTGCAGCCCACCTCATCCGCACCGGGATAGACATGAACCTGCTGTTGCAAGCGGAGTGCCGTAATGCTGCGAAAGATCTGTTGGCGATCGATCGCCGTAAAACCATACTCGGCACAATCATCTTGCGGGATCGACAAAAAGGAAATCACCCCTGACTTCACTAGGGCGATCGCCTGTTGATTGATGTTCAGATTCTTAGCGCGGCGCGATCGATAATCCTCCAAACACTCTCGATTCAGATCCCGCTCGGTTTGCTCCCATTGCTGCTGTTCGGCATCGGTGAGGCCAGTGCGATTGTGCTTATCCTCCAACCAGCCCCACTGGAAAATGAGTTCGCCCCAATCGGCGTAATAGTCCGGTTCTTCTTCACTGCTGTTATACGAGGGCGTTCGCATGATTAAATTGCTAGCCAAGATGTCGAGATTGAGATGGGCAGTTTTGAGTTGGCAAACTCTGTTCAGGCGATCGCTCAATTCCTCAACAGAGCTATCGTGTAACCGCGACGGCAACAAACCGCCGTACACCAACATTTCCAGCGAAAGAATGGCGATTTGACAGTGGGGCGCTTCCTGCTGAATCCATTGCCACAGGCGATCGCCGTCTGCTGGTTGTTTCTTGCGGCCCAAAAGTTCCATCGGCGGCACGACTAAGTGCAAGCGAGGTTGCAGGCTCGCGATCGCCTGCGGGTAACGGTAATTGCAAGGCCGCTCGTCGAGGGGAAGATACAGAATTTTCATGGGGCGATCGCCAACGGTCCTCATTCCTCAATCGGTCAACGGGCAATTTCCATCTGATGTTTGGCTCGAAACGTCGAGTCGCAGGTCTGCAACCACCGCTGGGCCAGTTGGGTTTGACTGCCCCAATGGACGTGCAAATAAGAAGCATGAACTTGTTCCGTACCCCAGCCTTCCCGGCGATCGTCCCAGCGATAAATCTCCCCGCGATAAATCTCCCCGCGATAAATCTCCCCGCGATAAATCTCCCTTGCGACTGGCGAGACACAGACTGAATGGTGAAACTCGTGTCCGCGCACCGTCTCGCCCGCGCGAATCATGGGCGAATCGGCGATCGCCGTGGCCGACCGGTAACCCAGCGTCAGTCTGTGGGTCATTTGTGTGGAATAGGGCAATTGCCCTGCCATCGGATAGGTCTTGCCCTCGCGATCGTCCAACTGTTGACCCAGCACCATCAAGCCGCCGCATTCGGCATAGATAATCGGCAGGTAATCGGGCAGCGGATGGGCTTGCAATTGTTCCGACAACTGCGCTGCAAACACTTCGGGAAAGCCACCCCCCAAATACAAACCGCTGCAATCGTCCAACTTGCTAAACCCAGAGTCTAACGGCGAAAACTCCTGCAGGTTTGCACCCAGATGTTCCAGTAAATCTAGGTTGTCGGCGTAGTAGAAATTGAAGGCAGCATCGCGGGCCACAGCGATCGTGGGATGTGCCCTCCCCGGCACCACATCGGGCCAGAGCGATCGCGGTTGGGGTAATGCCTGCACCAAGGGCAGCAGCAGATCCCAATTGAGTGACACTTCGGCCAGTTGAGCGAGGCGATCGAGCCTGCGGGAAAAATTCGCTTGTTCCCCTGCAGGCACCAACCCCAAATGGCGGCTGGGCATGTGAATGTCTGGGGTGGAATAGACAATCCCTAGAACGGGAATGTGGAGGGGGGCGATCGCCTCCTGCAACAATTGGGCGTGACGGGGGGAACCGACCCGGTTGAAGATAATTCCGGCGATCGCCACGCGAGGGTCGAACTGCATCAGACCGTAGGCGATCGCCGCCACCGTCCGCCCCACTTTTTGGGCATCTAACACTAGGACGGTGGGGAGATCGAGCAGCCGCGATACGTGGGCAGTACTGGCAAAATCGTCGGCCCCCACCTTGCCATCGAATAAGCCCATCACCCCTTCGACTACAGCAGCATCTTTGCCCTGGCAGTGGTAAGCAAAACAGCGCCGCACGTAGTCTTCAGAGGTTAAAAACGGGTCCAGATTGCGGCAAGGCAGCTGGGTTGCCGCCCAATGGAGGCCGGGATCGATATAGTCCGGTCCCACCTTAAAGGACTGCACGCGCAAGCCGCGTCGCTGCAAAGCGGCCAGCAATGCCAGCGCAATCGTCGTTTTGCCACTGCCGCTAGCGGCAGCAGCGATCGCGATCGCCACTAGTACTCAATCCCCAGTTGCGCTTTAATGCCCTGCTCTCGAAACGGATGCTTGACTGAGGTCATTTCCGTTACCAAATCTGCCATCTCGATTAACTCTGGCTTGGCTCCCCGCCCCGTCAAAATGGCGTGGGTGTCTGCAGTTTTTTGTTGCAACCCTGCTAAAACTGTTTCGATCGCGAGATATCCCAGTTTGACCGCAATATTGATTTCATCCAACAGCACAACGTGACAGTCGCCACTGGTGAGGAGGCGCAATCCAGTCTGCCAAGCCTTTTGGACGCTGACAATGTCGCGATCGCGATCCTGCGTCTCCCAGGTAAACCCTTCCCCCAAGGCATAAAACTCCACTAACTCCGAGTTCATTGACTTAAGTAGCTTCGCTTCTCCGGGCTGCCAAGCTCCTTTAATAAACTGCACCACTCCCACCTTCAAGCCGTGGCCGAGGGTGCGAAACACTACCCCAAAGGCCGCAGAACTTTTGCCTTTGCCGTCGCCGGTATTGACGATGATGAGACCTTTGCGATCCTTCATCTGGGCCAAGCGTTGGTCTTGTACCTGCTTGCGGCGCTCCATTTTGAGGCGGTGCTTGTCGGCGACAGAATCGGCAGTCATGGGCGATCGATCGGGCGAAACGGTTTTGTTATTGTATCCGCCCAATCGTTCCCCTACCGCTGAAGCCATGCGGGATCGCTCGATCCTAGACTGCAAGTAGCGCCAGTCCTCGGGTTCCAATCCCAACTTCCTGCGAGAGTTTTCCTGCCCTTGTTGAAATTTAACCAGTGTTTGGCTCCGACGCAGGCGTCGCTCGTCCACTACTTCCTCTGCAAATGACTGCTGAGGATCGATGGAGGGCTTGTGCCACTCTATTCCTATTGCTCGAACGATCGCCGCTTAACCCTTGTGGGGGACTCAATCGTGGCGCACAATAGCAAGGCACTTTTGAAGCCGATCGAGCGAAATCCGTCATGGCGCGTCTGGCCCTTCTCAGCGTTTCCGATAAAACTGGCATCGTGGATTTAGCGCGATCGCTGGTCGAGCGATATGGATTTCAGCTTGTTAGCAGCGGAGGCACCGCCAAAGCCCTGCAAGCCGCCGGTATTGCCGTCACCAAAGTCTCGGAGCATACCGGCGCACCCGAAATTCTCGGCGGTCGCGTCAAAACCCTACACCCCCGCATTCATGGCGGCATTCTCGGTCGCCCCACGCTCGACTCCGATCGCGCCGATCTAGAGGCCCAATCCATCCCCCCCATCGAGTTAGTCGCCTGCAACCTCTACCCCTTCGAACAAACGGTAGCTGAGCCGGAGACAACCTTAACAGAGGCGATCGAACAAATCGATATTGGCGGTCCCACCCTCGTCCGCGCTGCTGCCAAAAACTTCGATCGCGTCACCATCCTGACCGATCCCAGCCAGTACGAACCCTATCTAGCCGAACTGGAGACCCACGGCAGCCCCAGCCTCGACTTTCGCTTTAGCTGTGCCCGTGCTGCCTTCGATCGCGTCCTCAGCTACGACTGCGCCATCTCCGCCTATTTAGCCGGCCAATCTGTCGGGGAAACCCCTGCCCGAGAACCGCCGTTACTGATTCGCGCCATTCCCCATCAAACGCTGCGATATGGCGAAAACCCCCAACAACAGGCCCTGTGGTACCGCGAAATGGGCGAGCTGACTGGCTGGGCGGGGGCACAAAAGCTGCAAGGGAAAGACTTAAGCTACAACAATTTGGTGGATCTGGAGGCGGCCAGGGCGATCGCCGCCGAGTTTGCCGACGACCCCCAAGTCTGTGTGGCGATTCTCAAGCACACGAACCCTTGCGGTATGGCCCTAGCCGACACGGTAGAGGAGGCTTATCGATCGGCATTGGCAGGCGATCCCGTTTCGGCCTTTGGCGGCATTGTTGCCATCACTCGCCCGCTGGATGCCCCCACTGCCCGAGCCCTGACCGAAACCTTTTTGGAATGTGTCATTGCTCCGGCCTGCGGTGCCGAAGCCGCTGAAATCCTGCAGGCCAAACAGAATTTGCGGCTGTTGGTGTTGCCGAATTTTCAAGCGGGACCGCAGCAAACTGTGAAAGCGATCGCGGGGGGCTACCTCGTCCAGCAAGCGGACTCGACCCCTACCAATCCCGACAGTTGGACGATTCCCACTGAAGTTCAACCCACGGCTGCTCAACTGCGGGATTTGACCTTTGCCTGGAAGGTGTGCAAGTTTGTGAAATCGAATGCGATCGTGGTGGCGAAGGACGGTCGCACCCTCGGCATCGGTGCGGGCCAAATGAACCGGGTTGGGGCTGCCAAAATTGCTTTAGAGCAAGCAGGCGATCGCGCGCAAGGAGCGGTTTTAGCGAGTGATGGCTTTTTCCCTTTTGGCGACAGCGTCACCCATGCGGCGGCGGCCGGGATTGCTGCGGTGATTCAGCCGGGAGGGAGTATTCGCGATCGAGAATCGATCGATGCGGCCAATGTAGCGGGTATCCCGATGATTTGCACGGGCATTCGTCATTTCTTGCATTAAAGGCCGAACGGCTGGGTATTCCTGTAACCGGAGTGGGGCATGACAGCAATCCTGGTGGCATGCTTCAAACGAAGGTAATACCTTTGATAAGTCATCATAAGCTTTTTGTGAGATCTATGCTCTGCCCAGAGTGTTACTCTACCGTTAAGCAGTATGAACTGTGCCAGCCTATTACGAGGCGGTCGGTGAAGATGTTCCTGAGGAGAAACCGATAGAGCACCCTTAATCAACGGTGGCATTCAGGGAACAAGAAATCTGCAAGCTTTTCGGCGACAGTATGCTAAGTTTGAGAACCGAATCTTGTGATGCTTTGGGCCGAAAGGTGGGTGCAAGGCTGATTGGTTTAGAGTAACATTATAACGCGATAACGCGACGTAACTAGAGCTATGCTCCTATTGCCGAGCTGCTGCCTAGATAAATAATTGATTAGGTTCAGTTTTTATAATGGAAGACTATCACTCTATATTTTTAGATAGGCAAGCTGATACTCAAATTTTAAACAAATCTGTTTGAAAAATAGCAGCTATGCATTTCGGAGGAATTACAATTGAGTGCCTTCTTAAGTCTATAGCAATGGCATCTATACCTAAAGGAGCTGCTCCAGAATGGAAAACAAATTCGAATAATCCTGGCCATACACTCACTAATCCTGGACATAGTTTTGTCGAAGCACTAAAGCGTAATAACCGTCTTTATTCGAGAGTTCAGAAGTATCCAAATGTGATGAAATGGATTCAAGCTGTTGAAAGGCCAAATCAACACTTTATAGAGATGCGATATTCCTGCCATGCCCCAGATGCGAAGTCTTACAAAGAATGGTGGGAAACATATACACGTCTTTTAGCTTGGCTGAGGTTGCAAGCAACTCAACTTTGAGGATACATACAAACAATGCAGAACTGGAAAATTGCTCTTAAAGATAGGCTTGAGGAGGAGTTTATCAAAACCTCTCAAGAGTGGATTGACATTAATGTTTCTACTGCAGGTTTGCTAAATATCACTCTTATAAGCAATTGTTTTTTGGAGGCTTCATTTTCTGAAAGAAAGGATAGAATTATAGAAATAGTCAATGAGATTAAATCTCCAGTATCTCTAGGCTTCCTATCACTATACACCTGCCAAGAAGCTGATGAACTTCAAATTCAAGCCCCCATATCTTCGGTTTCTTCTTCAGTAAGGACATGGCAAGATCTTGCCCAGTGGGCTGAAAATCCCCAGAATCAATCACAAACTCAATCTCTCAATGGGGTACAGTCACCAAGAACAGTCACTTTTTATTCTTATAAGGGAGGAGTTGGAAGGACAACTGCTCTAACTCATGTTGCGTGGGTACTTGCAAGGCGAGGACGTAAAGTTGTTGCAGTTGACTTAGATTTAGAAGCTCCGGGATTAAGCACAGCTTTTAATCTAACTCCGAAGCCTGTCTATGGGATCATTGATTACTTTTATGAACGAGCATTCTTACCGGAAGGGATGGCAAATAATATTTCAGTAACTCAAATATTTGGCGAAGTTAGGATTCCAGATGCTACAGGTAGATTATTTGTCGTTCCTGCTGGAAATCTGGATTTTGACTACTTATCTAAAGTTGACGATCTCCAAACGACAAGGGTTATTGGCGATGATGGAAACCTTTGGTCAGTTTTTAAGGACGAGATTTCTGAGCAGCTTAAACCTGATATTTTGCTGGTTGATTCTCGGACAGGCATTAATCAGTGGGGAGCGCTATCCTTGTTGCAGGCTGCTGATGAAGTTGTACTGTTTTTATTCCCTAACGAGCAAAATTTACTAGAGATTGACTTGTTGATTGAAGCGTTAAAATCATTAAAACGATATTCAATTAACTTTGTTTTTACTCCTGTCCCTGATACAGCCGAGGCAGGAGCAGTTAAAGTCAGAAATATATGGTCTTCTCTGCAAGAAAAAATTGATCGAGTAGAAGGTAAATTACAGGACGAGGACTGTGAAGCTACTTCAGAGGATAACGATAATTCTGATGTATTATCAAAAATTGAAGAGTACGAGCCACTTATTATACCGTATATCCCCTCGATTGCTCTAGCAGATAGTTATCCGGTGACATCATTATTAGAATACTATGCACGAATTGCTAATCTGATTGACGAGGAGACAGATGAACTTCAGCGTAGTAAAATACTATCTGAACCTGAACATCGTTGGGATATTATAGAAAGCTTGAGTTTTCCGGAAGTTAATGCAGCAGATCCAAAGCAAAACTTAGCTTTATTATTTCAGCGTACTACTGACTTTGAAAGATTTCTTGATAACACCACATGTCTAATAAGAGGACGAAAAGGCACTGGAAAAACTGCTCTTTATTGGTTATTATTAAAGCACTTTGAGCTGGCAAGAAAGCTTGCTTACGGACGTCTAGATGATGTTATTTGTTTTTCTGGTCATGGTAGATTTCACGAGAGTAGACCATCTCGGGATGAATTCAAAGTAGTTCAGAGCGCTTTAGAATCTGAGGAGGCTAGCTGGGAGGCTTTTTGGAGAGCATATTTATTGCTACGTGCTTATCAATCTGAACTATTCAAATTCCTACGTGGGAATAGAGGGAAAAAATTCATACGGCTAAAAGAAATTATTAGTGGACTGCCCGTCCATGACTGGCGGCTTGAGCATACTAACGCCTTAATTAGATTATCTACAGAACCTGAGTTGATTCTTGTATCAAAGGATGCGCTAAATATTCTTGATGATTGTATTGCCAAAAAAGATAAGATAGCATGGTTTTTGTATGACGATCTAGATGAAGATTTTGCTTCTCAGTATGATGTTAGGAAACAAGCACTAACCGGACTGTTTCGTTTCCTTCAGTCATGTGATGCGCGTAGAATAAAATCTATAAGGTTCAAGATCTTCTTGAGGGAAGATATTTGGAGCCGCTTGATATTTGATAATAAAAGCCACTTTAATGGAAGAGATCTGCTCTTGCAGTGGACAAGAATAGATTTTTTAAGACTAGCTCTAAGACTAGCTCTACACTCTCAGAAGTTTAAAGAATTAGCTATTCAACTCTCTCCCGTCGAAAGCATCGATCAAGCTACTGAAGAGGCTATTAACCGTGCACTGGAATTACTCTGGGGAAGCCGCCGAAGAAGAGGTAGCAAAGCTAAGTATGTTTCTAGATGGGTTTATGAGCGGCTTACAGATTCTAGTAATACTACCTTCCCTCGAAGCTTAAGCATACTACTGGCAGGTGCTAAAGAGCAGGAGCTAAGCTATAAAGATCGGTCTTCAATTAAAGCTCCAATAGATAGATTACTACGGGGTAAGTCTTTAGAATTTGGACTAAGGGAAGCATCTGAAGAGCGATGCAGTGCGGTCAAAGAAGAGTACCCAGACCTACTTGAATTCTTGGAGACTCTTAAAGGTGTACCTGCCCTCGTTGAAAAACAACAGCTACAGCATCTTTGGGAAATATCAGTAAGTGAACAGATCCCAGCTTTTGATGATTTTGTTGAATTTATTAGTGAAGTCGGCATCATAGAGTGGCGTGCTAAAGATGAGCGCTTTAGATTTGCAGATATTTATGTCCATGGCTTTGAAATGTCTCGTACTGGCGCTATTTAACTACTGCAGGCTTTCTGCTGTTATGCTCTCACCACTCATGCACTCTTAAGGTAAAAGCGATGCAACAGAAAATTTAATCTCGGGAAAAGCCAAAAGCGATATTGACTCCCCAAGCGAATATTCTCGATAGTCGCCATATCGATCGCCGTTCGGCTGTCGATGCACCAGAATCTTCTCGGCCTTGACATCCAAAATCCAATATTCAGCAATATTAGCCCGGGCGTACAGAGGTAGTTTGACCATACGATCGTAATCCGAGGTTGAGTCAGAAACTTCAACCAGAGCGTAGATGTCCCGAGGGGTTGGGCGACGATCGCGGTATCTGTCTTCACAATATTTGAGAATCGCCAGATCGGGTTCGGGCATTGAACGATCGCTTAAGCGCACTGCTCCTTGCACCCGAACAATGGCTTTCCCTGCTAGAGCTAGCACAAACCGTTCGGTGAGTAGATCCGTGCAGGAATTATGAGGAGGACTGATGGGAGCCATCTCGACAATTTCTCCCTCGATGAGCTCGACGCGATCGCTTTGGGTCAGTACACCCCTTTCGGTCGTCAGTTCGTAGCGGGCTGCAGTGAATTTCAATCGTTCTCGTAGTTCAGTGGCTAACATCATTCCATCCCGTTCTCTGACAGGTCCGAGCTGCTGCAGGTGTGCTTTCCGTTATGTCCCTAGTGTATCTGCAGGGGAGATGAGCCCAGAATTAAAGCCCCCGATCGCGATCGGGGGCTTTGCTACAGGCATCGGACTTCAAGGTCGTCAGCTTGACTGGATGAGGGTTAGACCAAGCCCAGCCAAGCCATGACTCCCTGACCGGTTGCAGCTTCAATCGCAATCGCCAGCAGGAAACCGATCATGGCAGCACGACCGTTAATCCGCTCGCAATAGTCATTGAAGCCAAACTTAGGCTGGGTGATATTGGGGTTCGACATGGGAAACCTCGTTCGATATAGCTGGACGTTACGGGACTGGCAGTTAACTCAATTTTACAAAAATTTGCAAAACTGACGCAGCTAAAATGCACTGGCAATATTATCAACAGCAGCTTCAAGCTTTTTTTGGGTTTGGCTCAGGCGGTCGCTACTGTAAGTTTCTGCCGCTGCATCCATTGCATCTAGCAGTTCCGGTACGGCTTTGAAATCGTCCTTCAGTTGAGCTCGCTTGGCTTTGGGCAAGTCTTGCGAGATGGAAAATAGCTGGCGGCGCACCAACCCCATCGGACCGTGAATGTAGGAGCGCACTTCAAGCCACTCTTGCTTGTTCACATAACCTTGCAGAGTATCGACTTGCTCTTGCAGTTGAGCGATGGGGGGCGGTACTTCGGCTGAGGCAGGCGGTTGCAGGCTAGGCAAACCCATATAGAGAGCGACGGCAAGCAGAGCGGCGATCGCCAGACGGCGGAGTTGAGTCAACATCGTAGGCATAATTCCAGAATTTAAACGGACTGACAACGCAATATACTTCAACATTATTGCTTGAAGCGTTGCGATTCCAATGCCGCGATGCCTACTTTGGGCAGAGGTTTTCCCTAAAGCCACGCCGCCACGCCGCTGCGACGGCGATCGCCCGACCCCACAAACTGGCCGTTCGCGTCTCTCGCAATCGTGTGAACGCCGCCAAAAAACATATTTTGCTGCGGCCATTGCACGAGGGTTTCATCAGAGGCGATCGCTAGTTCATTGATATCGAGGGATTGAAACCCCGGCTCGATATTCAACACCCCTTCATTCCAATGCAGCCTCGGGGCAGCCACCGCGTCGGTCACCGGCAGGCCGAAATCGAGCAAATTCGACAGCACTTGCACGATCGCCGTGCGAATGCGTTTCGACCCCCCCGATCCCAGCACAATGCTGGGCTTGCCTCCTTCCAACACCATCGTGGGAGCCATCATGGATGACAGCCGCACGTCGCTCTGCCATTGGTGGAAGCCGTGGGGGTTGAGATCGTCCTCCCCCAACATGTTATTGAGCATCACCCCCGTACCGGGAATGGCATAGGACGAGCCCTCGCCATTGGAAGCGGTAATGCTAGCTGCATTTCCGTCGCGATCGATCGCACTAATATGGGTCGTGCTGCCCCACTTACTGCCTCCAGTCCCGAGCGAAGCTGCGTACTGTTCGAGGGATTCGCAGGCGAGAAACTCGTCGGCGATCGCCTGCCGATAAATCTGGCCGTCCAAACGCTCGTTCCGTGCCAGATTGGTGGCGCGCATGATGTCAGTCAGAATCTTCACATGCTGCTGCGACCCCAATTCCACTGCCTGCAAGTCAATCCGCTCTAACAACTTGAGCGAAAAGGCAATCAGCGTGCCCCCAAAACTCGGCGTTGGGTTGGTGAGTAGCGTGCGCCCGCGATAGCGAACGGATAGAGGTTTGCGCTCGATGGTGCGATAGTGCTGGAGATCGGCCAGTGCGAGATGCCCGCCGCGATCGCGGCAATCGGCCACTAACTTTTGGGCCATGTCCCCTCGATAAAACACTTGCGGTCCTTCTGCAACCCAATACTCTAATGTCGCGGCAAACTCTTTCATGAAAAGGCGATCGCCCACTTGCAATAACTCGCCACTGGGTGCATACACCCGACGCATCTCGGGGCAGGCGGTCAGAATGGGCTGGAGAATTGTGAAGACGTACTGCTGAAATTCATTCACCTCCACCCCCTGTTTGGCATAGCGAATGGCGGGCTCGGCCACCACGCGAAAGGGCAGCGATCCGAACCGCTGGTGAATGCAAAACGCCCCATCGAGACTGCCCGGTACTGCCATAGAACCGAGCCCGACGTGGAACTCTTGCTGCACGCCGCCAAAATCCACCAGCACTGGATAAAAATTGCTCTTGCCCGCAGGCCGCTTCTGGCGCGGCGTTTGGGTGAAGAAGTCAAACAGGACATTGTCGCCTGCCTGAGTGTGGGCCAGACAGAAGCCTCCCCCACCGGCTGAAGTCAAGGCCGGTTCTGCCACCCAAGAAGCCAGCATGGCCGCGATCGCCGCATCGAAGGCATTCCCCCCCGAGCGAAACATTTCTAGCCCAGCGGCAACCGTTTTGGGATGCCCGGCAGCAATTGCACCTCGGTGTGGGGATGGCATAGCGACTCGCGCGATCGGGGTCATACGGGGTCATACAAGGATGGTAAGGCTGCAAGGATGGTAAGGCTGTGACGCCGCTATGCTAAAGCACTCTCTATGCCCGAATCGCTGGTAAAGATGCAGGAGGAGCCCGTCAGGGCCATCGCCTGTTGCACGAACCCGTACTCCGGTGTCGTCTGCAAACCCATGAAGTCCATATCCGATTGAGGCGCATTGGCCAAACAGTCTGCAAAGCTACCGACCATAACAATCGTTCTGGCTCGGGCTGGAATGCGGCAATAATCCCGCAGTTCTTCAATAAACTCTCGGGCCGGTTTCGTCTCCTCTTTCGTCGCAACGGCTGCAATGAGGTTGAGTTGAGCCTGCCAAGCTTTTTGGAGTCGCAGGCTCATGAGCAAGCTGAGGTTAATACTGCCCTTTTGCAGGCGATCGGCGAGGGGAATGGGTTCCAATTGAGGCCGAATCCACAGGCTGATCACCTCAGCCCTACCCAGACCTGCAACGGGATGCAGCCCCAATAACATCACCCCCACCTTCAAGCGACGAGCTTCGTCAAACACGGGTAAGGTCTCAGTCCAATTGCTGGGATCTTCAGGGCCGCGAACAAACAGGACGTTGGGACGAAAGAAAGCACTCTGTAGGGTTTGTAGGGCGGCAATGATGCCAGTTGCAGCGGTATCGACTTCGATCGTGGAATGGGTGGTAAAAATCCCTCGCCGCTGCAGGGCGGCGCTGAGATCGCCAATACGCGGCGACAAATCCCGGACGGTGGCGCTGGAGGCCAAGCCCAATAAGTTAATCGTTCCTTCTGGCTGACATAAATCGAGCAGCAGGCGAAACTCTCCCAATAACTGGGATTTATCTTCGACCGGCACTAACAAAGTGGGCTTCCAGGCCCGAGCACTCGCCACCGCCAACTCCATGGTTTTGGTGGCAGCCCATTGGGCCAAGGCTTCAAACAGACCGCTGCGGGCTTCCCCCGTCCGACGAATGGGGGTTTGAGTGGCAATGCGCAAGGAGATGGCGATCGCCACCACCAAAGCGCTCAGGCTAAAAAGGGGATCGATCGCAAACATCGCCACCGTGCAGCCGAATAAGCCGTATAGCGGCACCAGCAGCGGCAATCGCAGCGTCGGACGGAAGGTCATCAATCCCAGGCTGGTTTCGATCGCCACCACCAGATTGACAGTGGCGTAGGTGAGCAGGAAAAAAATGGTAATCAGGGAGGCGATCGCGTTGAGGTTGCGCAGTAGCAGCGAGATCGCGACGATCGACCCCGAGATCGCCAGGGCTCGACGGGGCTCGCCGTTGCGCGACAGGCTAGCCACCCACCGACCTGCGGGAATGGTGCGATCTCGGCCTAACGCCATCAGAATGCGGGGAGCGCCGACGAAGGAGGACAGGGCTGCCGAAAATGTTGCTGCTAGCAGCCCCGCTACAACAGCCGGTTGCCAGAGGGAACGTTCGGCCAAAATCGTGTAGTTGCGAACCAGTTGGAACGGCGTGCCCGATCGCGACAGCCACCAGCACAAGCCCAGATAAACGACAGCACTGACGCCAATGGCGGAGAGGGTGCCAATCGGGATGCTCCTGCGACTGTTTTCCAACTCTCCCGACAGATTCACCCCCGACAAGATACCGGTGACTGCCGGAAAAAACACCGCAAACACTCCCCAGAAATCGGTCCCGACAAAGCCAGTTTCCACTTGACCGGGAAACGTTCCCCACAGCTGGGGAGAGACCACCGGGTCCCAAGTGACGGGACTGGCGAAAACCGAGATCAGGGAGCCGATAATGAGGATTAAGACTAAATACTGCAGCCGAAAGGCCAAGCCCGCACTGATAAAGGCGACGGCAAACACGACGGCAAAAGCCCCGAAGTCCACCAGAATGGCAGGATGTTGGGGAAAAATCGACAGCCAGCCCTCGCGGAAACCGATCAGATAGAGGGTGGCTGCCAGAGACTGAGATAAAAATAGCGGGATACCGACTGCGGCTCCCACTTCCAGCCCCAGCGATTTGGCGATCGTGGCATAGGTGCCACCTGCACCGAGGCGCGTATTGGTGGCAATGGAGGCGATCGACAAGCCTGTTGCCAGCGTGATGCTGATTGCAGCCAAGACTACGAGCATGCCCCCCAGCAAGCCAGCATTGCCCACGACCCACCCCACCCGCAGGTACATGATGGCCCCCAGGATGGTCAGCAAGGTTGGCTTGAACACCCCTTCGAAGGTGTTGTAGCGCTTGACCTCGGGGAAATCTGATGAGTGGGGTTTTGACTGTTTTGTGCCAGCCTGTCGCCAGCCGCGAAAAATCCGCCAAGCCATAGTCCTATCCGTTCACGACATGCCGAGTAGCTGCATCTCGTGCATCAGGGTTTCGGCCAGACCGGTTTCCAGCGATCGCGGCTGGTAACTCAACTCCTGTTTTGCTTTTGAGTTGTCGCCCAGGTAGGTTGTTCCGGCTAAGACCCGCAAACTTTCAGCCGAAAAGGTTGGGGGGACTGCGATCGCGATTTCCACCACTCCCATCACAACTGACATCAGCTTCAAGAACATGGGAGGTATCTCTGTAGGCTTGGGTACGCCGGTAATTTGCTCTGCCACCATCATTGCCTCGGTCAGGGTATGAGCTGGTCCGGCAATGATATAAGTCTCGCTGGGTTTTCCCTTCTCCATTGCCAAAATATGGGCCTGCGCGGTGTCCTCCACATGCGACCAGCAAAAAGCCGTTTGTTTGGGAATCACGGGCAACTCCCGCTGCAGGTATCGCACGAACGTGGTGCGCAAACTGCTGGTATCCCCCGATCCGTAAATCGCCCCCGGCATCACAATCGTGAGGGGGAGCCCCTCCGCAATTTTGTCTCGGGCAATCTCGTGGGCGGCGGCTTTGGTGCGATCGTATTCGCTCAGATGGCTGCCCGTATAGTGGAAAGATTCGTCTACGAGCTTGCCGTGGGTGTCGGAGTTTACCGCTAAGGTGCTGGTGTACACCCCCCGAGCAATGTCGAGTTCTTGCATCAACTCCAACACATTGCGCGTCCCCAGCACGTTGATCCGCTCGCCAGCGCCCTGATGCCGAACGCCGAGCTTGTACCAGCCAGCAATGTGGAAAATACCATCCACTCCCGTCATGGGCGATCGCATACTCTCTTTGTCGGTAATATCGCCGACGTGAAGTTCTATACCCAGCTCCTCAAGTGCCTGCGCTTTAGCGCGATCGCGAATGAGTGCAACGACGGTATGCCCCTGCTCCACAAGCTGTCTGGCCACTCGTCCGCCAACAAACCCCGTAGCACCTGTGAGAAAGTATTTCAAAATCTCCTCCTATGGTTCTTAAAATTAAGCACGAATTCGATCGATTAAGCACGAATTCGATCGATTAAGCACGAATTCGATTGCGGAACTCGAGACATCGTGACAGTGGTATCGCAGTTCTCTAGCCAAAGTCTTGGAGGGATCTAGAACCATCAGGCATTGCCACATCATCTAAATTGGCACCTTCTCAACCGCGTTGAGACAGAAACCTGTCATTCTGAGGATATGCCTAAAAAGCTTGCAGGCCAATGACTCCTAGAACTCTCCTGCCAAAGCGCTCACACAGCGCTCGCATAATTCGGGATGTGCCTCAAAATGGCCCACCTGAGTGGAGTAATTCCAACACCGCAGGCACTTCGTCCCTTCAGCAGGTTGAATCTCGACGGCAATCCCTTTCCCCCCTTGCCTCAACTCCACTTGGGACGAGATCGAGAGGTAGCGCAAGAAGTCAGCCCGCTCGCTCAACAACTCGTACAGGTGAAAATCTCCTACTGCCAGCACGACTTTAGCTTCCGCCGATGCCCCAATTCGCTTCTCAGTGCGAGCCACTTCCAGAGCCTTATTCACCTCGTCGCGCACTTGCCGCAACAGCACCCAATCCTCCGCTAAGTCCGGCTGGTGCCATTGCTTTGGCAAATTCAGCCAACCCGCTTGAAAGACCGACTGGGCCTCGATCGCGTAGGGTAAGTGGCTCCAGATATCTTCAGCCATGTGGGAGAGAACGGGGGCGATCGCCTTAGCCAAGTTCTCCAGTATTAAAGCCAGCACGGTCTGGCACTGACGGCGGCGGGAGGCCGTGGCATGGCTGATGTAAAGGCGATCTTTGCCGATGTCCAGGTAGAAGTTGGACAGATCCACCACGCAGAAGTTTTGTACCGCCTGGAAGAAGCGGAAAAATTGGTAGGTTTCGAAGGCGTCGGTAATTTCGAGACAAACTTCGCGGTGGCGATGCAGGATATAGCGATCGAGCTCCGATAAATCCTCGTAGGCAACGGCATCTCGGGCGGGATCGAAATCGGCTAGGTTGCCCAGCAAAAATCGAGCCGTGTTGCGCACCTTGCGGTACACATCCGCCATTTGGCCGATGATGGTTTTGCCAATGGGCACATCGCCGCTGTAATCGACACTCGACACCCACAGCCGCAAAACGTCGGCACCATAGGCAGGCTCTTGCTTCAGGTTTTTGCCGCCATTGATAATCACCAGCGGATCGACGACATTACCGAGGGACTTGCTCATCTTTTGGCCCTTCTCGTCCAAGACAAACCCGTGGGTGAGGACCGACTGGTAGGGGGCACAGCCGTGGACGGCGACGGAGGTGAGCAAACTGGATTGAAACCAGCCCCGATGTTGGTCGGAGCCTTCTAGATAGAGTTCGACGGGATAGTGCAGTTCCGGTCGCCGCTCGGCCACAGCCGCCCAAGAGGAACCGGAATCGAACCAGACGTCCATCGTGTCTGTGCCTTTGATGTAGGTTCGATCGGTGTTGCGATACTGCTCGGGCAACAGCGCTGCCACTGACAACTTCCACCAAGCATCGGACCCCTGCTCTCGAAAGATGTCGCGCACGTGGGCGATTGTCTCTTCGTTGAGTAATGCCTCGCCCGTTTCCGCGTCGTAAAACACGGGAATGGGCACCCCCCAAGCGCGCTGGCGGGAGATACACCAATCGGAGCGATCGCCCACCATTGCCGTAATCCGGTTTTCCCCGATCGCCGGAAACCACTTCACCTGTTTGATGGCTCTCAGCGCCGCATCTCGGAAGCCTTCCACCGAGGCAAACCATTGGGTGGTGGCCCGAAAGATGGTGGGTTGCTTGGTGCGCCAGTCATAGGGATATTTGTGGCCGTAGGGCTCTTGCTTCATTAACGCCCCCGCTTCTGACAGGGCCTCGATCGCCGCTTGGTTGCCGCTGGTGGCTTTGTCTTTCGAGAGTACGTCCAGACCGACAAAGCGCTCCCCGGCTTCTGCGGTAAACTTCCCCTGCGCATCGACAGGAGACAGGATCTCCAGACCGTATTTCTGGCCAGTATTGAAGTCGTCTTGGCCGTGACCGGGGGCGGTGTGGACGATGCCGGTGCCCGATTCAGTGGTGACGTAGTCGCCGAGCACGCAGAGGCTGGGGCGATCGTAGAGGGGGTGTTGGCCCTCGCTCCGATCCATTACCTTGCCGGGGAAGGTCACTTTGACTTCGAGCGATTCCCCCAGTTTTTGCTCCAGCGCTTCGCGCAAATCTGCCGCCACAATTAGATTGCCGAACGTCTCCGACTCCACCACCGCATAGGTGAGTTCGCCGTTGAAACACAGAGCCAAGTTGCCGGGGATGGTCCAGGGAGTGGTGGTCCAGATGGCCACCCGCAGATCGGGCATGTAGTCGGCTAAGTATGCGGCTGCCTCGGGTTGCAATGACTGGATGGGGAAAGCCACGTAGATACTGCGGGAGATATGACCTCCGGGGTATTCCAGTTCGGCTTCGGCCAGGGCCGTTTGGGAACTGGGGCTCCAGTGGACAGCTTTGAGGCCGCGATAGATATAGCCTTTCAGGGCCATTTGGCCGAATACTTCAATCTGGGCGGCTTCGTATTCCGGTTGCAGGGTGAGATAGGGATGCTCCCAATCCCCCCAGATGCCCAGTCGTTGGAAGCCTGCTTTCTGGCGGGCGATCGCCTTTTTAGCAAAATCCCGTGCTTTGTAGCGCAGTTTGAGGGGAGTGAGCTGTTGCCGCTGTTCGGCGGTCATGCTCTGCAGCACCTTCAGTTCGATCGGCAGGCCGTGGCAATCCCAACCGGGCACGTAGCGCACCTTGCGCCCTTTGAGCATCTGGTATTTGTTGATGGTGTCTTTGAGGATTTTGTTGAGGGTGTGGCCCATGTGGATGTCGCCGTTGGCGTAGGGGGGGCCGTCGTGCAGGACGAAGGGCTTGCCAGGGTTGGTGTCTGCGAGCGTTTCGTAGATCTGGAGATCGGTCCAGAACTGTTGAATCTCGGGTTCTTTCCGAACAGCGTTGGCCCGCATGGAGAATTCCGTTTGGGGCAGGTTGAGGGTGCTCTTGTAGTCAACAGCGGTGGGGGTAGCTTCGCTCACGGGAGATTTCTTCACACTGAACAGCCGAACATTCCCTATATTGTAGAAACCTATGGGCAAGTCAGCGATATTGAGATAAGTGTAGGAATTTAGGTCGAAGAATCGGGAATGAGAGAGCCTCATTCAGTTACAGACGAAACGGCAATCGAGGCCAACTTTCCATCGTCCCACAACACGTGTCGATTTTAGTACAGTCGCGATGGCGCCGCCGACTATACTGCTTTGGAATTCGAATGCTTGCGCCGATAAGCCCAACCCAATCCACCGGCGATCGCCGTGCCCAATAAGGTGATGGGCTCGGGAATGGGAACAACCACTAATTCAGACAGTTGGAAATTGTCATTGGCTCCCGTTGCAGTAAAGATGAACTGTTGGCCGGACAAGCCAAAAGTAACCGTGGGGGTGTTGGCAGGGGCAAGTAGAAATTGGTCAACACTCAAGACTCCATCGACAAACAGCGTGAAATTGTCATTTTGAGCGCCAGTACCGAGGGGGTTGCTGCCGGTGAAGAAGGTTGCCGATGTGAGTCGTACAGCCTGCTCGAAATCTAAAACCAAAAATTCGCCAGCATTGTCGCTGTCAGGTCCATCAATGACGCTGTCGCCAACCCCAGAGTTAGGCGCATCGCCATTGTCAATACCGAGGCCGTTGGGAGTCGGGTTGACCAATGCCAGACTGGGAGAGCCCAAAGGTCCTAAAAAAGCAGTGGCTACTACGTCCAGAGTTCCGCTAGTGTCGGCAAACGTCACACTTGTTTGGTCGGGCTGCTGCACTCTAAAGTCAAAGGTCAATTGCGCAGCCCGGGCAGTTTTGATAGACATTGGGCTCGTCAGGGCCAAACCAGCGATCGCGCCTATGTATCCTAAACGACAGAAATTTTGAAGTGACATAATCTACGAGGGAGTAAGCCGTACGACAGCATTGTATGCCCAGTCAGCAAAATATTTACGTGCAGAGTGATAGCTTATTCAAAGTTCAGTAAATATACGTACTTTTCGTAGGTGTCTTCCACTAGATATGCCAAGGTAAATTTTGAGCTCTTCGAATTTTAAGTATGTAAGTTTACAAAACACGGATTGACTGTACGGAGTCTCGACTGGGGGCAATCGAAAGAAAATCCTGCGGAGAGGAGCGGCGGTCACAGAGGGTCGCTAAGATTTCGAATAGAGCCCTCGCCCACTTGCGGCGATCGGGGCGGACAAAGGAGGCAGCTTGTGATTCTGACAACTCTTGAAGGGGTTCCCGGCAAGCGGATTGCGGAGCATTACGGTCTGGTACAGGGCAATACGATTCGAGCCAAAAATGTCGGCAAGGATATTTTGGCGGGATTTAAGAACTTGGTCGGGGGAGAACTCAGAGCTTATACGGAGCTATTGCAAGAGTCTCGTCAAGAGGCCACCGATCGCATGGTGGCGCAGGCCCAGCAACTGGGGGCAAATGCGGTGGTCAACATTCGGTTTGCCACCTCCTCGATTGCGGCTGGAGCAGCGGAGTTATATGCCTACGGCACTGCAGTGCGGGTCGAGTAGTCGCGATTGATAGAAGGCTTGGGAAATCGATATGGATGCACTCGTCGGACTGATTGCGTTTGCAATCTTGATGCTGTTAGGGCTGCTGGCGGGCGGCGCAATCGAACGCAAGCACTATGACAATATTCGGCAGCGGGAGCGTCAAACCCGTCACATCCCGATGGTGACCTTTGGTGCAAAGCAGGCTTTGTCTGCCAATACAGAAGGCAAGCTGTTTGTGGGGAGTGTGGTGATTTCCGCCGATTACTTCAAAATTGTGGTGGCGGGGCTGCGCAATTTAGTCGGCGGTCGAGTGATGGTGTACGAGACCGTGCTCGATCGGGCTCGGCGGGAGGCGATCTTGCGACTCAAAGAGCAGGCGGTGGACTGGGGGGCCAGCCAAATTGCCAATGTGCGTCTAGAAACAGCCAATGTGGGCAGTTCCAACAATCAGGGAATTGTGGCGATCGAGGTGGCAGCCTACGGGACGGGGATTCGGCAAGAGCCTGCTAGCTTGCCCCGCTAAGATCGGAGCGGTCGTTTTTTATGGCTCGCCGAGTGGGAAGGCGACAAAGGACTCATCAACAATAGGCTGCGATATTCCCTCATGAACTCAAACTACGTTCCGAAAGACATCGCCGAAGAGGTGAATGTCACACCTATCAATCCTTTGGGCAATTTTGCCTATTTGTTGGGGGTCGTAGTGTCGGTGACGCTGGCACTCTATCTGGGATTGGGTTGGGTGGCCGAGCAATTGGTCGGGCGCATTAGCCCTGAAATGGAGGTGGAGATCGGACGGCGGGTAATACCCGTGCAAGCCTTGGAACGCGCCGATCGCGACGAGCCACGTCTCGACTATGTTGAGGATCTGCTCAATTCATTGCGCGATCGCGATTCTGCGCAGCGAGCCCCACTGACTGTTCGTGTTTTGGACGAATCCATCCCCAATGCCGGTCTGTTTCCGGGGGGGCATGTGGTGGTGACCGAGGGCTTGCTGGATTCGGTGCAGTCGGAAAACGCGCTGGCGTTTGTGTTGGCCCACGAGTTGGGACATTTTGAGGAACGAGATGCCTTGCGGGGACTGGGGCGATCGTTGGTGTTTGTCATGCTAGCATCCGCACTGGGTATCGGGGGTTCGACGGCGAATTCGTCGGCGCAGGTGGTGTCTGTCACCAGTCAGTTAGCGGCATTGAGGCACAGTCGCAGGCAAGAGTTTACAGCCGATGAATTTGCCCTGGCGGCGGTGGTCGATCGCTACGGCCACGGCGATCGCAGTCTCGATTTTTTCGAGCATCTATTAGAGCAGGGGCACGACAAGCGGGTGGCCGACTACTTTTCCACTCATCCCCTCACCCGCGATCGTATCGAGCGGCTGTATCGACTGGCAGAAGAACGGGGTTGGTCGATGTCGGGGGAAGTCGAGCCATTGCCCTACTAAAGTCTGTTCAGGCTTCCTGCGGCTGTCTGACGAGGCTGGCCACAGCATAGATGGTGTAAGCCAGAGAGACGATCGCCACCACCGCTTTAGAAACCACGGCTGGCACTCGTTCCACATCGCCGCCAGTCAGCAAAGTTAGAGCACCTGGCAAGCCACTGGCTGTTCCTAAAAAGGCCAGTACAGCGATGCCAATGGCTGCAGCCAATAATTTTTTGGGGAATTTGGGTTTGGGCCAAGCGGCGATCGCCAATAGCAGGATGGGAATTCCGAATGCACAGGGAATTAGGGCTGTCTTACTGGCTTGCCCGCTGGCAAAATAGCCGATCGCCCCGAGGGCGGTGAGGAACGCACCGTAAATTGCTGAAACGATCGCCATACCTGAGTTCCCGCTGCAGAGTGAAGATACTCCATACCTTAGATGATGTTTGGGAGATGCGATCGCTAGATCTCGATGTAGCTGCGAAAATCGACAGAGCGCCTGCAGGCCGCGTCTCTATCCCGCCGTTATTGAATGGGACGATCCCAGACAAAACTAACGCTGACTGCATCCCAGTTTTGTTCGGTTTTGATCACTTCTGCGGTAGCGGTGACGCCAGGGTCGACCGTGCCGGGAGTAAAGGCAACGGTGCGGGTATCGACCACCTCGTTATTGAAGGTGAATTCAAACCGAGCGCGAGCGGATAGCACGGATAGCGTGCTGGTATTGATGGCTTGCACCACCAGCTTGCTGCCGCCCGCTACGGCCTCTTCGCGAATCTCTCCCACAATGACCAATTCCGGCTGAGGGGCAGGACTGGCTGCGACAGGGGCGGGTGTTGCAATCGGTTCGGGGGCTGTAGGGGGAGCAACAGGGTCTGGGCCGGGATTCGCTGCCACGGGATTCGCAGACTCATTTGGATTGGTTGGAGGGGCAGTACTGGGTGCGGGATTAGCAGCAGTGGCTGGGGCGGTCGGTGGAGTCGAATTCCCCGTATAGAAGGCCACGGCTTTGGCCACTTCGTCTTGGAAGGTGAGGTAAATCTCGCGGGATTGATTGGCGACTCGGGCGAGGGCGAGGCGATCGCCTGCGGTCGTAGGAATTTCGACGAGCTGATTGTCGAGGGTGAGCAGGAGGGTTTCTACTTGCTGGTTGATCAGGCGATCGAGATAGGGAAAGAGCGGTAAGGTACAGTCGCTATCCAGACTGCCGATGGAGAGGGTGCTGCCGTCGCTGAGGGCGAGTGCTGCGAGACCGCAGGTTTGAGCGCCGCTGATTTCGAGGGGGACTTGCAGGCGACTGCGGGTACTGTTGGTGACAGTGACGGTATAGGTGTCTTGAGTGTGGTTCCAGCCTCGGACAATATCGACTGCAGAGCTGGTGGTTTCTTCGGTGAAATATTCGCCCGCGCGGCTGCTGAGAGCGGGGACGAACGCGAGGATGCCAGCGCATAAAGCGAGGGGAATGACGCGGGTGGCGAATCCCTCGTTCGATCGCCGTTCGATATTCTCCATGGCAGCATCCCCAGACTGACGGAACTGTTTCTAGCGTCTGGGTGAAAAGTCATCGAGTCCCAGACATTTAGTGTTTGACTTATGTTTTATCTTAGTCGGTGCGCTAGTCCCTGCGGCGATCGCGTCAAAGCGATTGCGCTCCACCGCCGCCCCTCGTCCAAGCTTGCCACTCCCCCAGGTCTCGACATGGCTCGTTCCGGCTACACACTGCCTGTATTTGCGGTTGCTGCTGCCAAAGCAGCGCTGAGCCATCTTTTAGCGTCTCCCCATCGGCCAGATGCCTCAGTTGAAGTCAATCTAATGCCCGAAGTGGTGGAGATTCCGATCGAGCAGGTGGCCGAGCTGGGGGAGGGCGCTGCACTGGCGATCGCCCGCAGCGATCCGGGAGACAACTTAGACCTGACGCGCAATACCCCCATCTGGGCCTACGTTCAGCTCGTAGATCGCCAACAGGATGCCCTGCAGCTCGAAGCCGGTGAAGGACTGGGAAGAACCGCTGCGGGAAAACCGGCAATTTATCGGTACGCGCGAGAATTGTTTCGGGCAAATGTGGAGCCGTCAGTACCTGAGGGAGTCACGGCGAGGGTGAGGATTGTCTTGCCCCAAGGACGCCAGTTGGCACAGCGGACCTCGAATGAGGCGTTTGGGGTGCTGGAAGGGTTAGCGCTATTGGGCACCAGCGGCATTTCGCAGCCCTTAGCAGCCAGCGAGAGTTTGGAGGGGTTTCGCGATCGCCTGCGGCAGGCAGCGCAGCAGCACGACCATTTGGTGTTTTGTTTGGGGAGTAACGGGCAGCGGGTGGCGACGCGGCTGGGCATTGAGGGCGATCGCATTGTCCAGACCGCCAATTGGATTGGAGCAATGCTGGTGGAAGCAGCGCTGTTGCAGGTGGAATCGGTGCTGTTGATTGGCTATCACGGCAAGTTGCTCAAATTGGCGGGCGGGATTTTTCACACCTCCAGTCATGTGGCCGACGCCAAGCTGGAGATACTGGCGGCGGCGGCGGTGCGGGTGGGGGTACCGATGGGGGAGATCGAGCAGATTTTGGCAGCGGCGACGGCGGAGGAAGCGCGATCGCATCTCGTGCGGGCGGGATGGTCCGAAACTGTGTTTGGCTCGCTAGCAGAACGCATTACTCAAAACGCACAAGCCTATGCCCGCAAATATGCCGATCGTACGCCCGCGATCGGTACCATCCTGTTCGATCGCCAAGGGCAGATCGTCAGTCGCGATCGGGCTGCAGACGAGGAGTTAAACTGCTGGCGGAAGAGTTAGAGGCTGTCACCCGTTCGCTGAATTTTGTGGAAGTGCAGTACGCTCTCGAAGGCGAATGCGGGGATGGATAGCAGACCAGCCGAAACGAAGCGGAGTCTCGCAACTGATACAATCGGTCCATAGCCAAACGGCGGCAGCGTACCCGCAAGGGAATGGGAAGAGACCCCAAAAATAGTCTGCTACTCTTTCACCTCATGGGAGAGATGGATGCAAGGAACAGCTAAGGATGTGGCTAGGCGGTTGATTGACCGATTGCCAGAGCAGGCAACGTTGGACGACATTATGTACGAGTTATATATCCGGCAGAAGATCGAGGCCGGACTAGAGGCTGCTGAGGAAGGTCGTACACTGTCTCACGAGCAGGTGAAGCAACGGTTATTGAATCGTGAGAATTGACTGGTCGGCAGTTGCGGTTGAGGACCTGCTCGATATTCGCGATTATCTTGCTCGGGATTCGCCGCTATATGCCCAGCAGTTTGTGGAGCAGGTGATGGTGGCAGTGGAGGGGTTGGTCGATTTACCTCTGATGGGTCGGCAAGTGCCAGAAGCGGATGATATAGAGGTGCGCGAGCTGATTTTTCAGGGATATCGCATGATGTATCTAGTTGAGCGATCGGCTGAAAGAGTTGCGATCGTTACGGTTGTTCACGGCAGCCGCGATCTCGAGCATCAGAGTGATGTGTCTTGAAGATTGATTGAATTAACCTCAAACCGATAGCAACTGCATTGCATTGGCAACCCAGGCCACAATCACCCTATTGGATCGATGCAAAGCCAGACTGCGGAAGCTCATCGCCAGCACAGTGGTAGATGTTCAACTCGATCGGGTCCCCGATATAGAAAGACTCGGGAACGTGAAGGTGATTCTGGCGATCGCCATGGCAATCTCTAACTTCTACATCTGTTCTGCCACCAGCGAGTCCACCTACCAGCATCAACTCTTTTCCCACACTCGCGAGTTGGACGAACAAAGTCGATGGAAAAGTCTCGAATAGCCGCCAGGTTAAACCATCATCAAGTAAACTTGCGCCAAAAAACTTTCTCCAAGGTAAAATTTAGCCTAAAATAAAATACATACGCTCTTCATGCAAATATAAAAGTGCAATCAAAATCAGGTGAATGGGCTAGCTCCCGATAAGCGATGTCGTGAAAAAACGCTATCGCCGAACGCCCTAAAACTGACTGGCCAGATTGCTTCGATCCACCCCTTCCAGGAATACCTACGGATTTCAATCCACAGCAATTAAGGGAGTTCGCGAATCTTTTTTCTGAATGTACAAATGTAGTCCAGTTTTACCTCTCCTCCTTCTTGAAAATGAAACTACATCTTCCCGTCGCTCTTGCAGTCCTCGCTATATTTGGGGTGACATTCGCGATCGCACCCATTCATACAACGCTGACTAGATGGCATCTTTTATCGAAGCTTGAGGGTATCGACCTTAGCGATCGCTACCTCAGTTATTTAGATCTCAGAGGAGGAGATTTCCGTGGGAATAACTTGCAAGACGCCGATCTATTCGGAGCAAACCTCAAAGGGGCTAATTTATCTGGCGCTAACCTTACTGGCGCCATGCTTGAATTCGCAGTGCTAAACGAAGCCGATCTCATTGGTGCAGACATACAGTCCGGCCAACTCGCTTCTGCCATCCTTATCTCGGTCAACCTCAGTGGAGCGAGGCTTAATGGTGCCACTCTCTCCAACGCAAAGCTCAACGCTGCCAATCTTACTGCTGCCGATCTCACTGATGCCAATCTCCGAAATGCCAATCTCAGTCATGCCAATCTCAGTCATGCCAATCTCAGCAATGTTGATTTCACCAGTGCTAATTTCACTGATGCCGATTTGAGGCTTGCTATACTTTCGAATGCCAATTTGAATGATGTAAACCTTAGTGGAGCCAGACTTGAGGGTGTCAATCTTGAAAATATTCAGTACAACGCTAATACGGATTGGCCAGAAGGTTTCGATCCACCTCCTTCCAGAGATAGCTACGACTTCAATCTACAGTAATTAAGGTAGTTTGCAAATAGTTTTCTGAATGTAAAAATGTAGTTCAAGTTTCCATTTCATCCTTTTCTAACATGAAACTATATCTTCCCATTACTCTTGCAGTCATCGCTATATTTGGGGTGACATTCTCGATCCCACACATTCATACAACGCTGACTAGATGGCATCGTTTATCGAAGCTTGAGGGGACCGACCTTAGCGATCGCTACCTCAGTTATTTAGATCTCAGAGGAGGAGATTTCCGTGGGAATAACTTGCAAGGCGTCGATCTATTCGGAGCAAACCTCAAAGGGGCTAATTTATCTGGTGCTAACCTTACTGACGCTCTTCTTCGACATGCAGTGCTAAACGAAGCCGATCTCATTGGTGCAGACATACAGTCCGGCCAACTCGCTTCTGCCATCTTTATCTCAGCTAACCTCAGTGGAGCGAGGCTTAATGGTGCCACTCTCTCCAACGCAAAGCTCAACGCTGCCAATCTTACTGCTGCCGATCTCACTGATGCCAATCTCAGTCATGCCAATCTCAGTCATGCCAATCTCAGTCATGCCAATCTCAGCAATGTTGATTTCACCAGTGCTAATTTCACTGATGCCGATTTGAGGCTTGCTATACTTTCGAATGCCAATTTGAATGATGTAAACCTTAGTGGAGCCAGACTTGAGGGTGTCAATCTTGAAAATATTCAGTACAACGCTAATACGGATTGGCCAGAAGGTTTCGATCCACCTCCTTCCAGAGATAGCTACGACTTCAATCTACAGTAATTAAGGTAGTTTGCAAATAGTTTTCTGAATGTAAAAATGTAGTTCAAGTTTCCATTTCATCCTTTTCTAACATGAAACTATATCTTCCCATTACTCTTGCAGTCATCGCTATATTTGGGGTGACATTCTCGATCCCACACATTCATACAACGCTGACTAGATGGCATCGTTTATCGAAGCTTGAGGGGACCGACCTTAGCGATCGCTACCTCAGTTATTTAGATCTCAGAGGAGGAGATTTCCGTGGGAATAACTTGCAAGGCGTCGATCTATTCGGAGCAAACCTCAAAGGGGCTAATTTATCTGGTGCTAACCTCACTGACGCTCTGCTTGGACTTGCAGTACTAAACGAAGCCGATCTCAGTGGTGCTGACATAAAGTCTGGCCAGCTTTTTTCTGCAATCTTTATCTCGGCTAACCTCAGTGGAGCTAGGCTAAACGGTGCCACTCTCTCCAACGCGAAGCTCAACGCTGCCAATCTTACTGCTGCCAATCTCAGTCATGCCAATCTCAGTCATGCCAATCTCAGTCATGCCAATCTCAGTCATGCCAATCTCAGTCATGCCAATCTCAGTCATGCCAATCTCAGCAATGTTGATTTCACCAGTGCTAATTTCACTGATGCCGATTTGAGGCTTGCTATACTTTCGAATGCCAATTTGAATGATGTAAACCTTAGTGGAGCCAGACTTGAGGGTGTCAATCTTGAAAATATTCAGTACAACGCTAATACGGACTGGCCAGAAGGTTTCGATCCACCTCCTTCCAGAGATAGCTACGATCGCGATCCATAAATGCCTGAGAACATGAGTAAGCCTTGCAACATCAACATCGATCGTGAGCGGACGTTGATGTTACAGCAGATATATTGATGAAAATTTTAGAAGCTAATAATCTAGCTTCTGTACTACCATTTTACTCAACTCCAACAATAAGTTGTCTTTTACTCTTGCTCACTTAAATTAATCTCCAAATCTAAACTGATTGCTAGCTAAATCCAAGCCAGATTGTGAATCTAAGCCATCAAAGAATGCAATAACAACTTCTCCCAGATCGAGTCCTACAGGAAATTCGAAACCCGGAAAGATACCGACTCCTGAAAAGGATCTCTGGTAGGTGAGTGCCAGATAAGGTCTCCCTCCATCAAGAATCGCCTCTGTCAACCTGAAGTCAGACTGACGACCTTGTGTCAAGACAACAGTATCTTCTCCTATCGTGAAGTCTGTAATCACAGCAACTTCTTGGCCATCGTAGAAACTTCCAGAGACTGAAGTCGTTGCACGAAGTATAAATTCATCTCGGTCGGCACCACCTGTAAGGATGTCTCGCCCTTGCCGAGATGATTCTGTAAAGTTAACACCCAAAGCTTCAAGCATGTCATTGCCGGCACCACCGTTGAGAATGTCGTTTCCACCGGGAAACAAAAAGTCATCGACAGTATCTGCCACCAGTCTGTCATTACCTCCTCCACCGAATAGCATATCCGAACCAGATCCTCCAAAAAGGTCATCTGTCTGGTCGCCGCCAAATAAGAGATCGTCACCTCTGCCTCCGAATGCAGTATTTAGACCGTTTCCTGCAAATATAGTGTCATTTCCTTGCTCTCCAAAAATTGAGTCATCGCCCAAACCACCGTATATCGAATCTTTACCATTACCACCGAACAAAGTGTCATTACCTATCGTATCTGAGGAAGAATCACTTAAGTCAAAAATTACAAAATCACCAAACAGTACATCGTCACCTCCTCCACCAACAACAATATCGTCACCTTCTTCTCCTGCAATTGTATTAATTGCTTGACGATCGCCGCCACCTCCTATATTGAAAAACATTATGGTATCAAGCTGCTCAATCAATACTACTCCAGAATTGGCTTCATCAAGAAAATCTGAAACTTGAGTAGTTCGATCGCTGGCACCAAACAAGCGATCGTCACCCATTCCTCCAGTAATATTATCGGCTCCTCTACTGCCAATAATTACATCGATGCCATCCCCACCGTCTAATTCATCATCGCCGTCTCTTCCACCCAAAAAATCATCATCATTTCCACCCTGAATCGTATCCGCTCCTCCATTAGTTCCAACTAGGGTGTCGTTACCACCAAACCCTCTCAAAAACGAAACCCCATCAAAACTTGCGACATTAATTCGATTACTACTTGCTCCACCGTTTAGATATAATTCTTCAAGTCCGCTCAGGCTATCTGTACCCAAGCCAAACAATATTGTTTCATTCAATCCTGCAGAGCTTGGATCGCTAGTAGCAAAGTTAACGACACTAAGAACTTCGAAGTTTACATCAGCTTTCTCAATTAGGCGATCTGTACCTGCTCCACCAATGAATTCGTCGTTGAGAGCACCTCCCGAAAGCGTGTCATCGCCACCACCTCCAATGAGGGTGTCTCGCCCTGCGTTCGAGATCAATAGATCTCCACCATTTCCGCCTGTAAGCCCTGAATTGCCAAGATTAAACTCAGTTACATCGATAATTGCGCCAACACTTCCTTCGACCTGAATATCGAGTCTTTCAATACTGGATAGAGTATCTTTCTCATCAATTTCAGTCAGAGCAATATCGCTAGGAATCTCCTGAAGGTCATCAACATCAACATCGGAGACATCACCAACTTGAAAAGTTGTATTGCTAACAACTACATCACCAGTGCCTATCCGTTTTACAGTATCGATATTCGAACCACCAATCAGCAAATCATCCTGCGAGCCACCAGAAAGAGTATCTTGTCCGCCTAGACCACTCAAAATTACCCCTGTCAGGCTAAAGTCAGATGCATCCAGCACATTTCCATTTCCTCCTCCAATAAGCTCGAAGCGCTCGATGCTATTATGGGTAATTAAGTTGTTGTTCCCGACTTGGATTTGAAAATTATCTAGGATTCGATCTTGGTTGATTTCATTCGTAAGTGTATCCTCTCCAGTCAAACCGAAGACTGTAGTGTTTCCTCTACCAGAAACGATAAAATCATCATCTTCAAGACCTCCAACTAAAGCAAGTTCTCGCGCAAACTCTCGAACATCAAAAGTAATACTATTATTATTGTTAAACCCTTGCAGTTCTATATTTTCAATACCAGAGAAACTAGTTGTCAGGACTTCGCCATTTAATGTCCGATCGAGGGTATCTCTGGTCAAAGTATAGCTTTCAAAATCTCCAACAATTGAGAGTGTATCTTCCCCTAATCCACCCTCAATACGGTCGGCGGCATCGAAGTCATCAATGATAAAATCATTGCCACTTCCAGCACTCAAGATGGCATCGCGATCGAATCCCACCAGAGTATCGTTTCCCGAGCCGCCAAACAGGGAATCTCTTCCGATACCCCCATCAAGCAGATCGTTATCACCTTGCCCTCGTATCAGCTCAATACCGTCCCCGCCCAGGATCGTATCGTTTCCTAAGCCCCCAAATCCTTCGGAAAATTCGTCGAGCAAAGCTACATCAGTAAAGATACTAAGGAGGATTTGGTCGTTACCACCTTCACCAAAGACTCGATCGTTACCCAACCCAGCATTAATGGTGTCGTTCCCTATTCCCCCAAATACCAAGTCATCACCTGATAAGGCCAATACCTCGTTCCTTTCGGCCTCAGGATCTAGCTCTAGAGATGAGTCGAGTTCTCCAACACGGATGACATCATTGCCGATACCCCCTTGTAGAAAGTCAAACCCCAATCCGCCAATAATCGTATTGCTATCACTACCTCCAAGAATGTTGTCATCACCAATACCTCCATTAAGGAAGTTGAGTCCACTAGGATCGAATATGAGGTCATTTCCGGTCCCGCCATCTATGCGATCGTCGCCAGCACCCCCATCAATAACGTCATTTCCTGCGGCAGCAAAGACAACGTCATTTCCTGCACCTGCAACAATAAAATCGAAGAGTAGTGTATCATCATCCAGGCCAAAAATAGTTTCACTATTACCCGAAAGAGCATCAATCTCTAAGGCTATAGCGAAACCTTCCGGTGAAGCCTCTTCAAAAAGTAGACCACTGGACACAAACCCTCTAACATCAATCAATTCAACTTCAGCTCCTATCGAAGTAAGTTGAAGAGTTAATATATTTTCGATGGTATTTACAGATTCATTGCCAAATGGATCGATAGCTCGTATCTCATTCTCACTAATGATAATGTCACCAACTAATGCCGTAGAAACTATACCGTTAATTAAGGTATTGTTTCCTGTAAAACCACTCAAGAATGTGATGACTGATGTAGAGCCGATTAAGGTGTCATCGCCGTTTTGGCTTGTGAGGATGATACGGCCCTCACCATCAGAGAAATTAGCTCCTGTGACCCCAGAAGCATCAATAGTATTATTGCTGTTAGCTGGACCATTAATTTGAAGACTTGTAAAAGGGAAAAAACCACCTACCAACGAGAAAGTCATACTATTAATAGGATCGCCTGAAACCTCATCAAAGATCCCGACATCTGTAACTCGTACTACTGTGACATCAAATATGGAACTAAAGTCGTCTTCACCTCTCAGATCTACAGAAAAGGTGTCGTTAGCTAATTGAGGCATCGGGCTTTTCCTTTAAGAGTGAACGTGAATGCTAGTGCAGGCGAGGTGGTAAATTCTATGAAGGTTGACAAACCCTATCCAGATTGAGATCTGAAGTTTTCAGGCATTGCACTCGGCCCCCTAAATTCCCCACCAGTGGGGGACTTCCGAGAGGCTATTGGCTTCGTTCTACAACTTTAATCATCACGATCTCCATTACATTCTCTGCCTCCCAACCCTCAACTGGAACTGTACTCAAGTCCCCCAGAATGGGGGATTTAGGGGGCTAATGCAGCGAGCCACAGCGCTAGTGAGAGGGTCTAATAGACACATTCTCAAAACTATGGGTCTCTGCTTAGACGGGGTTCACCTAGGAATATCAATTTCGATCGCTAGCTAAAGCCTCAGACCGATTCACGACAAACGGTTCGTGGAGGTGAGACCACCTATGCAACCTTAAGTTTTCAAATCTACGTTTTGTATTAAATCAATTCTAGATATTTTAAAGAACGTGTAAATGCACCGATAAATATCATGTTGTTATTATATTTAAGCGTTTTTACGTACTATCCAAATCTGAATTCCGAGCTTAAAATTGCATCGCTTCGAACCCCAAACTCCCTTCGAACCCCCTTACGGACGGTTGGGGCTGTAGGATTAAATCGGTCCAGCTCCGATCTTTGCTGCTGCAGTCTCAGAGTGGGTCTACCCGATACTGCGTGAAGGTTTGCATGAAGGTCACTCCCTGCCAGATTCCCGATGTGATTGCCATCGAGCCGCGCGTGTTTGGCGATCGCCGGGGGTTCTTTTACGAAAGTTTCAACCAACAGGTCTTTGCCGATCGCGTCTCGCCCGAGGTTCAGTTCGTACAGGACAACCATTCCCGCTCCAAACAATGGATTCTGCGGGGACTGCACTATCAAATTCAACAGGTGCAGGGCAAGTTGGTGCGCGCGGTGGCAGGGGAAATTTTTGATGTAGCCGTAGACATTCGCCGCAGCTCTCCCAGCTTCGGGCAGTGGGTAGGAGACCGCTTGAGTGCCGAAAACAAGCGTCAATTGTGGGTGCCGCCTGGGTTTGCCCACGGGTTTTTGGTGCTGTCCGAAGTGGCGGAGGTGCTCTATAAAACCACGGATTTTTACGCCCCTGCACAGGAACGCAGTATTCGCTGGGACGATCCCGAGCTGGCGATCGACTGGCCCCTCAATGCTGGGGTCGAGCCGGTGCTCTCCGAGAAAGACTTAGCAGCACCCGCCTTTCGCGATGCCGAGGTGTTTGAGTAATGCGCATTTTGCTGTTGGGCAGTAACGGTCAGGTGGGCCGAGAACTGCAACAGCCCTTGGCTGCTTTAGGGACTGTCACTTGCTGGGGGCGACAGCAACTGGATTTAACTCAGGTAGAGACGATTCGACCGGCCATCGAGCAGCTACGGCCAGATGCGATCGTCAATGCCGCAGCCTATACGGCGGTCGATCGGGCTGAAAGCGAGCTGGCTGTGGCCCAAACTGTGAATGGCGAAGCTCCGGGACAACTGGCGCTAGCCGCGGCGGCAGTGGGAGCGACACTGGTGCATCTATCTACCGACTACGTCTTTGCTGGCGATCGCGGCAGCCCCTATCTCGAAACCGACCCGACGGGGCCATTAGGAGCTTACGGACAGACGAAATGGGCGGGAGAGGAGGCGATACGCCAGCACTGCGATCGCCATTGCATCCTCCGCACTGCTTGGGTGTATGGGGCCAAAGGGCAGAGTAACTTTGTCAAAACCATGTTGCGGTTGGGTCAGAGTCGGGAGGAGTTGAGGGTCGTTGCAGACCAGGTGGGTAGTCCGACGTGGGCCAAAGATATTGCTGAGGCGATCGCCGCTTGCCTGCCTAAACTCGGTCCCGACACCTACGGCACCTACCACTACACCAACAGCGGCGTCGCCAGTTGGTACGATCTGGCAGTTGCGATCTTTGAGGAAGCGCGCGCGATCGACCATGGTCCCTTGCAAATCCGGCGGGTAGAACCGATCGCCACGGCCGATTATCCCACCCCTGCCCGCCGTCCGTCCTACTCAGTTTTGGCAACGGCCAAGATTGCCCGACTCTTGGGCCAAGCCCCCCCCCACTGGCGAGCTAGCTTGAGACAAATGTTACAAGAGTACCTGACATGAAAGCACTGATTCTCTCGGGCGGTAAAGGGACTCGATTGCGCCCCCTCACCCACACGGGGGCCAAGCAGCTAGTCCCCGTCGCCAACAAGCCCATCCTCTGGTATGGGATTGAAAGTATTGTGGCAGCAGGTATTACCGATATCGGCATTATTCTCAATCCCGAGACGGGGGACGAGATCCAAGCAAAGACGGGGGATGGCGATCGCTTCGGGGCTCGCATTACCTACATCATTCAAGACAGCCCCGATGGCTTGGCCCATGCCGTGAAGGTGGCCCAACCGTTTCTGGGTGAAGATCCCTTTGTCATGTATTTGGGGGACAACCTAATTCAAGATCGCTTGGACGAATTCCTCGATGTCTTTAAAGGGCAGCAATTGGATGGGGTCATTCTACTCAAGCAAGTACCCAACCCCACTGCGTTTGGGGTGGCGGAGGTGGATGCACGGGGGCGAGTGCTGCAACTGGTGGAAAAACCGCCAGTCCCCCCGTCCGATTTAGCCTTGGTGGGGGTCTACTTTTTCTCCCCTGCCATTCACGAGGCGATCGCCCAAATTCAACCCTCAACTCGCGGCGAGTTGGAGATTACCGACGCCATTCAGCAATTGATTCGCACGGATCGAGCGGTGGAAGCGCGGCAACTGCAAGGGTGGTGGCTGGATACCGGTAAGAAGGACGATTTGCTGGCCGCCAACCGCATTATCTTGGATACGCAGTTGGAAGCCGATATTGCGATCGCGGTGGAGGAGGGCAGTCAGGTGTTGGGCCGCGTCCGCATTGGCGAGGGCTCGGTGCTTCGCAACAGTACGGTGCGGGGGCCGGCGGCGATCGGTCGCAACTGCCACTTGGAAAACTGTTTTATCGGTCCCTATAGCAGTATTGGGGATGGGGTCACGCTCATCGATGCAGATATCGAGCACAGCGTGATTTTGGAACAGGCCAAGATTGAAGGGATCGACCAACGCATTGTGGATAGCCTCATTGGCGAGCGATCGCATTTAAAACTCGCCCCCAACCGCCCTAAAGCCCTAAGATTTGCCTTGGGGAAAGATTCCCAAGTCGAATTGGTGTGAGATCGTTGGTGGAAATCAGTCCCGACAACAACAAACGGACCGCTCGGCACATTTTGATCACCGGCGGGGCCGGGTTTATCGGGTCCAATTTTGTCCGCCATTGGTGCGATCGCTATCCCGGCGATCGCGTTGTGGTGCTCGACGCCCTCACCTACGCAGGCAATCGTGCCAATTTGGACGGGCTAGATATTCGCTTTGTGCAGGGAGATATTGGCGATCGCCCACTGGTCGATCGCCTCCTCGCCGAAGCAGACATCGATACTGTGGCCCATTTTGCCGCCGAATCTCATGTCGATCGCTCCATTTTGGGACCGGCGGCTTTCGTGCAGACCAACGTAGTCGGTACCTTCACACTCTTAGAAGCCTTCCGGCAGTGGTGGGAAGCAAAAGGCCGACCTGCAGGCGATCGGTTTTTGCACGTTTCCACTGACGAGGTGTACGGCAGCTTGGGACCAGACGATCCCGCCTTTCGCGAAACCACTGCCTACGCCCCCAACAGCCCCTATTCTGCCTCCAAAGCAGGTAGCGACCACCTGGTGCGAGCCTACTTCCACACCTACGGCCTACCGACTCTGATCACCCATTGCTCCAATAACTACGGCCCCTATCACTTCCCCGAGAAACTGATTCCCCTGTTTTGCATCAATATTCTGTTAGGTAAGCCGTTGCCGGTGTATGGCGACGGTCAAAATGTGCGGGATTGGCTCTACGTCAAGGATCACTGCAGCGCTCTCGACACTGCGATTCGTGCCGGGAAGCCAGGGGAGACTTATAACATTGGCGGTCACAACGAGGTCGCAAACATCGATTTGGTGACAACATTGTGCGATTTGATGGATCGGCTGGCTCCCGTCCTGCCCATTCGTCCGGCGAGAAACCTGATTCAGTACGTCAAGGATCGACCCGGCCACGATCGCCGTTATGCGATCGACGCCACTAAAATTCGGACAGAGTTGGGCTGGGAGCCATCGGTGACGTGGCAGGTGGGATTGGAGCAGACGGTGCAGTGGTATTTAGAGAATTCTGATTGGTGGCAGCCGCTGCTGTCTGAAGAATATCGGCGCTATTACCAAACTTGGTATGCCGAAAGGGCAACAGCGACTTAAATTGGGGCGGGACTGCACCTTGAGGGTGACTCCGCGTGGTGCGCTCCATTGACCCAGCCCGAATGAACTGCAACCTAAATGCATAAAAAAATATGTATTGCCACCGAAAAAACACTGGAAAAACACCACAAATGAACTACGATGTCAAAATAAACTCCTAGAAGTTACGCAAAATTCGCAGGCGTGCACATTTCGTGTTTAATTTTCTACAGTCTGACCGGTCTCTGCTCTCTATTGCTGCTACTGCTACCTGGCTGAGCGCTCACCTGACTGCCCCTGCGGCAATGGCGATCGAATTTAAGTTAGGGCACACTAGTCCTTTGCGAGTGGAGGAGGCCACTCGAATTGAGGTCGAATTTGTCGAGTCCCACGGCGCTTACCAGTCCAGTTTTGGGATTGTGGATCTGGAAACGGGCGAGGTGAAAATCTTACTCGCACCTGAAAGCACTGCAAGCCAGTCAGAGAGCGTGTTTGCACCGTCGACCTACATCAATGACTTCGGCACTTCGCTAGACTTTTTAGGCAGCCCAGGCGTGACGGTAGAACGCACTCTGGGAGAATTTATTCTAGAACCGGGCCGCGACTACACATTTGTCTTGGAGTCTATGTTTGCAGGCCGAGATGCCGGTTCGGTTTATCTTTTAGATGAACTAAACCCCAATGGCGAGCGACTTGCTGTTTTAGAGAATGAGGTCGAGCCTGCATCAGACAGTGGCAGCAGTGAGGAAGAAGAAGACTCCTGCGAGCCAGTGCTGATCTTTTGGGAAGACACCGGAGCGCTATTGGTGGCAGAACCCGATCAGGATCGCGACTTTGATGACTATATCGTCAAAGTTCAGGAAGACTGTCCCATTGTAGGGGTACTTCCGGCGGTACCTCTGGTCGCTGCTGCCGGCCCTAGTTTGGCTGGCCTAGGTGCTTTGGGGCTGCTGCCTCTCGGTATCCTTCCCTTTGCGATCGGCACAGATGACGATGATGAAACACCAGATCCGATGCCTACCCCGATGCCCACTCCGATGCCTACCCCGATGCCCACTCCGATGCCCACTCCGATGCCCACTCCGATGCCCACCCCAATCCCGTTCGAACACCATACAGGAATGGGAATCTTAGTCCTAGGTGCATTTGTTTGGATGAGACACGGGCGGCATCGCTACAGAGGTTAAGGCCACAAGTTTTCAGAGGTGTATCGACCTTTGCGGTAGAAGGGTGCCGAGAACCGTAGCAGTTCGCTAAAATCGAGCTAACTGTTTCTGGGAAATTCCAGAAGTCATCAGACATATCGTGTTCCATGCGCTCTTCCTAGCTCGACAGACCCGTTGGGAATTGGAAGGCGCCATTGCAGAAACAATGGGAGAAGGATTATTCACACCACCTAGCTTGAGGGGAGAACTCCAAATCGACTGTGAAATTCAGCGATCTTGGATTCTGTTTGAGGCTGAATCCCGAGGCTGAGTTCGAGATATTGCAGTCGGCATCGCGGAGATGTTTGCTACGAACATTCAATTCCATCAGCTTCTCGATAGTGTTGCTTTAATTCGCCTCACCGGTTCAAGGACATACGCGCAGTGTCAGACAAAACTGTAATATTCTGTTACATTAGGTAAATACTACTATTGCCTACCTTAAACCTGACATCTTGTTGCCCGCGCACGTTTCGCAAACGCGATATCTGGAGGAGTGGAATGTTTACTAGACTCGCCCAACAAAACCGTCATTTCGTTCGCGATTTGATTATGAGCTTGCAGGCATTAGCCATTGTTCTAGAACGGCGGGGGTATATGGCATCTTGCTACACCTGCGGGAATGATTCCGAAAGTGCCTCGTTTATGGTGAGCCTGCAAGACGGTCACCTGATCCGGTTCTTGGTATCTGAATGTGCCACTAGCTGGACGGAAATGCGCGACGATCGCGAATTGATGAAATTGGAAGGGGGCGAAGCGATCGAGCAACTGCAGGAGTTGGCCGATCTGGTCAAAGAGTCGACGATCGCCTCTGAAGCAACCGAGGTCGTAAGGGTTTAGCCGGTCCCCGACCCCGAGTCCGCTCGCGATAGACTGAAATCACATGTCGAGGATAGTCTATGCCTGAGTGGGCTTCACTGCAGGACGATCTCAATTTTCAACGGGCGAAACAGAGCCTGCGCCAGTTAGTGGTTTCGCTGGATTTAAGCGATCGCGAAAAAGCTGGACTAGAGCGAGATCTGGACGATCTGGAAGAGTTTTCGACCAAGTTAGAAAACAACATCTTACAGATTGCAGCGTTTGGGCGCGTGGGAACGGGTAAGTCTTCGTTGCTGAATGCTTTAGCAGGCCGATCGATCTTCCAAACAGGCCCCATCCACGGAGTAACTCAGCACCATCAGATCGTCGATTGGCAAGTTAGCCGGGAACCGGTGACAGGCGATCGCCCCATGCGTTCGACCTTCAGCAGTACAGCCATCGTCCGGGTCAGTCCCCCTCCAATTGGCGGGGTGCAACTGCAATTGATCGACACCCCCGGCATCGATGAAGTGGATGGGGAGGAGCGGGCTGAGTTAGCCCGCCAAGTCGCCCGCCAAGCAGAACTGATCCTGTTTGTGATTTCGGGCGACATGACGCGGGTGGAGTTTGAGGCGCTGGCACAATTGCGAGAAGCCAATAAGCCCATCTTGTTGGTGTTCAACAAGGTAGATCGATTCCCCGACGCCGATCGACAGACAGTCTACGACAAAATTCGCAACGATCGCGTCAAGCAATTGCTTTCCCCCGATGAAGTGGTTATGGCAGCTTCTGCACCGCGCATCGCTAAACCGGTCGTCAACCGAGATGGCACCCTCAGCGCCAAATTGGTGGACGGACCGCCACAGGTGGAGCAACTCAAGCTCAAGATTTTGAATATTTTGCATCGAGAAGGGCGATCGCTGATGGCCCTCAATACCTTGCTATTTGCCGACGAGATCAACGAACAGATCGTGCAGCGCAAACTCGAAATTCGCGGCGAATATGCCGATCGCTTAGTGTGGAATGCCGCTCGCATTAAGGCTGCCGCCGTCGCCCTCAATCCCGTCACCATTCTCGACACGATTGGCGGTGCCGTGGTGGATGTAGTGCTGATTCTCAAACTGTCGCAGCTCTACGGCATTCCCATGACCCGCGCGGGAGCCACGAAGCTGTTGCGCACTATTGCTTTGAGTATGGGCAGCATCGGTGCGGGGGAAATGTTGGCCACCCTCGGGTTGGGATCGCTCAAATCGTTATTTGGGGGGGCCGCTTCTGTGACCGGCGGCCTCTCGCTAGGAGCCTATGCCTCTGTTGCTGTGACTCAGGCGGGGGTCGCTGGTGTCTCCTCTTATGCCATCGGCAAAGCAGCCAAATACTATCTCGCGCGCGGCGCATCGTGGGGACCACAAGGCCCGAAATCTGCTATCTCCCAAATTTTAGACAGCATTGACGATGCCTCAATTGTGGCCCGCATTAAATCCGACCTGAAGGGACGATTGGAGCTGGATGCTCAGGCGGATTGACAGGCTGCTTCCTGTTGGATTTGCCAAGCTCGTCTTAAAAATTGGTGCAAGCGCTGTTTTGCTTCCTCTAAAGAGCGATCGCTGGCACGATCCCAGTACTGCAATACATCTTCGGCATAAGCCGGTTGGAAGTGAATGGCTGGCCACAGCAAGTCAGAGGTGTGTGGCAATGAGATGGCCTCGAAGGAATCTGGCGATCGCGTCACGAGCAATTGCGGGCGTACCCACACCATCGCTACTGGACTCGACAGCGTGGCTTCCTGCACTAGCTCCACCAGCAGAATTTGTTCCCCGGCGTTCAGACTCAAGACTGGCCTAGGTTGCAGGTGAGTTGGAACGGTTCGCCCGATCGGGGGGTTGGATTGGGGGCGCTCTCGATCTCGCTCGGGCGTCGGACAGCGGCTGGGTAGCAGGGGCAGCATGGCAAGAACGCACTGAATGAACGGGTCTATGGCGCATTCTAAGTGATTTTATCGCCTGTTAAATGCGTAAATCCACTGTCAGTATGCTGTTTGGGGAACTCTACAACAGCCGAGGGGATCGACTGGGAGGAGGTAGGTTCGGGTTTGAAGTGAAATGTTGTGGAGTTTGGACTGGAGGCTAAATGATATAGGCGTAGTTGAGTGCCCACCAAATTAGAGTCCCGACGACTCCCAGCACAATGCTGGTCGAGATGGCGATGGCGATCGGACTGTCAGCACCCTGGAATTTCACGATGCCTCGGTTAAAATTAGCCACGGCTTCATATCTCTAAAACGACACCGCTGATAGTCTATCTCATTCAACTGTGGCTGGAGGTGCGTGGATTTGGTGGCGTCGAGCTGGCGATTGAGAGAGTGAGGTCTCCGTCCGCTGGGCTGTATTGAGGGGGGAAACTCCTGTGATATGCTAGCGATCCGTTGGACGCATAGCTCAGTTGGTTAGAGCACCACGTTGACATCGTGGGGGTCACTGGTTCGAGTCCAGTTGTGTCCATTCTTTCAAAACCCATGCCACATAAGGGGTCTAGCCTTGGCGCAACAACTGCGACTGCACGTCTATCGAGGGATTGGCTATTTACACGGCGATCGCAACTTTACAAATCACCGAAAACTTCATCGAGCTCGCGCTCAATACTGCCGAATCTGACGCCAGTCATGCAGTCCCCTCAAATCCTTGACGACAGACATCGCCGTGATTACTCTGTAATGACAATGCTGGGCTAAAACTATAATACTGGGCTAAAATCATGCCAGACTCACAACTCCCAACTACCAAAGTGCGTAAATCAGGCAACTCCGCCTCAGTGACGCTCTCCAAGGAAATCCTCTAACAATCCGGCATTCAGCTTAAGGCTAATTCTTGCCTTAACAGTTTTTAGCAATCGCCGATTTTCTGCATGACTTTGCCACTTGCCGCTTTGACTGTCCCCTCTTCTGACCTTGAGTCCTGTGGCGATCGCCTCGATTGCGACGTGCTGATTGTGGGGGGCGGCATGGTGGGGGCGACGCTGGCGGCGGCGTTGGGGCAGACGGAGTTGACGGTCAAAGTGATTGAGGCTCGTGCGCTCGACCTGCAGCGATCGGGGTCGGTAGAGTTGGGTGCCGACGGACGGGCCAGTGCGCTGGCGTTAGGCACCGTTCGGATGTTTCAGGCGATGGGCATCTGGTCGCAGATGAGTCAGTTGGGGGTCTCGCCCATTCATCGCATTCAGGTCTCGGACGGTCAGTTTTCACAGGTGGCAACGCTCCATCGCGACGAGATTCAGGCAGAGGCGTTGGGGTATGTGGTGCCCAACTGGGTGACGCAGATGGGGGTGTTGGACTCTCTCGATCGCTGCGACAACGTGCAACTGCTCTCATCCACCCGCGTGCAACAGGTGGTGCATCAGCAGGATGCGGTAGCAGTGGCGATCGCCCCTGCAGGAGAAGAGGTGCGCTGGCTGCGATCGCGATTGTTGGTGGCGGCGGATGGAGCGAGATCGCGTCTGCGGCAGAATGCTAATATTCCCGTTTCGAGCTGGGGCTACGGTCAAGCTTGTATTGTGGCTACTGTGACTACCGCTCGCCCGCACAGCCAAACTGCGTTCGAACGCTTTCAACCCAGCGGGCCATTTGCCATTTTGCCCGTGCGCGAGGCTGCCGGCAAAGTAAAGTCTTGCCGCAGTTGCGTTGTGTGGACGATTCGGGAGACGGAGCGCGATCGCCTCATGGCTCTCGGCGATGCCGATTTCATCGCAGCACTGTCCCCCTCGTTTGGACCGCAGTTGGGGGCGATCGAGTCGGTCGGCCCTCGTGCCTGTTACACCCCACAGCGATCGCACAGTCGCACCTATGTGAAACCCCGGTTTGCTTTGGTGGGCGATGCCGCCCATTCCACTCACCCCGTTGGCGGGCAAGGGGTGAATTTAGGGATGCGGGATGTGGCAGCCCTAGCACAGGTGTTGGTGGAGGCGAGGGCGGCTGGAGAGGATATTGGCGATCTGGCGGTATTGCAGCGCTACGAGCACTGGCGGCGGTTCGATAATGGAGCCGTTTTATTCGCCACCGATGCAGCCAATCGGCTCTTTTCCAATCAACTTTGGCCCCTGCAGTGGCTGCGGAGATTGGGGTTACTGGCACTGCCTCTGTTACCGCCCCTCAAACGCTGGCTGATGCGACAGGCGATGGGGTTGGGGGGGCGACGGGCTCACTTGATTGACGGTCGGCCTTTGGGGCGATCGCTAGAGCCGGTTCGCGAGGGTGTGGTGTCTTAAGGCTGGGTCGAGGGTGGCTGGGTATCCTCTCTCACCAGCAATCAGGTGTTAATCAGCAAACGGATGACCCAATCCGCCAAATCCCATAGACCGCTAAACAATCCGGTGAAAAAGAGTATAAAGAGGGCTGCAAAGGCAAAGGGTGTCCCTTCAATCGATCGCAGTTCGGGAAAGAACTTACTGAAGACGTGATAGCCATCTAAGGGGGGGATCGGCAGCAGGTTGAACAGGCACAGAACGATGTTGACCTGTGCAGCAAAGGCGAGGAAGTTCAGTGTGGGCACCAATGCGTTGGGGTAGCCGAAGGCGAGAGCCAGATTGACGATGAAGGCACAGACTAAGGCGATCGCCAGGTTGGTGGCAGGCCCTGCAGCAGATACGATGACATCGCCGTAAGCCGAGCGGAATTTTGAGGGGTTGACTGGCATTGCGCCCCAAGCAATCCCCGCCACGAGCAAAAACACCAGCGACTGCACCCCCATGTGAACGACCGGGTTCCAGGTCATATGTCCCATGCGGATAGGGGTGTCGTCTCCTTCATAGATCGCAGCCAAGCCATGCCCCAACTCGTGCAGGCAAATCGATACTACGATGATGATTGCCCACTGAAAAAAATGGGTGGGATTCTCAACCAACGTCAACAAAAAGGGTTCGCCACGCATGGGTTTCGATCTCGCTTCAGAACAATTGAGCTGTAGATTGAACGCCAGTTCCAGACGTTGACTCTCGTTCTGAGCAGAGGATACACACTGTCTCGCGTTTGCCTAAGCGACCTTCTGCGTACTTTTACGGATTTTTCGGGTTAACAGGAAATCTAAGTTGAGAGATGCTCCGATCTTGCCGGTGGAAATCCCGATTTCAAATCCCGGACTTAAAACACTTGCCGGCGGAAAAACGGGGCCACAATCTCGCCCACCGCCTCGGGCTCGTCCAGTTGGGGATAGTGTCCGGCCCCTGCAATCCGTTTGAATTCAGCCTTGGGCAGCGATCGCGCCGCTCGTTCTGCCAGCTCGACCGGGAGCCACGCATCCTTCTCCCCCCACAGCACCAAGCTGGGCTGCCGCCAATTGGCCAGAACGGCTTCAGTCTCCCTCATGCTGTCGCGCAATTGCAGGTTGCGTACGGTGGCTAAAAGCGATCGCCCCGCTTTCGAGCTTCTCAAATAGGGATTGCGATAAACTTCAAGATCGCTTTCGCTGACGATTTTGCCGCCGCCCCCCTCCAGGGTGCGATCGACACAGAGGGGATCTTGCGTCAGCATTTCCCCGATCAGGGGCAGGCCCAGTTGCTGCAGCTTCCAGGGTAGTTTGGCGGCGGTGAAGAAGGGGGCATTGAGAATAACGAGGCGATCGATGCGATCGCGATTCTGCGCCAGATACTGCAGTCCGATCGAACCGACAAAACCTTGGACCACTAACGAAAATTGCTTCAAGCCGAGACCGTCGACAAAACCGGAGAAGGCTTTAATAAAGGCTTGAGAGGTATAGGCAAACTCACTCGCATCTGGCTGGTCTGACAGACCGAAGCCCAGCCAGTCAGGCGCGATCGCGCGATGTCCCTGTGCGGCCAGCAGGGGTAAGAGTGGTTGCCAGCCGAAGCTCTGACAGAGGATGCCGTGCAACAGAACAATGGGCAAGCGATCTTCTGCTCCCTTGGGCTGGGCTTCCCGATAACACCAATTGAGTTGTTCGACGGTCAATCGGCGCTTTTGCACAGTCACGGTTCCCGCTCTCTCTGAGGTTTGGGGAGAGCTTAACGTGTTTGTTGGGGAGGCGGCAAACCGAGCTGGCGATTTAGGGATTGGCTTGCGAATTTAACTGGACTCGGCCATTTTGAATCACATGCAGTGTCTGCGATAACCGCTCTTCCAACTCCTGCAACATGCGATCGGCATAGCGATCCATTTCCGATCGCATTTGGTCGGCCTCGCCCATGGCATGGCGCAACAGCTCTTCCCGCTCGTGTTGAGCATAGCTGCGAATCTCTGACGCCTGCTTCTCTGCCTGCTGCACGATACCGGTGTGATTCAACATCTGCTCTCGCTTGAACTGAGCCGCCGCAATAATTTCATCGGCATAACGGTGGGCCTGAGCCACAATTTCGTTTTGACGCTTGACGATCTCCTCCGCCTCGGCGATCGCCTGAGGCAAATTCACGCGAATATCGTCCAACCGTTCGAGCATCACCTCCTCATCCAGCAACGTCTGTCGGGTGAGAGGGATGTGGAGGCCAGAAAGGATGGTCTCTTCCAGTTGGTCGATCGCCTTACGCAAATTCATATTGGTTGGGATTCACAGGCTCCATAATGTGAGCGCGCAAGTAAAATTTACATTGAGTAGAATTTACATTAAAGCAAGTGCCTCAACTGACTTTATCAAAAGTTTATTTTACTCGGCGGCGTTCCCCAAGGCACCTGCGGCAGTGCGCAGTTCTGCCGCAGTGCTGTGGCAAGTAAGGATTCACGGGGTGGCGACACGGGGTAGGAATCGCCGCCCACTCAACACCGTCAGATCGGTCTCTGCAAGCGTTCCGCTGACAATCCAGTCCGCCAGCAATTGCCCGAACAGGGGGCCAAATTTAAAGCCGTGGCCGCTGCCCCCGCAGCAGGCGTAGAAGCCTTCTGGCCCTAGGCGATCGACAATCGGCATCCAGTCGGGGGTTACGTCGTAAAGGCCGCACCAGCCTCCCCAAGTCACCGATCGCGCACCGCAGGGATAGCGATGTTTCCAAGCGTCCGCTAATCTCTTGACTGACTCCCCCGGCACCGTTTCGTCAAAGTCATCGGGTCCAACAGGATCTTCGGTCTGGCGGCGATCGAACCGGCCTACATAGGTGGCCTGTCCCTCCGAGCGAAACGAGATCCCCCCGATGAAATCATTGACAATGGGATGGGGACTGCCAAAGTCCGGCGATCGCTGCAAAACTGCCATCACCTGCCGACAGGAAACCAGTGGCAAGGCGGTACCCGCGCTAGAGGCGATCGCTGCCGCCCAAGGCCCCGCTGCATCCACCACCACCGCAGCTGAAATCGCTCCGGCCTCCGTCACAACGCCCCGTACCGCACTGTCTCCCACTGACACCTCGATCGCCGCCACCCCCTCGCAGATCTGGACTCCTGCTGCAATTGCCGCCTGTTGGAGGGTGTGCAGGGTTTGTTGGGGATTGGCATATCCGGCGGTGGGTTGATAGCTGGCGATCGCCACATCCTCCCGTTCGAGACGGGGGTCCAGTTCGGGCAGGCGCTCGGCTGGCACCCGTTCGACCGCGATCGATTGGGCCTGCTGCATTGCCACAGCCTGCTGCAATTCTGCTGCTTTTGTCGCTCCCACCAACACCAACAACCCCGCTTCCACCCAACCGCACCCGCCATCGTAATGTGCTTCGAAGTTGCGGAAAATCTCGAGGCTCGTGCGGGCTAATCTCGCGAGGGCGGGGCGGGTGTAGTGCTGGGAGATAACCGCTAGCGATCGCCCCGTCGGACCGCCACCGATAAAGTTTTTTTCCAACAAGACAACCTTGCAACCTCGTCGAGCCAAATGCAGAGCAATGCAGAGGCCGTTGATGCCACCCCCGATCGCGACAATATCGGCAGTAGTGGGAATCGTTTCAGGCATCGTTCGAGGGAGTGAAGGTCAGTTGGGCAAATCCATCGCACTGCGATAAAGCTTCTCCAGGCGATCGCGCCTGGTGGAGTCTCGATCGGGAACCCCGAGCCAGCCATCGTAACTGCGCAGCTTTTGCATGAGTTCAGTGCGATCGACGCCCAGCACTCGTCCATTCCTCAATATCCGGCGTCCGCGCACCCAAACACTATCCACCACATCCCCCGGTCGGCCCCAAATGAGCTGCCCTAGGGGATCGGTGGCGGGCAGCAGGGAGAGATCGTCAGGTCGGTAGAGCACTAAATCGGCCTCTTGCCCGACGGCCAACTGGCCGAAGCGATCGCAGTTTAGCCCGCGTGCGCCGCCCGCACTGGCCATCTGACAAACCTGTTGCGGCGAGATCCAGTGGCGATAATCAAAATCTGTGATGTTGTGCAGCATGGAGCCAATCTTGAGCACTTCAAACAGGCTCTGCCCATCGTTGCTAGCCGCTCCATCGCAGCCAAACGACACATTCACCCCCCGCTCGCGCAGCTTGAGCAACGGGGCAATGCCACTGCCCAAACGCAGGTTACTCAAGGGGTTGTGGATGGCAGTCGTGCCCGTTTCCGCCATCAGTTCGATATCGCGATCGCTCAACCAAACACAATGAGCCATCGAGGTGGTCGGCCCCAGCCAACTCAAATCGGCCAAATGTTCCACCGCCGACCGGCCCAACTTCTCGCGGGCTAATTTCACCTGGGCCAGCGTTTCGAGTAAATGGCCGTGGCGGCAGAGGTTGTGGCGATCGCTCAATGCCGCGCAGCCCTGAAACAAGTCATCGCTACACAGTTGAATGCCCGTGGGGGCGATCGCGATCTGCATGCCCTCTTCAGGGTGGTGGAAGGTTTGGACGATCTCCTCCATCAAAGCCAGCACGTCAGTAGTAAGCATCGCGGCAGACGGCTCTAGGGTCCGCCCTCCGGGCAGGCTGTATTCGAAGGGCTCGTCTTGAAGTAGGGGGGCAATGTACGCTCTGATGCCGGTGGCTCGGTAGGCGCGATCGGCCGCCGCCAGAGACTCGATCTCGTGCCCGGGAATTAAGACTAGGTGATCGACTACTGTGGTGCCGCCCGAGGTCAGGGTTTCAACCGCAGTCAGCAATGCAGCTAAGTAGATCTGCTCCACCTCTTGAATGGGATGGGTATAGAGTTCGGCCAGCCACAGTTCCAACGGCAGGGGAGGAATCAGGCCGCGAGTCCACATTTCCATCGAATGGGTGTGGGCGTTGACCCATCCCGGCAGGAGTAGCCGGTCGGCAGCATCTATTACGGTCGATCCGGCAGGAGGAGCTTGACTGCTAGCGGGTTGAATGGCAGCAATATGGCGATCGGCAATGCCTACATCCACCGTCTCGTACTGGCAGGGGGTGCCGTATTCTCCAGTAGCAGTTTCGACTGGAACTCGGGCGGAACGAATCCAATAATTCATTGTCAAAACCCCAACACCAGTTGTTATAGTGGTTAATGCGCAAAGCACGCGGGTTGGTAGCTCAGTGGTAGAGCATTCGGCTTTTAACCGACTGGCCGCGGGTTCGAATCCCTCCCAACCCATTTCAACCCCTCATACACTACCCTAAGTCTCAGTTGCGGCTGGTAGAGACATTCAATATGGCGACAGTAGATGTAGGGTTGGGGGGACAGCTCGCTTGCTACGGGATTTGGTTGGGCTTGGTATTTGCGATCGCCGAGGGGTTGCGCAGCCGCCAAGTGGATGGCGAGCTGGTACGCAAAGTCATTCACATCGGTATTGGCAATATCATTATCTTGGCCTGGTTGTTCGACATCCCTCGCACAGTGGCTGTTATCGTCTCGGCTGCATTTAGCCTGATAGCCCTGCTGTCCTATCGCGTCAAGATTTTGCAAAGCCTCAACGGGGTCGATCGCCAGAGCTACGGTACTTTTTTTTACGCTGCCAGCATTGCCATCCTATTCGCTGTCTTTTGGCATTCCGGCTGGCATGCCTATGCCGCCATCGGCGTGTTGGTGATGACATGGGGAGACGCCCTCGCCGCCCTGATCGGTCGCCATTGGGGCCGCCACCGCTACACTGTTGCAGGCATGACCAAAAGTTGGGAAGGGTCGCTCGCGATGTGGCTGGCGAGTGCCGTGGCAATTGCAGCAGTGGCCGCAGTCCACAGTTACTGGGGCAGCGGGGCCTGGATGCCCGTCTGGGCGATCGCCCTCGGTTCCAGCGCCATTGCGGCGATCGCCACCGCGTTAGAAGTCTTTTCCTGGCGCGGCCTCGATAATATTACAGTGCCCTTAGCCAGTGCCGCCCTCAGCTTCTGGCTGTTTCGAGCCCTCAATTGATCTCAAAGCTAAGAGGGAAACACCCGAACCGTCGTGCCCTCTTCAGGCAACTGGCTGGCAGATAGAGTCAGGCGGTTGCTGCCCAGGGCAGAGACATTCAAACCATTGAGAGATTGCAAAAAGGTCTCGATCCCCTCCAGATCGCACTCTTCCCCCGACAATTCCGTGCGATACATCGTGGGTACCACCATTTTGGGCTGCAAGGCATCGATCGCCGCCATCGCTTCGCTGGCATCGTAGTTCTTCGGGCCGCCACCGACGGGCACAAACATCAAGTCGGGCTTGCTCAGCAAAATCTCCTGTTCGCGAGAAATTCTATCTGCGGCGCCGCCCAAGTGGACGATATCGATGCCGCCCATCGTCCAGCGCCAAGCGATGTTGGGGGGAAATTGACGGCCGCTGGACAGTCCCTTGCGGGCCATACGCACCCCTTGAATGCGCAGCCCGTTGACGCGATAGTCTCCCGCTTCGAATAGAACGCGAGGGTTGCCTGCCACGGAGGTGATGGCCCCTTCATCCAACAGGCGACTGCTCAACAGGACGAGATCGGCGATGCGATCGGGGGTAGGATAACCTGCCGTGCAACCAATTGGCCGGAAGGGGTTGACCAGAATATTGAGATTGTTCGCCTGAAATAAGACACAACTGTGATACAGCCACTCAATTGTCAGAGAGCCCCCTGCTGTTGGCGGAAGACTGGCGTTCTCTTGAGCCCAACTGCGAGGTAAGACGACACTGCCTGCCCCCAAGCCTCCCAAGATCGAACCAGCAATTTGAAGAAATTTTCGTCGCTGCATGCTTATGTCATACTCCCAAGTGCCAGCGAACTAAGAAGATACGCCTGAGATCGTTCGTTAAGTACTTTATCCTAAAACGATTGCCTGCTGCTGGAGGGGTGCGCGCATCTCAGGCTAGGTGTTGTCGCCGCGAGCGATGCTCGGGAGAGAATTGGCGATCGCCACAAACTAGGCAGTTTCTCCCTGCAGGCGATCCATACAGGCTGCAAACCTCTCAGTACAGTGCTTCGGGAAGTTCGGGAGGGCGATCGCAGGAATTGAGACATAGAATCAAAGCGGAACCATTTACAAAATAGATATGCTGAAAACGCTTTGGGCTACGATTCGCCAAGGAAAGATTGAGCTTTTGGAGGCAACAGAACTGCCAGAAGGGACAAAAGTGTTGGTAACGCTGCTTCCTGATGGTGAAGCCGAGTTTTGGCTGCAAGCAAGTCAAGTATCGTTAGATGCAGTGTGGGATAACACCGAGGATGATGTGTATGCCCAACTTCTCCAAACATGACGTCATCTTGATTTGGCGCTTGTGCTGGAGTGGACGATCGCCCTTCAGACACCCTTCCCCCAGTATCCTCAAGACTGAAACAGACGGGTGTAGAGATGCCGGTGGGCTTGGCAGTCCCGCTCCAGCAGAGGAGCGAAGTTATGCAGGCGATCGCCAGACTCCGCCGCCAAACAGTTGGGCACAACCGCCGCAATCTCGCTGTGCAATTGAGCCAACACCTGCTGCCCGCAAGAATGTCCCAACGGAATCAGTCGCACTGCCGCCGAAACTAAATTTGTCATCGAACCGAGCAAATAAGCTCGAACTGCGTCCGCACCTCCGACACCTGCCTCCGCACACAACCAGCCAAAGGCTGCACAGTGATGCAGCGACTCAGTTTCGGGACAAGACAAGTTCCAAGTGGACTGCGCCCAGCGGTGCAAGCGTTGCCCCAAATCCAAGCTGGCCTTCAAAGGTTCTTCGGCCCAGCGGGCGGCGGTGAGGTGGGCCTGCAAGGCAATAAAAGCGCGATCGTCGTGGCGGAGGGCATAGGCGTGAGCCAGAGCGCAGGCAGCCCCCTCCTGGGGGGCGATCGCCTGATGGAGCAGCCCCGCGAGATACTGTCGAGCTTGCTCCGCCGACACAATGCGATCGCCCTGAATAGCCGTCTCTAGCCCCCACGAATGGGAATAGCTGCCAATCGGCAAAGCAGAATCCGAGATCTGCAGCAGCCACAACAGTGGATCGATGGCCGGGCGATCGCCTATCGGAGACAACCCAAAGCCCCTCTAAGTGCCCGGATTCTCAGCTTCGGCGGCGATCGCCTCAACCGGCTCCAACTCTTGCGCTGCCGCATCCTGAGCCACCACAGAAGCCTTCAACTCGTCGAGTGACGGAGCTTCCCCTTCAGCCAGCACTGCAGGCTCGGCGGCCCCGCCCTTAAAGGCCGAGCGCAGCCATAAGGGTGCGACAAAGGTGGTCACAATAACCATCACAATAATGGCGGAATCTAGGGCAGGAGGTAGCGCTCCGCTAGCGGCCCCCACACCGGCAAATACTAAACCCACTTCGCCCCGGGGAATCATCCCCACGCCGATGGCATAGCGATTCACCTTCTTCCCGCCAAACGCCCCCAAGCCAGCCGCAATCTTACCGAGGATGGCAACAGCCACGAGGAATGAAGCTACGATTAAGCCTTCGCCATTATTGGGATCGAAGGGATTGAGCACTGCCAAATTGGTCTTAGCACCCACAACCACAAAAAAGATGGGGGTGAGAAAATCCGAGATCGGTTTGATCTGCTCTTCAAACTCGTGATGCTTGTCGGTTTCAGCCAAAATCAAGCCGGCAGCAAACGCCCCCAAAATCGCCTCTAGCTGCAAAATTTGGCCGATATAGCCCAACACGAAGGCCACAATCAGTCCTGGAATTAAAAAGGTTCCCCGCGTTTGCATGCCGTCGAGCATTGATACCAGGTAAGGGGACAGAAAGCGACCCAGAATAATTGCCCCCACCAAGAAAAGCACGGCACTGACGATGATGATGCCGACATTGGCTAAATCCACCTCGCCAGTTTTGGCCAAGCCCGCCACCACAGCCAGAATGACGATGCCCAAGATATCGTCGAGTACCGCAGCCCCAATAATGATTTGGCCTTCACCGGAACTGAGTTGCTGCAGTTCTGCCAAGACGCGGGCGGTAATGCCAATACTGGTGGCGGTGAGGGCCGCCCCGGCAAAAATGGCGGCCACTGTGGGGATATGAAAGAAATACAGCAGGCCCAGCGTACCGATCGCAAAAGGAACTGTGACCCCTACGACAGCCACTGCGGCCGCTTGCGGTCCCACTTTCAAGAGCTCCGTCAAATCGGATTCCAAGCCAATCTCGAACAGCAGAATAATGACCCCCAATTCCGACAGAAATTCGATCACTTCCGATTGGGAGACAAACAGTGGCCCCAAAGCCTCGGCACTGACGCCGCCGGTTGACTGCAGCAATTGCATCACGCGGGAGGACTGCGCCAACTCCGCCAGTTCCCCAGGGGCGATCGCCCCTTCCGGAAAGACCAGTAGGTGCAGAATCGAGCCGCCCACCAGGACGCCACCGAGCAATTCGCCTAAAACAGCAGGTAAATTAAACCGAGCGCACAGCTCGCCCATGACTTTGCTGGCGAGGTAAATGACTACGAGAGAAAGCAAAACAGAGACCAGCATGAGGGTGCCGTCTGGCGCGGAGATTGCCTCCGCTGACGCGACATCGCTGGCCAAACAAGGGTTGAATAGCAGCAAGGGAACAGTTCTCTAAACGGCAGAGGGATGAAATCAATGCACGTGGCGTGCAAGTAAAACTGCGAGAGATGCCAAATCGCACAATTGAGGTGAGGTTCGACCTCGATCGACTCGGATTTGACAGGTTAATCAATAGGGTACTGCTTAATGAAAATTCAAGGTTTGCTTTTAAGTTTAGACTCGAAAAGGACGACCGGTTCGCAGATGTGCGATATGTGGCACTGCTCTCGCTAGAAGCCGCCATTTGCGCTGGGGACTGGCGAGAAGCAGACATTGCTCCCCGCGCGCAATTCCAGTGAGTCCCTATCATTGTCTAGGGGCGGGATCGGAATCTGCCACGAGAGATACGACAAGATTGAGCCATCAATGCTAGGCCGCTTGGGGCGATCGCAGAACTCTGCAATCTCTATCGCACCGCGGTTTTGCGCACGGCGATTAAACTACCCGTGGCCCCCAAGACCGTGCCGATGGCCAAGAGCGTCAGGGGCAGCGTACCGAAGGTGGAGTAGGAGGAGGGATCGGCAATTTTGAGGAATGGCATGGCTAAGAGGTGAGAGAGCACGTCTCCCAGCAGCTGTTGCGAGCCGAGCACCAACCCCCAAGCGGCGATCGCCCCCACCACGCCAAAAAAGATCCCTTGCAAAATAAATGGCAGATAAATCCAAGTGGACGTGGCCCCCACCAACGCCATGACTTCAATTTCGCGGCGACGAGCCATCACAATCAGGCGAATCGTCGTCGTAATCACAGCCACCGTGGTCAGGGTGAGGCCGCCGGAAATGGCGATCGTCCCCACCTGCAGGCCATCGTGAAGCTGCCCCAACCGTTCCACCACTTCGCTGCCGTAGTAAACCTCATCAACTCCAGAGAATCGCTTCACTGCCGTGGCGATCGCCGGTAAATACTCGGCTGATTGAGCTTGGATGCGCAGACTGTCCACCAAGGGATTGGAACCCAGTTCGGCGGCAGTGGTTTGGGGATCGGCGGTCCCCATTGCATCTAATAAATCTTTCCAGGCTTCATTTTTGTCAATGACTCGAAGCTGGGCGACGCCATCCAGCCCCAAAATGGGGTCTGCGAGACTGCTGCCCTCCACATCCGAGCGCAAAAACGCAGAAATCTCCACTTGACTGCCCAGGGACTGCAACGTCTGTTCCAGCCCCCAAGAGAGCTGCAGGCTAATGCCCACCAAAAACAGCAACACCATCAGCGTGCTCACAGCCGCCCAGTTCAACCAGCCGCCGCGCCGCAAACCCAACAGGGTTTCTCGCATCAGATAGTCAATTTTGGTAAAAAACCGAGACGTGAAATTGGTCAGTCCCGACAGTTCACTCGTCACGCTGCCATCCTCCTCACTCGTGGGGCGACCCCAATTTCCAACTTAGCCCCTAGATGTAGGGGAATTAGACCGAATATAGCCGAACTCAACCAGTATATGTAGGGTATATAGGATCGGCGCAAAAGTATTGCAGATTGTTACGTTAGAACGGTGCTAGTCCCCCTCCTTCCATAAGCTGCCCCCCTTCGATGTGAATGCGGCGGTGGGAGGTGCGATCGATCAAGACGCGATCGTGGGTGGTCATGATGATGGTGACGCCAAAGGAGTTGAGGCGCTCCAAAATTTGCAGTACTAAATAGGAGTTTTCGGGATCGAGGTTGCCGGTGGGCTCGTCAGCCAAGAGTAGGGGCGGGGTGTTGACGATCGCCCTCGCCAAGCTGGCCCGCTGCTGTTCGCCTCCCGATAGTTGATGGGGGAAGCGATCGCGTTTATCCATCAATCCCACCATTTTGAGGGCTGGAGGCAAGCGACGCTTCACCTCTGCCCGCGATAGCCCCTGTGCCCGCAACACAAAAGCAACATTTTCCCCCACAGTGCGGTTGGGCAAGAGCTTGTAATCCTGAAAGACCACACCAACGCGACGGCGCAACATCGCCAGCGATCGCGATCGAATGTGGCTGAGATCCATACCGGCCACCATCACCTCCCCCTGCGTCACCCGTTCGGCTCCGTAGAGCAGCCGCAAGAGAGTGGACTTCCCGGCTCCAGAGGCTCCGGTGATAAAGACAAACTCGCGGGGGACAACCTGCAGGTTCACATCCTGCAATACAGGCATCTGTTGGCCGTAGCCCTTACTCACCTGCTGCAATCGCACCATTTCCTGACCGCTAGTCCGGGGGACCGGCTGGCGTTGAGGCGAAGTCGCAGCCTGCAGGGGATGTCGAGCTGCAGCCGCACGACCGCGAGCCTTCGGTGTGGCAGGCATTCGCGGTAAGCTTTGGGCTTGAGGTAGGCTTTGAGCTTGAGGTAGGCTTTGCGCCCGAGGTAAGCTTTGAGTCATTTTGCCAATACTCCATTCACCACTACGTGCCAAGCAAATTGAGGCAGCACCAACATGCGCTGCCAGCGCCAGGGCTCTTTGTAGAGCCGGTACAACCACTCCATATGGCGATCGCGCAGCCATTGAGGAGCCCGTTGTTTGGTGCCCGCCCAAATGTCCAAACTGCCGCCAATGCCAATCCAAGTAGCCTGGGGGACAGCATTTCTATGCGATCGAATCCAATATTCCTGTCGGGGAGATCCCAAACCGATAAAAATTAACTGCGGCTGTTGTACTCGCATCTGCGCCACAATCTCCCTCTCCCCTTCAGCATCGAAATACCCGTGATGTCCTTCTACATCTAAGTCGGGATAGCGAGCGCGCCATTGCTGCAACACCCGCTCGCAGACCTGCGGCTGGCCTCCGACAACCGCCACAGACCACCTCTGACGGGCGGCGAGCGACACCAGCCGCTCGGACAGCTCGATGCCGGGGCAGCGCAAAATCTTCACCCCCTGCAGCCGCAGAGCCAATACAATCCCCGCGCCATCGGGTGCGAGCAGATCGGCGGTCTGCAAGATCCGAGCAAATTGCTCGTCTCTGCGTCCCAACATCACCATCTCGGCATTCACCGTAACGGTGTGGGTGGGCTGCTGCTGTTCGATCCGCTGCTGAATCCAATTTAAGTAGCTGTCAAAGGGAGCGCAGGTGCTTGCCCCATTCCGAGCGGGAATGTGGACTGGAAACCCCAAGACGTGGCGGATCGTTAGTTCTGACGCAAACACTTGGCTTTCACACAAACACTTAGCTCTAACACAACAGATAGTGTGCGATCGCGATCGTTAACCACCATACGTTCGATATCTAGAGATTTCAATGGCAAAGCCGCCGAATCGGCGATCGGCGGCTGCTTGCGGCTGCTATGGCTGGACCTCGAGTCCTAGTTAAAGAGCGGTGATGCTCTCGATTTTGCCGCCCATGCGGTTCAGCCGTTTCATTTCAGTAGAGAGGCGGGAGAAGGGCACCTCGATCGTCTGCACGCTTTGCCGTACGACAGCACCTTGGGCCCCAGACACCCGAATGGCAAATCTCTTGGCTGAGTTGTTACCGTCATCGGCAGCCGTTGGACTGGCAGCAACGCCGGACGGCGCGCTGTCCGATGCCACGCCATTGAGGTAAAACCGCCAGCCCCGGGGAGCGGCAGGGGATAAAGCCCGCACAACCTCGTATTGCCCCTCGATGGAACCGTCTCCTTTTAATTCCACCCGCGCCCCCACCGGGATGACCCGACCCTCTCCAGTGGCTGCCATCACCTTTGTCTCGGAGCTACTGGGGAGAGTGTCGTCAAGCCGCTCCACGCCAAATTCTCGACCTTCGTAGGCAAGCAAAATACCCATAGCAAATCTTTTTAAAATCTTAAAACGCCATCAACCATTGTACCGCTGGGTGTTGCCTGCGATTGTTTGGGGTGGAGGGCGATCGTCGGTCGAGCGATCGCCAAGGTCCTCAGTGCTTGAGGTTAAAAGCGGACGATAATTGTCGATCCCCCGCGATCGAACCGGCTGAAACGGCGATGGCGGCTGAAACGGCGACGCCGACTGAAACGGAGATCGCGATGGCGATCGATGCCAATCAATGGGGTTCGCCTGAAGCCCGCACGCCGATTGCGGTAGCAGGGATACGTTTGCGAAGAAACAGGCCCGATCACTCTCGTTCGATCGCGACCAATGTAGGATTGTGCCTCGGCTGGTTGGGCGGCGATTGCGCTTGTCAATGCAGTCAGCACGAGAACTGCGGGCAGCAAGATTTGGGTAAGTTTCACGATATTGCTCCAGATGGACTGTGCGTGGAGCGCAAACAGCCTCAGCTTTAGCATTTCTGGCAATGAGTTCGGTCGGATCGAGGGCGAATTTTATCATGGGTTCGTCAGGGATCGAGGGCGAGAGCGGCGAGACCGAACATCCGTCTATCGCCAGAGACTCAAAGACTATACAGTTTGCCTCTCCTCTATGCTGACACAAATTCACTTGTGTCCGTGACTCGGATAGCCTGCGGGGGGCGAGCCAGTTTATTGAGACTGCGAATCTCGCTCGTTGCGATCGCCAATACCCAGCTCTTTTTTACTAATTTTCAACTCTTTCCACAGGGCTTTAATTTGCCGGTAAGACTCTTCCGAGGTGAGCTTGCCATTGCTCTGTAGCGAAACAATATAACCAATCTTTAAGGCAAACTCTTGTAAGTTAGCGTTGAAGACAAAATCTTCCGGCGTAAAGTCTCCTCGAAAAGGAAAACGGGGATAGATTATGTCATCTTTATCTGCCATCGATCGCACTCCTTCAGACAAATACTGCAACCGATCGATCCCTGCTCCACGAGACAATCGCGAACGCCGCCGGAGGAAGCTCCCTCTGCAAAAGCAAAGACAGAATCAGTAACACCAGTCTAGACCGCTGCAACGTGTAGAGTGGGACGACCCTCGGCAACCGCATCGGCCAGCGATCGCAACATCACCTCAGTGGTCTCAAAATCCACGCAGGCATCTGTAATACTCTGCCCGTAAGTCAGCTCTGACAGGTCGTGGGGGATAGGCTGCTTGCCTTCCACCAAATGGCTCTCAATCATACAACCCATAATGAACTCGGAGCCATTCGCCACCTGTGCGGCAATCGCCTCCAGCACCCGTGGCTGATTGCGGTGGTCTTTATTGCTGTTGCCGTGGCTGCAGTCGATCATCATGCGAGAGGGCAAGTTGTGGGTCTGCAAATCTGCCGCAGCCTTTGCCACACTATCGGGATCGAAATTTGTCCCCTTGCGACCGCCCCGCAGGATCAAGTGTCCGTCTGGATTGCCGGTCGTTGCCACAATACTGGCCATCCCCTGGTGGTTTACCCCTAAAAAATGATGGGGAGATTTTGCTGAAGTGATGGCATTGACCGCCGAGGTAATGCTGCTGTCCGTGCTGTTCTTATATCCCACGGGCATCGACAGACCCGAGGCCATCTGGCGGTGAATCTGACTCTCGGTGGTGCGCGCCCCGATCGCCGTCCAAGCAATAATGTCTGCCAAATACTGCGGCGTGATCGGATCTAACAGCTCCGTTGCTGCCGGAACTTCCATTTCAGCGAGGTCGATCAGCAGCTTGCGAGCTAGCCGCAACCCCTGGTTGATATCAAACGTGCCATCTAAATGGGGATCGTTAATCAACCCCTTCCAACCCACCGTCGTGCGCGGCTTCTCGAAGTAAACCCGCATCTGAATTTCGAGCCGATCGCTCAACTCCTGCCGCAGGGGAAGCAGCTTCTGGGCGTAGTCTGCAGCCGCATTGACATCGTGGATGGAGCAGGGACCGACGATCGCGAGCAGGCGGCGGTCGTCACCGGTCAGAATATTGCGAATTTGCGATCGCGACGTCTGCACTAAATCTGCAGCCGCCTCGGATAAAGGCAGTTCTTCGTGCATCATCGCGGGACTCAAGAGAGGACGAGTGTCGACAACGTGCAAATTGTAAGTTCGGTGCATACTGCTGCAATTAACCTCGTACTCTCAAGCCAAGCTGTCAGGAAAACCCATTCTATTATGGGCTCGTCCCTGTCCAAAAACGACTAAGAATCGATTAAAGCTCGCAAAATGGCCCTTGGACAATTCCCAAACTGGCCTCGTTCCGGTGTTTCATATAATTGCGTACCGACAGCAGTCCGCCCAAGACCAAGAGAAAAACACTCGCACATAAAATCTGAGCCGAGGCTGTTTCCAAAATCCCTCGTACGATGATCTCCCGCAGCACGGACACAATCGAGACTTCCATGGCCACCTCAATCGAAATTTCGTGCTCTTGCAGATACATCACCAGCAGGCGAAATAACTCGACAAAAATGAGCAGGGTTAAAATATCGGAGGTAGCCTGTCCGAAATTCACTTGGGGATACATCGAGCGGAACATCTCCACCAGTTCCATGGCCATCACCCCGAGCAAGCCGATGCAAAGGGATACAACAATTAGGTCTTGAGTGGCTTCCAGAGTCCGCACGATCCAACTGCGGTTAAACCAGGAATACCAGTGGCTAGTCGGATAGCGATTGGAACTTGACGAAAAGCTAGAGGAAGAGCGCGAGGATAGTTGGGTCACCGGACAAAAGACTCCTTTAAGATCGCAATTGCATGTCAAAAAACAAAAACATCGATCGCGTTCAATCGATCGATTGCAGTTTGCAAAGATACGCAGTTTGTGCAGATACGCAGGTTGCAAAGATACGCAGGTTGCACAGATAGGGAATAGCGGTCATTTGCTAACGATGCTCGAGCCTCGGCCCATCAATTGCACGAGCAGCGATTGCCACAAGTGGCAGCCAGTCGAGCCTCAATTATCTCGAGGAGCCCAAGCGATGAGTACGTACAAAACCACACTCGTCATTTCGTTTTGTAAATCTATGGTTCGAATTATTGCGAGTCTGGATGAGAAAGCGCTGAGGAACACTTAAGAAGCCTGTCGGTTTAAGAAGCAGATATTTTACAGGTCATATAATCACTGGGGCGATCGGGGTAGTGTTTGGCCTGCCATTGCTCCAACCAGCGTTTGAGATGATAGGTGGCGCGACAGTCGTCTTCGTTATAAATTGCCGCTGCCTCTAAAAAGGAGCGATCGCCGGTCTGTAGCCACTGAGTATACCAATATACCGCTTGAGCGCCGCCCGCATTGGCCTGCCGCCAGCGAAAACCCAGCCATTGCGCCACATGTTTGAGGGAATAGCTTTCCACGGGCATGACCACACATTCGCGGGCAATTTCGTGCAGGTCCACCATGCGCTTGAGGATTTGTTGCAGAGTGGCGCGAGGGGTGCCGTATTGTTCGGCAAGTTGGCGGCAGGCATGCACTTCAAAGGCATGAAAGTGATAAATTGGGGCGCTGGGATAGCGCTGGGTCAGCTGCACGAATGCTGCCCAGCCAGCAGCCTCGTCAGCAGGGGTTTCGGCCAGATGGGGATAAAACTGACTGTCGGGATGTTGGCGGTTGACCGCGAGTACCCCCAATAGAAAAGAAACATTTTGTTGGGGTTCGGCCTCGATGTCGAAATACAGTTCGATCGGCGATCGCGGCAAGCTGAAGGCACGAGCGGGCAGGGCAGCTTGGGTTGCAGTGGCACGAGCCTGTCGAACCAGGCGGCGGGCAGCAGTCAGGCCAATGCCGGGTAGATGTTGGATGGCTTCTGGACTGACTTCCGCCAGAGTATCGACCGCAATCAGCCCCACCTCCTGCAGGGCTGCATAGGCAGTGGCGGTGACGCCGGGAAGCAGGGTGAGGGGGTGCTGCTGGCGGGCCAGATCGCGGCAGTGTTCCTGCCAGGTACAGAGATTGCAGCGACTGCGGGTGACATACACGTCCGGCAAGCTGTCTGCGCTCATGGCAGCAACGTACTCGCGCAGCAGTTGGCGGGCCTGCTGGCGGGCAGCCGTTAAGTTGACCGTGCGCCATTTGTTGTCGCGCAAAATGGCGATCGCCGATTCAGAGGTGTGACCCCACAACAATTGCAAGACTTCCGCGTGTAGGGCCAGTACCAGCGCATAGCCAGGTTTGACCCGCTTGCCGGTGCGAACATCCGCCGGTTGGTAAGTCCAGTGGCGATGCCGGGGGTGGATAGTAGAGGCGATCCCCACCGTCCCGCAGTCCGGTAGCGGCGATCGCACCAAGACATCGGGGCAGCTCACTAGGAGTGGCTGCCCCGGCAGGTTGAGGGGATGGCAGAGAACGCCGCCATAAATGCGATTGTCTCCCGCCTCCATCAGCTCCAAAGTGTGCAAAACCCGAGCGTAGAGCTCGGGCCAAGCCTGGGTATAGGCAGCACCGACATCTATACCGGGGGCATTGGTTTGGAGGGCTTGCCGCTGCTGTTTTCGCCCCTGCCGCAGTTGCAAGAGAAAATCACTGGGGGAACTCTGCTGTTCCTGCAAGCCGAAGTGCCGCAGATAGGGCTGTCGGCGACAGCGTCTAAAGCTGAGTAAATCTTCAGCCGCAATCCACTTCATGACAGCAAGAGAATCGTTGCCTCCACTTTAGAGGGGAACGGATGTTTTGTCTTGCGGAAACAGAGTCTAACTCGTCATTCCCACTCAATCGTCCCGGGGGGCTTGGAGGTAATATCGTAGGTCACCCGATTGATGCCCTCCACCTCATTCACGATGCGGTTCGACATGCGCTCTAGGACTTCGTAGGGCAATTTGGACCAGTCTGCGGTCATGCCATCTTCGCTACTGACAATGCGAATCACGGCGGGACAGGCATAGGTGCGCTTGTCTCCCATGACCCCAACCGAGCGAACGGTGGGCAGCAGCACTGCAAACGCCTGCCAAACCTCGAAATACAGATCGGCGCGCTGAATTTCTTCCCGCACGATAAAGTCCACATCCCGCAGAATATTGAGACGTTCGGCAGTGACTTCGCCAATAATGCGAATGGCTAGGCCCGGGCCGGGGAAGGGGTGGCGCATAACAATTTCTTCGGGCAGCCCTAAGGCACGACCCACCTGGCGCACCTCATCCTTAAACAGCTTGCGCAAAGGCTCCACCAACTTAAACCGCAAGTCTTCGGGCAAACCGCCCACATTGTGGTGGCTCTTAATCTTCACCGCCACCCGCTCGCCCGTTTTGGGATCGATATTGGTATTGGCAGATTCGATCACGTCGGGGTAGAGAGTGCCTTGGGCCAGATAGTCAAACGGTCCCAACCGCTTCGACTCCACTTCAAAAGTTTGGATAAACTCTGCCCCAATAATCTTGCGCTTGCGCTCGGGATCGGTGACCCCTTCGAGTTTGGCCAGAAATTGCTTGCGGGCTTTGACAAATTCCACCGGAATGTGGAACTTGTCTTCGAACAGTTCTACGAGGCGCTCGGGTTCCCCTTTACGCATGAACCCTTGGTCGATAAACATGCAGGTGAGATTGTCGCCGATCGCCTGGTGCAACAGAAAGGCCAGCGTCGAGCTATCCACCCCCCCAGAGAGGGCTAGCAAGACCCGCTTGTCCCCCACTTTGGCCCGTACTTCGCGAATCGCTTCATCCACAAAAGCTTCGACTGTCCAAGTGGGGTCGCACTTGCAGATGTGATAGACAAAATTGCAGAGGGTGGCTTGCCCGTCTACAGAGTGAACCACTTCGGGATGGAACTGGACGCCGTAGAATTTGCGATCGCAATCGGCGATCGCTGCATGGGGAGTATTTTGCGTTTCGGCCAGGATATCAAACCCCTCTGGCAGCCGAGTCACCGAATCGCCGTGACTCATCCACATAATGCCGCCATCTTCGACATTGGTGAGCAGATCGGTGGGGTCCACAATCGACAGTTCGGCCCGACCGTATTCCGGTTTTTCAGCAGGCTCCACCCTGCCCCCCAGAGCTTGCACCATCAGTTGCATGCCGTAGCAAACCCCCAATATGGGAATGCCCAAATTCCAGATTTCTGGATCGCAAACGGGTGCATAGTCGTCGTAGACGGAGTTGGGTCCGCCGGAGAGGATAATGCCGCGCGGCTTCAGCTTGGCCAATTGCTCGGCCGTCGTGCGATAAGACAGCACCTCCGAATACACTTTGGTCTCGCGGATGCGTCGCGCAATCAGTTCTGAGTATTGCGAGCCAAAGTCGAGAATGGCAATCATCTGGCGATCGCCGATCTGGCCAGAGGCTGGGGCTTTATTCTCCTGAACTCGGACATCCGGTTCGGATAATGTCGGAGCGGTCACAGCTGTCCCTCGTTACAGATTGCCTGCACTATCGTTCGCGTCCTACGCTGGAAGTCTTGCCCTAGCTGGTGTCCCGCGCATATCTTCAGCTAGGCGACTGCACCGTATTCAGGCCATCGTAGCACTTTCATCTCCCCCTATCCCCCCGTGCTGCCAGCCAAAGATGTGCGCGATCGCTGTCTGCCGAACTAGGATCGGTATCGTCTGCGAGCCACGTACTGTTGCCATCCGATGACCCTCACCCAAGCAATTCTCTCAACCTTACCGGGAAACACTTATAGCAACTTGCAGCGAGCAGATGCCCGCTGGACAGCTCTGCGGCAAGGGGCACTGACCGTGCCCGAGGTTGTGACCAACAGTTCCGCACCACTCGGCGAACCGGATTGGGATGTTGTCATTGCTGGCGGTACGCTGGGCATTTCGATCGGGGCTGCCTTGGCTCGGCGGAGCTGGAAGGTTGCGGTTATCGAGCGCGGTCCATTAAAAGGGCGGGAGCAGGAGTGGAATATCTCGCGGCGCGAGCTGGAGGTATTGGTCGAGCTGGAGCTGTTGACGCCAGCGGAATTGGAACAGGCGATCGCCACCGAATTTAATCCCGTGCGCCTCAGCTTTCTAGGGGGAGAAGATATCTGGGTGCGCGACGTGCTCAATCTTGGCGTCGATCCCGTCTTTCTGTTAGAAACCCTCAAAACTCGCTTCCTGGCCAGTGGCGGGACGCTCTTGGAACGGACTCCCTTCGACCGTGCCACCATTCACCCCGATGGCGTCTGCGTGCAAGCGGGCGAAACCCCTCTCAAAACCCGACTCCTGCTCGATGCGATGGGCCACTTTTCCCCGATCGCCCGCCAGGCCCGTTGCGGCCAGACACCAGACGCTGTGTGTGTTGTTGTCGGCACCTGCGCGCGAGGTTACGCCGCCAACGAAAGCGGCGATCTGCTAGTCTCCTTCACCCCCCTGCAGCGCCAATGTCAGTACTTTTGGGAAGCATTTCCCGCCCGCGATGGCCGCACGACCTACCTGTTCACCTACCTGGACGCCCACCCAGAGCGCCCCAGTTTGGAAGCATTTTTCGACGAGTATTTGCGCTTGCTGCCAGACTATCAGGCGATCGAGCTGGCCCAACTCACTTGGAAGCGCGCTCTGTTCGGTTTTTTCCCTTGCTACCGCCAGAGTCCTCTCTCAGCCCCCAGCGATCGCGTTTTGCCCATCGGCGATAGCAGCGGCAGCCAGTCTCCCCTCAGTTTCGGCGGTTTTGGAGCCATGCTGCGCCACCTCGCGAGGTTAGATAAGGGGATTGACGAAGCCCTGTCTAGCGACAGCCTCAGTCAGAGCGATCTGGCGCTGCTGCAACCGTATCAGCCCAACTTGTCCGTCACCTGGTTGTTTCAGCGATCGATGAGCGCCAGAGTGAACCAAAAGCTCCCCCCCGATCGCATCAACACCCTTCTCATCGCTGTCTTCCAAGCCATGCAACAAGCTGGTGACGATGTTCTCAAGCCATTCTTACAAGATGTCGTTCAATTCCCCGCCCTCGCCCAAGCCCTGCTGCGCACTTCGGCCATCGACCCGGCGATCGCCCTCAAAATCCTTCCCCAAGTGGGCCTGCCCGCTTTTCTGGATTGGACCCGCCACTACGCGGCTCTGGGCACCTACAGCCTCCTCAATCCGCTGGGCCAAGCCCTACTCCCCCAGATCGACTCGCTCCCGCCTAAATCCCGATATCGCTGGCACCAGCGCCTACAAGCCTGGAAATACGGCTCTGGCGGAGACTTTCATAGTTGAATAGAAGGTGTTGGACTGTAAACATCTCAACTCAGAATGCATTATCTCAATATATGGCTCGCGTAAACCTCTTAGACACTCGAACGACCAGCTTTGGCGATCTCATTAGCAATGGGAAAATTTATCGAGTGCCGCCTTTTCAAAGAGATTATTCCTGGCAAGAGGAAAACTGGGAAGATCTTTGGCAAGACATTCTCTCATTGCATCGCGATCCTAGTATTAGCCACTACATGGGAGCCATCGTTTTACAGAGCTCGGGCACATCTGACAAAGAATTTACCGTCATCGACGGCCAACAGCGATTGGCCACCCTCAGCATCATTGCTATTGCTGTCATCGAAAAAATTCGGCTTCTCGTACAACAGGGTATTGAGGAAGATGCCAATCGAGATCGCCAAGAAATTCTCAAACGAACTTACTTAGGAGATAAAGACCCTCGCTCTTTACGTTACTCTAGCAAACTACTCTTGAATGAAAACAACAATGATTTTTATCAAAGCAACTTAATCAACCTTAGAGAACCATTGAATATTCGCTCTCTTTCAAAATCCAATCAACTACTTTGGAAGACATTTCAATATTCCACTCGTCAACTAGATGAGCTTACTGAGATCTTAAAAGAAGGAGTTCTATTGGCTGAATTTCTGACAGATACTATCGCACAAAGACTCTTATTTATACAAATCAATGTTGAGGATGAACTCAATGCATACACTGTATTTGAGACCTTGAATGCTCGCGGAATCGAGCTCAGTTCTACAGATCTATTAAAAAACTATCTCTTTTCTCTTTTTCGCGGGCCAGACGATCTACACGAAGCCCAAAGGCAATGGAGACGAATTGCCAATACGGTTCAGATGGAGAAGTTTCCAGAGTTTTTGAGATATTATCTCAGCCTCAAACATACCAGGGTAAGGCGAGGGCGTTTGTTTAAGATGGTTCGGCGATCGGTGACAGATGCACGTTCGGCATTTGAATTGCTCGACCAGCTTGAGAACTACAGCAGTCTCTTCATCGCTCTGGGGAACCCTAATGATGAATTCTGGATCGATAGGCCAGAAAGCAGGCAATATGTGCGCGAGCTGGCTCTTTTTCGCGTCAAGCAAGCATATCCAGCTCTATTCGCGGCATATCAAAAATTTTCCGCCGAAGATTACATCCGCCTTCTAAAACTTACTTCTATAATTTCGTTTCGATATAGTGTTGTCAGTGGATTAAATCCCAACGAATTAGAGTCTTTATATAATAGCGTCGCCATTAAGATCGCGTCTGAAGAAATTACTCGTCCCAGACAGGTTTTTGAGATTTTACGCCCAGCTTATGTAGCCGACGAGAAGTTCCAGCAAGACTTCAGCTTTCTTGCCATCTCTACAAAAGGCAAAAAGAAAAAACTGGTTAGATATATTCTCACCAAGCTGGAGGCAGATCGATCGAGCAGAGTTGATAATGAAGACAGCTTTTCAATTGAGCATATTCTACCCGAATCTCCTTCCAACGAATGGAGACTCAATTTTACCGATGATGAAATCGAGGATATGGTATATCGACTTGGCAATCTCACCCCCTTAGAGCCAAACTTTAATCGTAGAGTCGGGAATGACGCATATCAAGCCAAACAGGATGTATACGCCAAAAGTGCATATAACTTGACTCAAGAGATTGCGGCTGAAGAGTGGACGCCAGACAGTATTCTCAATCGTCAGCAAGATATGGCCAAAAGAGCGATCGAGATCTGGAGATCTGATTTTTTGTAGTCTTCAAAAATATCTTGTTTTCAATTCAAGTATTGAAAAGTTTTGAATTCGAGATGCTCAACATGTTATATCTGCCGATCAGCGAGACCAAGCAGACAAATCCCTTCCCAAAAAACAAGAAAGCTCTTGATTTGAACCAGAAAAAAGGTTCAGAAGATGTTGGCGAGTCTCTGGGAGCATGGGAAAGGGAATGAATCTCTGTTTTTCAATTAGATTTCCATAGAAGCTATTTTTTACAAACTCATAAATGCGATCTTTTACTTCTTTAGGAAAGAAATTGAGAATTTGCCTGTATCCAGGCATCGATCTTAAAGGTTGAAGAGCTTTAGACCGAGTTACACTTTCGTTTAGGATGGTTTTTGAATAGTGTTTTTCCACGGCCATGTCAAGCTGTTTCGGATATTTATCTATTCCCAGAAAATCATAAATAGCAACCAATTCTTCATCTATATTTCCAATAAAATCATCAGTCAAAGCAAAATGAAACGAGCTTCTAGAGAATACAGACAGATAACGATTGATTTGTTTGATATAATGACTGAAGTCCAGTATTTCTTTGTGCTCTTCAATGGCGTCTTCAAAAGTGATACCTTGTCCCGATTTAATTTTTCCCTGCAATTCGAGCGCTCTCATCTTGTGAAGGTAATGAGAATAAGCTCGGTCAACTGGATGCCGCATCAAATAAAGTAACTTGATATTGGGTATGGCTGAATACATTCTTTCTACGGTATTGGTTCGATCTAAGTTGCCGGAATATTCGGTTGATGCTTCTCCACAGACTTGTTCGGGCTTAGCCTCTTTAAAAAAGTTTGAGTACCAGTCTAATCCGCGTTCATACAGATAATCGCGAGAGAAGTAGCCAATTTCCTTTGGCGTAGAGATGAAAATCTGGGGATGTTTGCGCAAGCAAGAAACAAGAGTCGTAGTCGCAGACTTTGGAGCACCAATGATGATGAAATCTGGCAGGCGCATGGCAATTTCCTTAATTCTCAACGTTGATTGGTAAGTATAGGCTCTACCGGACTTAGTATGCTAGGCCAACTCCGATAGCGGCTCAAAGCCCTGTTGGCAGTTGGGTTGACGGCAAAACACTCTTCTTTAATGGACGAGATCTCATAGAAGCCTCGCTGGATAAGGGTTTTGGACTTTTCTGGGCGGCGGACAACATAACCGGAACGGTAGAGCTAAAATTTTTAACTCGATTGCTGGTTCTGGGAGTTTTAGAGGCATTGTCCCAATTTTTGAAGGCGGAAGTGATTTTGCCGGGTTGCTCGACTAACATTGCGATCGGTCAGACGGTACCCAATTGTGATTCAGCCTCGCTATTTGGAGCGGCTCTTGCACCTCGATGCCTTGCTGAGAAGCGCCAACAGACACACCACAAAGACACTAGCAGCAGAGCTCGAGGTCAGCGATCGCACCATTCGCAGCGATTTGGCCTTTCTACGCGATCGCTTTGGCGCACCGTTGGAATACTCGCGCAGTCGGGGGCATCACTACACAGAGACAAGTTGGCAACTGTCGTCAGTGCCCATCACAGATGGAGAGTTGTTTGCCCTAACATTGGGGGCTCGCATGTTGAAAGCTTATTCGGGGTCGGTCTACCAAAGGCAATTAGAATCGGCGATCGCGCGCTTGGCGACTCGACTTCCCGAGCAGGAATGGGTGGATTTACAGCAGATGGCAGACGAGCAGATTCTGTTTCGGTCGGGGGCTGAGATTGACCTCGATCCGGCGATTTGGCACGGCCTAGAAACAGCCTGCTTGCAATCTCGCTCTGTGTGGATGACGTACTACACAGCAGGCCGGAATGTCTATAACGAGCGCAAGGTGGACCCCTACTTACTGCATATCTATCGCGGTACGAATCCGTACTTGATTGGATATTGTCATCGGCGGAAGGAAATCCGCTGGTTCCGGGTGGATCGAATTCAGCAATTACAGGTGTTGGAGGAACTGTTTCAGCGCGATCCGACGTTTGATGCCCGCGACCATTTGGCGATGATCTTTCAGCACGAGGTGGGCGGTGTTGCGCAGGTGGTCAGGATTTGGTTCGATGCTGCGACTGCGCCGTTTATTCGGGAGCGGCGCTGGCATCCTTCGCAAGCGCTAGAAGAGCATTCGGATGGCTCGCTGACGTTGCAGATGGAGGTGGGGGGCATGAATGACTTGAAGCGTTGGGTGTTGGGGTATGGCAGGGGGGCGAGAGTCCTCCAACCGCCGGAGTTGGTGGAGATGGTGAGGGGGGAAGTCGAGCAAATGTGCAAACTCTATTGTCCGGTTGCAGATTGATGGGAGGTCAATGTGAATTTTCTCGAAATTCGATTTTCTTTAAGAGGCAAAACATTGCTTGCCGATCATGGCTATGCACTCTATTCTGCATTGAAAAAGACGGTGCTAGAAGGGAAGGACTTTCCTGCAGATGTGTTGCTGTATAGCGTGCCTGGAATACCCGATCGCCACGGCATGGTGTATCTCGATCGGCGCTCGAAGCTGCGCTTGAGATGTCCGGCAGAACAAGTTCAAGAGTGGTATCGCAAGCTCCAAAATTCTGTCTTAGATATTCAGGGTCATTTGATTCGGTTGGTACGTCCCCAGATTGCTCTGTTGGAGCCATCTCAGGTACTGAAAGCTCGTTTGGTCACCATTAAGTTAGAGGCGATCGACCATTCTGAAATGCCGTTTCATTTTTTGGAGTCATGTCAGAAAGCTCTGGCGCGGTTGGAAATTGAGGCCAGTGTGGCGATTGATAGCAATGGAGATGGAGACTTGGCTCGCCGTGCCTTGAAGGTGAAAGACAAACAGGTGGTGGGCTTTGGAGTGGTTGTCGAGAACTTAAAGGCAGAGGATTCGATCGCGCTTCAGCGTTGCGGGTTGGGGGGAAGGAAGCATTTTGGCTGTGGTTGGTTTTATCCCGTCAAGGAGGGAGTGTGAAAGCTCTGAATGGCCCTCACCCCCGGCCCCTCTCCCAAAATTGGGAGAGGGGAGGAAAAGAACAGCCTCAAATCTCGATCCTTTGCCAAGTTTTTCTTGAGGGAAGGGAAGGGAGTAGACAGTTGGTTGTTGAACTGGTTTGCCGTCTAGAAGGATGTAGGAATGTCAGCTAAATTGAAGCCCGATCGCTTGTTGGCAAAATCTGTGGAAGGCCGCTGGAGAGGATCGTATAGCTTGGCCGGTCATACGGCAGATGTGGTGCGAGCGGTGACGCTCTTGGTGGAAACACTGGGCGATCGCCTTGTCGAACAGTTCGATCTTGGCTGCGATCTCGACTATCTTCGAAAAACAGCGCGGCTGGCAGCATATTTGCACGACTGGGGGAAGACGAGCGACCATTTTCAGGGTGTAGTTCGGTATTGGATGCCTGATGCTAGTCCGAAACGGCACGCGCTCGATCGGCCGCAACTTTTGCGTCACGAAGCTCTATCTATCTTTCTGGCTTGGGAATTTCGAGACTGGCTCCAGCAAGCAGATGGTGACTTCACGACTGCTTTAGCGGCTGCAGGCGGACACCACCTAAAAATGGGGCGCACAGATGCTTTTGGCAATCATGAAGAGTTGGGCAAAATGCGTTCGTGCGGCGACGATCGTGTGACTTGCCACCTCAATCATCCTGATTTCAAGCGGGTGTTGCGATTTGGAATGAAACAGCTTGGTTGTCCCTCAAGCATCAAATTAAAAGTGCATCCGATTTCTGAATGGTCGGAAGATGTGGTGCCGCAGCGGAGATCGCAGATTGAAGAGTTCTTTCTCGAATGGGACTGCAATGCTGTCCTGACTGCTGTTGTCAAAGCTTTGCTGGTAGCGGGGGATTCCATTGGTTCGGCAATCGGAGACAGCAATCTCCAGCTCGATCGCTGGATTCGCGAGGACTCGATTACCCACACTCTGACACTGGAAGAGATCTCAGGAATCAGCAGTGCGCGCTTGGGAGACAACGAGCCGCGTGAGTTTCAAAAGAAGCTTGGTGCGATCGTAACTCGGGTGGGATTGGCTCGGGCAGGATGCGGTACGGGCAAAACTGTGGGCGCATACTTCTGGGCAAAGCAGCACGCGGTAGGACGCAAGCTGTTTTTCTGTTACCCAACCACAGGGACGAGTACGGAAGGCTTTATCGACTACGTACAGGATGAAGTGGCCTCAGTGTTGCTGCACTCGCGAGCCTCAGTGGATCTGGAGCTAGCGAAGCTGAATCTAGAACTGACGACCACAGGAGAGGAGCAGGAAGCTGGCGATGGCACGGAGAACGAAGCGAGCATCAAGCTGAATTCGTTTGAGGCTTGGGAAAAAAAGGTGACTGTTTGCACGGTGGATGCGGTGCTGGGGTTGATGCAATGTCATCGCCGCCCGATGTACTGTTTCCCGGCACTGGCGAATGCTGCGTTCGTTTTTGACGAGGTGCATTGCTATGATAAGTCCCTATTTGGAGCGCTGCTGCGGTTTCTGGAAACGGTGAAAGCACCCGTTTTGCTGATGTCTGCTTCATTTTTGCCACCGCAGTTGGACGCGATTAAACAGGCATTGGGCGAACCGCTCTCGATTGTGTCGGGGCCAGCAGAAGTAGAGGCAAAACCCCGATATCAGTTTCACGATGCGGAAAAGCCTAACTGGCAGAGAGTCGAAGCAGAACTGAAGTCGAACGGGAAAGTGCTGTGGGTTTGCAATCAGGTCAGTACGGCTGTGGCGGTGTATGAGGAGGCACAGCGGCGAGGCTTAAATGCAAAGCTCTATCACAGTCGCTATCGCTATGAAGATCGGGTCAGGCATCACCGGGAGGTAGTGGATGCATTTAAGCAGGAACAGAAGAAACCCGTGTTAGCGATCGCGACTCAAGTGGCAGAGATGTCGCTCGATTTATCGGCCACGCTGCTGATTTCTCAGATTGCTCCCCCTGCGGCTCTGATTCAGCGTTTGGGAAGGTTGAATCGACGGTATTGCGATCGCGCTCTGGATGCCTATTTCTATGCCGATCTTAAAAAGCACCCTTACAGTCCTGACGAGCGAACTCGCGGATTAGCTATGGTGCAGGAGTTTTCTGGGGATGTCAGTCAGGCAGATTTAGCACAATGGCTGGAACAAGAAGACTTCACGCTGAAGCCAGAGCGACATTCAGTACTGCTAGAGGGGGAATGGCGAACTTATCCTGGCCCGCTACGTCAGAGTGGCGCGACGATTACCTGTTTACTCGAACGCGATCGCCCTCTATTCGGCAAGCAAGGGCGCAGCCAACTCAGTCGCTACGCCGTGCCGCTGATTGCAAATCCCAAGCAGGTGGGCCAATGGCCGCGCCATCAAGGGTTTCCAGTCGCGCCCTCGGACGCATGGGACTACTGCACGGAAAAGGGGGCGATCCCTATCAAATCAGCAAAAGGAAGTAATATCTGATGACTGAAATGACGCTTTCACTATTCGATCCCAATACCTTGCTACCTCATCGGGCAGGCATTGCAGGGTTGGCGCTAGCGCTCGATTCGCTTTCGCCAGAGAAGGCGCCGTTGGAGTGGGAGGTGACAGAGGATGAGGTTCGGTTGGCATGGTCGGGGAGCGATCGCGAGGCGGTTGAATGGATCGTTAAGCGTACCTATGCGGTTGAAGATGGCTATCTGGATGTTCCCGCACTCAAGCTCGATCCACAGGCAAGATATACCTTTACGCAGGGTGTGATGTCTACTCTGCTGCAACACAACCAGCAGCGCAAGTTGGACAGCCTGCAGTCGTTGAGTTTTTCAGTCGATCCGGCGCAGCCAGAGCTGATCGTCAGCTATAAACCTCTCATCGACTGTTATTACACTCGCGATTTCAAAGATGCATTCACTAACAAAGGAACATTCAAGTCTGAAATCACGCTGAAGGGACATCACTTGCCAGGGTTGCTGGAATGCTTTGTTAACGGCGCGTACAAAGAGGCTCCACCGGGCTTCCTAGCGCTGCTATTTCTTCCCTTAGCCTGTGGGTATTACAAACTGCCTAACTTGCGATCGGCTTTGGTCATTCCAGAAGTGACCAACCTCAAACAGTCGATCAAGCGCCGTCAGAAGCAATCCGGTCGCACGTATGCGAATTTTTGCGCGAGTGGAGCAGGAGAGTCTGGACTGAGGTTTTTACTGCAAGGAAAAACAGTTGAGAATGCGGAAAAACTCAAGTTTCAGTACTGCGAGGTTTATCAACTAGGCGGACAAGCCTGGAACAAGAACCAAGCGTATCTGAAACAGGCCGTCCATCGCGTGCGCGTTACAGATGAAACGTTGAATCTCTACAAAACTGCACGACTACTCTTCCCCGCGAAAGTCAAAGTTAACAACAAAGGGGATACTTGGTTTGCCGTATCGACTGTCTTGCCCTGGATTGCAGACAACCTTATTACAGACAAGCCCTGGTATGTAGGTTTTTACGAGTTTCGCAAAGCAAATCAACTCTACGAACGAGAAGGATTAGTGAAAATGACTCAAAATCTCGGTAATGAAGAACGTGTTGTATTCGAGGCGGTACAGGGGGCATTTAGTGCCTTTCTGCGCGGACAGATTTTGCAAGCACAAAAGCAGGGGCGCAAACTGGATTACGGACAGGTCACAGATAAGGCAATCTATCGATTGCAGCGTCCGAGCACAAAACAAGAATTTGCGTCAGCTCTGGTGAACTTTATCAGCCAACACCGTAGCAGCGCAGCACGGGGCAAGGGAATACAGATCGCAAGCTGGATTCATAGCGATGAAAACTGGCGCAAAGCTCGGGATTTAGCCTTGTTGGCGATCGCCACCTATGAAAGCAAGGGCAAAGCAGACCCCGATATTTCCGACGCCGACCTCAATGATTAAACAGAAGCTGAAGGCTTTGAGATGGATGTGGCCTAACTCAACAGACTTTGTATCGGGGTAGTCATGATGAAAGAGACTTCCAATCGTATTCGCGGCACTACGCCAGAACTCGACCGTGCGGCCAAGCAGCTTAGGAAAAAGCTAACACCTGCGGAAGCCTGTTTATGGCAAGCATTGCGGAACCGACAGCTTCGTGGATTGCGCTTTCGGCGTCAGCATCCCATAGACAGGTTTATTGCGGACTTTTACTGTCCGGCATGCAAGCTCGCGATCGAAGTGGATGGTGCAGTTCACGACGATCGCACAGAGGTAGATGCAGCCAGAACGCAAGCTATGGAAGCCTATGGCTGTCGGGTAATTCGGTTCGCGAACCAACAGGTTTTGAACGATCTCGATGCAGTTCTGGATGCGATCTATCGCGCAGCAACATCGCGATCGCCCCCAGGGACTGGGGCTTAGGGGTACTGCTGTCAAGGTTGGCAGACCTTGCACTGGCCCTCATCCCCTAGCCCCTTCTCCCAATTTTGGGAGAAGGGGAACAAGCCAAGACAACTTCTATCTCCCCTCTCCCAAACTTGGGAGAGGGGCCGGGGGTGAGGGCCAGACCCATCACACCATCGCAATCTCGCCAGCACGTTCTAGGAGACTCTCATGTCAACCCATCTATTCGCCACCATCGTTACTCCCACTGCCGTTGCCGCCAACAATCGCGGAGAAGGCGATGGCAGCACTCTAGCCACACTACAAACCATCACGCGCGGCAACGACCAGTACACCACGGTCAGCGCCGAAGCGATCCGCTGGGCAATGCGGGAATATTTCCAGCATCACTACCCCGGCGAAATCAACCGTACCTTCGATCCCGATACCGACAAATATGAATTCAAAGACGAACGATGCAGCGCCGAGAAATTTATCGACGACGATCTGTTCGGATATATGGACGCCAAGAAGGACAAGAACAACAAAAATGCAACCGTGAAGCGGCGTGGCGCGCTAGAAGTCTGTCGTGCGATGAGTCTCGACCCCTATTGGGGCGATGTGGCCTTTGGCTCCAAGGGTGGCGCAAAGGATAATAAATCAATCCACAGTACCCAGATGCACTGTACGGCCTACCAGTACACGATCGCCCTAACGCCCGAACATTTGAAGCAGTCCGCACGCGCTGGAGCATTACTCGAAGCCCTAGTGGGCATCCGTCATGTAGGTGGCAATCACTCGCGATTTCTGTATGAATTTCGTCCCGAGTCAATCGTGTTGCGGGTCACGGACGACCCGAGCCCCTGGATTATGGGGTGTTTCAAGCGCATCGGTGAGGAAGTCGGCTGTACCGAGCTAGAGCGGGTCATTCAAGCTGGCGATGTTGATGCAGGAGAGGTTGTCGTGGGTGGAAAAGTCGCAAAAACCCCCTACGGTCAGAAGTTGCGCAATCTTAATGTCAAAGTCTTCGACGGGGTAAAAGCAGCCAAAGATGCAGCAAAGGCGCGGCTGACGAAAGTGGGGGTACTAGCTTAATGGAAGATTGGCTGTATCTCGACTGTCCCTGTACGAGTTTCCCCCGCAGTTTTGCGCGGGACTACAAAGAAACCTATCGCTATCCGCCTCCATCAACTGTTTATGGATGTCTTCTATCGCTGGTGGGTGAGGAAGATTTAACAGCACATTTGGGCGTGAAGGTGGCGATCGGCATCATTGGCGATGATGTCCCAATTTCGCGCATTGTTCGTAAACAGCGGCATCACAAATTCAGTAAAAAGCACCAAGGGGTTTACTCCAGCGCTCAATTCTCAAAGCCTAATTTTCAAGAATTGCTGACGGGGTTGCGACTGGTTCTGCGGCTGAACTCGACAGAGGAAACTGCTGATGTGACGCTAGCCGATCGCGTGGCGATCGCCCTCACAACCCCCGGTCGCATTTCGCGGTTTGGCGGTCTGAGCCTAGGCGAGTCCTGGGCAATGGTCAATGGCATACGAAGCTATCGCGAGTCCGATGGCTCGGTTCGATGGTTGGTCAAAGACCCGCGAGGGCTCATCGGCTTGCCCGTTTGGATCGATCGATCTACAACGCGAGGCACATTCCAGCGCTTCACGCTATCTGACACATTTGAAGATTGCTGTTGGGTTAGCATCCAGGAGCCATATCCTGCAGACGGGTTAGAGGCCAAGCTTGAAAAGCGCACTAGAGCTTAACTCCTAAGCGATATCTCTTTCAGCCCGAAAAGAGACACTTGACACAAATAGAGATTCCCGGCTGTGACTCCCCTCTCCCAAAATTGATGCTGCTGGCGAAATTCATATTCCGAAACATTGGCCATTTGTCTAGATGCCTGTGGCCCCCTTCCCCTAACCCCTACCCCAACTTTGGGGGCAGGGGAACAAGGCCCCGTAAGGATTTTCGGCTGTTTCTCCCCTCTCCCAAGTTTGGGAGAGGGGCCGGGGGTGAGGGCCATGCAGAGGACTTGCACCATGCCAATATTTCTAAATGTTAAATTGGCCAGCAGTATCAAAATTGGGAGAGGGGCTGGGGGTGAGGGCCATTCGGCGTCATCGAACTCATGTCGATCGGATCGGCAGCTTACACCCGATCGCGCAGAATGATTTGAGAATTACCGGGAATGTTAAAAACGGGACTTCTTTCGACTACTCAAACGCCAATAAGTATCAGGTTTTGAGGTAGTAATGCAAACTTTATCTCGAATATCTGCCGATCGGGAAACCATCCGAGTCTCGGCACTACACGCGCTGGCCTACTGCCAGCGACTGTTTTACCTCGAAGAAGTGGAGGAACTGTACACGCAAGATGCAGCGGTATTTGCCGGACGGCGGCTGCATGTAGAGCTGGAGAAACAAGAGGGGGAGGATTGGGAAGATTGGTTTCTCGAAAGCGAAGAGCTGGGCTTGCGCGGACGAGTGGATGCAATGCGCACTCGGGACGGTATGGTGATTCCCTACGAGCACAAGCGGGGGCGATGCTGCCGTGGAGAAAATAAACAACCCCAGGCTTGGGAGAGCGATCGCCTACAAATTCTTGCCTATGCCTATTTGATTGAGATGGCGAAGGGAATTGAGATTCGCGAAGGGCGGATTCGCTATCACGCCGACAATGTCATGGTACGGGTGCCGTTGGACGATCGCGGTCGGGCGGAGGTGAGAGAAGCGATCGCGCGGGCGCGGCTGTTGCGCAATTCTCCTGCTCGACCGCCGGTAACGGAGAACGAGCGCTTGTGTACGCGCTGTTCGTTGGCTCCAGTGTGTTTGCCAGAGGAGGCGCGGTTGGCCCACGAGCGCGAGTGGCAGCCAATCCGATTATTTCCTGCCGATGACCCGCGACAGATTATCCATGTTTTGGAACCAGGGACGCGGGTGGGGCGAAAAGGGGACGAACTGAAAATTCAGCGGCGAGACTGCCCGATGGAAACGTTACCGGTGCGGCAGGTGGCTCAGATAGTGTTACATAGTTTTTCGCAGATCTCGACTCAGGCGCTGCATTTTTGTGCGGCTAACGATGTCGGGGTGCATTGGGTGTCGGGAGGGGGCCGCTATATCGGCAGTTTCGACGATCGCCAGGGGAGTATTCAGCGGCGAATTCGGCAGTACGAGGCGCTAACGGATGGGGAGACCTGTTTGCGACTGGCCCGACAGTTGGCCCGGTGTCGGGGGAGGGGGCAACGCCAGTTTTTGATGCGAGCTAAGCGCAGGTTGAAGACTGTGCCAGATTCGTTGGTTGGGGCGATCGCTCAGATTAAGGTGCTGCTCAAGCGGATAGAGCGAGCAGATTCGATCGCTTCGCTGTTGGGATTAGAGGGAAATGTGGCGGCGCTGTATTTTGGGGCGCTGCCTGCGGTGCTGCCAGACGGAGTGCCAGAGGAGTTGCGGTTTGAGGGACGCAATCGCAGGCCACCTCGCGATCGCTTTAATGCCTTGCTGGGGTTTGGGTATGCCTTGCTGCTCAAGGATGTCATGAATGCGATTTTAGCGGTGGGATTAGAGCCTGCCTTGGGGTTTTATCACCAACCGCGATCGCAGGCGGCTCCACTGGGACTCGATTTGATGGAAATTTTTCGGGTGCCGTTGGTGGATATGCCGATTGTGGGATCGATTAATCGAGGGCAATGGGATGTAAAGGGTGATTTTGAGGTGAGGGGCGAGCAGGTTTGGCTGAGCGATGCGGGCTGTAAGAAGTTTATTGGGCTGTACGAGCGACGCAAGGCTGAGTCTTGGAAGCACCCGATGACGGGCTATTCGCTGACCTATCGGCGTTTGTTGGAGTTGGAGGTGCGGTTATTGGAGAAGGAGTGGATGGGGGAAGGTGGGTTGTTTGCGCAGTTAGTGGTGCGTTAGGGGGGAGATTATGGCGGAACCGAGACATTGGTATTTGGTCTGTTACGACATTCGCGATCCAAAGCGATGGCGCAAGGTGTTTAAGTTGTTGAAGGGGTATGGGGAGAGTTTACAGTTATCGATTTTTCGCTGTCGCTTGAATTTGCGAGAGCGGGAACGGTTGAGATGGGAGTTGGAGGAGATTATGGCAGCGGAGGATAGTTTGTTGGTGGTGGGGTTGTGCAATCGTTGTGTGGAGAGGATTCAGGTGTGTAATTGTCCTGAGGCTTGGCCTGTGGAGGAGCAGGGGTTCCAGATTTTTTGATGCATGGATCTGCGCGCGTTCGTTTTTTGGGGGGAGGAATTGCTCCGATCGTTTGACGGGCTAGGGGATTGAGGGGGCGAGCGGGGGTTGAGGTGCTTGTAAGGGCTAAAAACGTTGCTCTGTCTGAGGTTCAATTGCTGATGAACGGTTGTCTGTCAGCATTTTTTGATAGTTTTGCTAAACTATCTGAGGTGCTTGCCAAAGTCACTCAGAGGCTTTGTCTGGTCTGGGCTTTGGCGATCGCCGTGCCCCAACCATTGATGCCGTAAGGCGTTGAGCACACGATAAACACTGCACGGGCTTCTGCAGGCCAATCAGGTGCCCCAACCATTGATGCCGTAAGGCGTTGAGCACATCCAAAAAGTTGGCTAGTTTTTCAGCCAAACCCAGTGCCCCAACCATTGATGCCGTAAGGCGTTGAGCACTACTAGAGTATTACCCTAGCCAAAGTAAACTATCTAGTGCCCCAACCATTGATGCCGTAAGGCGTTGAGCACATCGACGACGATCGTGCTCAACTTGCCCTAATCGGTGCCCCAACCATTGATGCCGTAAGGCGTTGAGCACATAACCCCAAAACTCCCTCCTGCCAAGTTTTCCCACTGTGTGCCCCAACCATTGATGCCGTAAGGCGTTGAGCACGAATTCAGGCGATTTGACGGTGGAGTATCTATCCGGTGCCCCAACCATTGATGCCGTAAGGCGTTGAGCACTCTTCATCCAGTCGTCCTGGTAACTAGGCAGTACTTGTGCCCCAACCATTGATGCCGTAAGGCGTTGAGCACGCTATAGATCGATCGACCGACGCTAAGTGAAAATGTGCCCCAACCATTGATGCCGTAAGGCGTTGAGCACATGGAAGAAAATTTCAAGCAAAAAACATATAATGACGTGCCCCAACCATTGATGCCGTAAGGCGTTGAGCACACACTCTTTGGGGCCGAGAGTACAAGTACGCCAAGTGCCCCAACCATTGATGCCGTAAGGCGTTGAGCACATGGCTCCTGCAACTGCTGCCTTCAGTGTCTGCTTCGTGCCCCAACCATTGATGCCGTAAGGCGTTGAGCACCTGGGCAAGAATCAGAAGCAGAATCTACAGGGAATAGGTGCCCCAACCATTGATGCCGTAAGGCGTTGAGCACAGCACTTACGGGGAAGATGCCGGCTCCAGGCGAATGTGCCCCAACCATTGATGCCGTAAGGCGTTGAGCACTTCCCAACGGTATCGTGGATGTTGGTCTTAACCATATGTGCCCCAACCATTGATGCCGTAAGGCGTTGAGCACCCTTGCCGCTGTATCGGCAGGAGACAATCTTACAACGTGCCCCAACCATTGATGCCGTAAGGCGTTGAGCACCGTCCGGTCAGACCCAGGATCCGGGCGCTGTGCGTGGTGCCCCAACCATTGATGCCGTAAGGCGTTGAGCACGAAGATCCTACTGAGAGAGAGGGGTTTACTCTCTTAGTGCCCCAACCATTGATGCCGTAAGGCGTTGAGCACCTCAATGCAAATTTAGCTAATGGCTGTTGTAGACCTGTGCCCCAACCATTGATGCCGTAAGGCGTTGAGCACCATAATAATCCGCATACTGTACAACGTTTGGAACGTGTGCCCCAACCATTGATGCCGTAAGGCGTTGAGCACAAAATATAAATAATCCAGATACACACTTTTACGATAGTGCCCCAACCATTGATGCCGTAAGGCGTTGAGCACGAGCTCGGGGTTTTCGTCACGAGTCTAATCTAGGAGAGTGCCCCAACCATTGATGCCGTAAGGCGTTGAGCACTAAGCAAAGAGAGACAAACAAATGACCACCACCTTCGTGCCCCAACCATTGATGCCGTAAGGCGTTGAGCACACAATTCGGATCTTGCGTCGTTACCTAGTTGAGCGTGCCCCAACCATTGATGCCGTAAGGCGTTGAGCACGAGTACCCGGAACTCCGACAGACCGTCAAGCTTGGTGCCCCAACCATTGATGCCGTAAGGCGTTGAGCACAGGGAGCATACCCACTGGGATCTGCTTGTGGGCAATGTGCCCCAACCATTGATGCCGTAAGGCGTTGAGCACACAAGCCCTTTAGAGAGAACCACGAAGTCCTGCCAGTGCCCCAACCATTGATGCCGTAAGGCGTTGAGCACGTGTGTCGGTCAGACTGGGAGCATCTTTAGTCGGGTGCCCCAACCATTGATGCCGTAAGGCGTTGAGCACCGTCGACAGTGTCCTGAGTATTCGAGAAGAAAGTAGGTGCCCCAACCATTGATGCCGTAAGGCGTTGAGCACTTCTCAGCGTCATCGCAAATCGGGACTTCGGAGATCGTGCCCCAACCATTGATGCCGTAAGGCGTTGAGCACTCGCTGACAGCCAAGGTCGATTCTCTCGTTTCTTTACCGTGCCCCAACCATTGATGCCGTAAGGCGTTGAGCACTCCGGGTATCAATCCTTTAGTTACAGAAAGATTGACGTGCCCCAACCATTGATGCCGTAAGGCGTTGAGCACGCGGAATCAGCTTAAGGATAACAGGGCAGGAAGTTCGTGCCCCAACCATTGATGCCGTAAGGCGTTGAGCACTTAATATTTCTACTTGTTTAACTGACGATTTGAAAGAAGTGCCCCAACCATTGATGCCGTAAGGCGTTGAGCACTGTTCCGCACATCCAGAGATTTTTGCTGGTTGGAGTGTGCCCCAACCATTGATGCCGTAAGGCGTTGAGCACCCAGCTACCACAGCTACAAGATAATTGTGGTAGCGTGCCCCAACCATTGATGCCGTAAGGCGTTGAGCACGCGGCGATCTGCGACACAAATAGCACGCTCCCTTTTGGGTGCCCCAACCATTGATGCCGTAAGGCGTTGAGCACGCCGTCCCCGAGGACTACCACGCCTTGTTGCTCCCACGTGCCCCAACCATTGATGCCGTAAGGCGTTGAGCACGGGACTTGGATAAGCTGATCCTGACCATCGTCGACTGTGCCCCAACCATTGATGCCGTAAGGCGTTGAGCACTCGAACAGTTAAAGACACAGCTAGGGGTTAGTAAGTGCCCCAACCATTGATGCCGTAAGGCGTTGAGCACGGGTAGACAGTGTCTTCTTCTCTTTCACTGCCAATCGTGCCCCAACCATTGATGCCGTAAGGCGTTGAGCACCTAATTTTAAGGTTCGAGCCGCCAGCGTTATCGCGTGCCCCAACCATTGATGCCGTAAGGCGTTGAGCACGATGCTATCTGGCTTGTTTTCCATAGAAACTATTGTGCCCCAACCATTGATGCCGTAAGGCGTTGAGCACTCGAAAACAAAGGAAAAAAGTCATGACCGCTCTAGTGCCCCAACCATTGATGCCGTAAGGCGTTGAGCACGATCAATATTGAGTGCCCGTGGGCCGAGGAGCACGTGCCCCAACCATTGATGCCGTAAGGCGTTGAGCACGAGATAGTGCAGATAATTGAAAATTTTTGAGAGGTGCCCCAACCATTGATGCCGTAAGGCGTTGAGCACATCAGTCTATTGCCCCGATCTTGCAGGGGGAAGAAGAGTGCCCCAACCATTGATGCCGTAAGGCGTTGAGCACGCGATCGCCTAACAACCGATTGCGGAGGCGGTACGGTGCCCCAACCATTGATGCCGTAAGGCGTTGAGCACAGGCACAGGGGCTAACGGCTTTTCAAAGCTAAATCGTGCCCCAACCATTGATGCCGTAAGGCGTTGAGCACCTTTGAACCCCTAAATGCTTTGTCCATGCTTTTGGTGCCCCAACCATTGATGCCGTAAGGCGTTGAGCACACAGATCTCTCTCATAAGGAAGAAAGCAGAGAGAGGTGCCCCAACCATTGATGCCGTAAGGCGTTGAGCACTCGTCGATTGTGGCGGTGGGGACGACACACTGTAGCCGTGCCCCAACCATTGATGCCGTAAGGCGTTGAGCACTCTTCCTTCAGCCCCGCATCGGTATGCCCAAGCCTCCCAGTGCCCCAACCATTGATGCCGTAAGGCGTTGAGCACCATGCCAGAGTTAGTGAGGCCCTTGACGTAGACTGTGCCCCAACCATTGATGCCGTAAGGCGTTGAGCACCAGGTACCAAGCTGCAAGAGCAGTTGGGGGCTACGTGCCCCAACCATTGATGCCGTAAGGCGTTGAGCCCAGAAAGAAAAAGCAGCTTGGAAGGAAATAATGGCGTGCCCCAACCATTGATGCCGTAAGGCGTTGAGCACTACCCTCGCACTCACTGAGCCTGTCATGCACCTCCCGTGCCCCAACCATTGATGCCGTAAGGCGTTGAGCACTCTCTCCTCCTGTAGTATCAATATTAAATATTTAAAGGTGCCCCAACCATTGATGCCGTAAGGCGTTGAGCACGGGTGGTAGAAGAGCCGAAGAATTTAAGCCCAGAGGTGCCCCAACCATTGATGCCGTAAGGCGTTGAGCACTTTGAAATATACAAGATCGGCACTTGAATCTTCCAGTGCCCCAACCATTGATGCCGTAAGGCGTTGAGCACTCCAATAATCTTTCGGGGTTTGGCGAATCCGTTCGTGCCCCAACCATTGATGCCGTAAGGCGTTGAGCACCTAGGATAAGCGGAGTGGATGAGGGCTAGGATTGTCTGTGCCCCAACCATTGATGCCGTAAGGCGTTGAGCACAGACCTGCAGTGCGATCTCCACCACCCAGCAAGCCAAGTGCCCCAACCATTGATGCCGTAAGGCGTTGAGCACAAACGAAGACGCAACCAGTGACCAAACAAATGGTTTGGGTGCCCCAACCATTGATGCCGTAAGGCGTTGAGCACGAATCGAGCGAGAAGGATCTCAGGTCAACCAGCCGTGCCCCAACCATTGATGCCATAAGGCGTTGAGCACCACCACACCCCAGTGGAAGGATGCGCGGCATAATGTGCCCCAACCATTGATGCCGTAAGGCGTTGAGCACATATCTGAAAGTAATGTTGCTGGCACGACTCACCGTGCCCCAACCATTGATGCCGTAAGGCGTTGAGCACCCTACAAGCGATCGCAGTCCGCGTGGCTGACTTGTTGTGCCCCAACCATTGATGCCGTAAGGCGTTGAGCACACTGAGAAAACTGCAGAATAATTTTACCTTTCTTAGTGTGCCCCAACCATTGATGCCGTAAGGCGTTGAGCACTCATCGGCACGGATGGTGGGCTCGGGCCACTCCAAGTGCCCCAACCATTGATGCCGTAAGGCGTTGAGCACGAGAACTAGGTCAAAGAGTCGTTATTAGGCAATTTGTGCCCCAACCATTGATGCCGTAAGGCGTTGAGCACATTGATTTATAAGCGGCAGAGTTAGCAATGACTGGTGCCCCAACCATTGATGTCGTTCACGAGGATTGAGCTTGGGAGCGAGCAGGGTTTGATAGATAGAATGGTTCCATGATTATTTGGAAAGCTAGGTGTAATTCATGACGTCCTAGCTTTTTTTCTGCCTCTTGGCAATCCCCTAACCCTTGCTAGACCTGCCTCCTGAGCTGTAGTGTCACCCCGCCAGGTGTGGCACTCATTTGCAAGCGATCGCCATTTGACTTTTGCCGCAGTAGGGCAAATTCAAACACATCGGTCTCAATGCTGGTGTCTGAGGCTTGGGAATGGTATCCCGATTTCGCAATCGTGGGTTAGAACCTCTCGACCCGGGCCTGGAAAGAGGCAAGGGAAATTTCACACCGCGATCGCCGATCGCGGATCGTAGGACTGCACCTGCTTGAGTTGCTCGTACAACTCTCGCTCCCGTTCTGTGATGTTGCTGGGAACGTTCACCTGAATCACCACAAACTGATCGCCGCGATCGCCCTTCCCCTTCGGAAACCCCTTACCGCCCAAGCGCAGCCTCTGCCCCGACTGAACCCCAGCAGGCAGATTGAGCTTCACTTCTCCATCCAGGGTCGGCACATCCACTGCCCCCCCCAGAGCAGCTTCGCTTGGCGATATCGGCAAATCGCAATAGACATCAGAGCCCTCTAGGCGGAAGAACGGATGGGGCTTAATTTTAACCTTGAGGTAGAGATCTCCTGCGCCGCCGCTGGGATTGGGATGGCCCTGCCCCCGCAGGCGAATCTTCTTGCCATCCGTAACTCCAGGGGGAATGTTGACGGTCAACGTACGAGAGCTATCCACTCGCAACCGTTGCTGCCCGCCCTTGTAGGCATCGATAATACCCAGTTGAATCAGCGATTCGGCATTGTAGCTTTGGGCGGTACGTCCCCTGGCACCGGTCTGAAAACCCGAGCTCGGGCCGTAACTGCGTCCGCCGCCCCCCATGCGGCCCAATAACTGATCGATAAAATCTTGGAAATCGTCAAACTGGCTGAAATCAACTGTTTGACCCACCGCCGGATCGAAATCCCCAAACGGGCTGCTGTAGGCAGTCCTCCCGCCCGTGCGAAATCCCCCTTGGTTGAAATATTGACCGAACTGGTCGTATTTGCGGCGCTTGCCACTGTCGGAGAGGATTTCGTAGGCTTCGCTGACGTCTTTGAACTTCTCCTCAGCCGACTTGTCGCCGGGGTTGACATCGGGATGGTATTTGCGGGCGAGCTTGCGATAAGCCTTCTTAATGTCGTCTGTGCTGGCGCTGCGGCCCACTCCGAGAATTTTGTAATAGTCCTTAAAATTTTGCATTTCGCTTTCCTCAACTGCCCGATCTCGCCCCAACTCGGCCTCTCCGATCAAACTGTGGCGGAGAATTTGCGATCGCGCAGCGTAACACTTTCAGTATTCCCTAGTGTCGCCCCATCGGAAATCGCTATCCGCTAGGATATTGCGGCTCTAAGCTTTACGAACGAAGGGGTGCGCCGCCAAGATCGAACAGCACACCCAGTCGCGTCGCACGTTACTGCGCTTTGGTTTCAGTCAGCCAACGATCTAGCACGCGCTTATTTGGATTCAGTGAATTCGGCATCAATGACATCCTCATCGCTGCCGCCACTGGCCGCTTCGCCAGCGGTTTCTCCAGCACCAGCGCCAGGTCCGGCAGCACCATCAGCTGCGCCTGCCTGCTGGTAGAGATCGCTGTTGACGGCATACAGTGCTTCTTGTAGAGCCGACTCCTTCGCCTGGATGGCCTCGTCATCATCCTGCTCGATCGCCTCGCGCACCTCTTTAATCAAGCTTTCCAGATTAGCTTTCTTATCGGCGGGAATCTTATCGCCGAGCTCGCCAATCTGCTTCTCTGCTTGATAGGCCAAGCTGTCGGCCCGGTTGCGACGCTCGATCTTCTCGCGACGCTCTTTGTCCTCTTGAGCGTGCTGCTCGGCATCTTTCACCATCCGATCGACTTCACCGCCTTCCAGGGTAGATGCCCCCGTGATCGAGATGCTTTGTTCCTTGCCGGTGCCCTTATCTTTCGCAGATACGTTTAACAGACCGTTGGCATCGATATCGAACGTCACTTCAATTTGAGGAACGCCCCGTTGGGCGGGAGGAATGCCATCCAACTTGAACCGACCCAGAGACTTGTTGTCGCGGGCCATTTCGCGCTCGCCTTGAATGACGTGGATCTCGACCGAAGATTGGCCGTCCTCCGCAGTCGAGAAAGTCTCGGACTTGCGGGTGGGCACAGTGGTGTTGCGCGGAATCAGCTTGGTGGACACGCCACCCAAGGTTTCTACCCCCAGAGATAGGGGAGTAACGTCTAGCAAGAGAACGTCTTTGACTTCGCCCGCCAGCACGCCCGCCTGAATCGCGGCACCCACGGCCACCACTTCGTCCGGGTTGACCGACTCGTTGGGCTCCTTGCCAATGATGTCTTTCACCAATTGCTTGACGGCAGGGATGCGGGTGGAACCGCCCACCAGTACGACTTCATCAATGTCGGACTTGCTCAGCTTGGCATCTTGGATAGCTTGCTCGACCGGATGGCGAATGCGATCGAATAGCGAGGAGGTGATTTTCTCGAACTGGGCTCGGGAGAGTTTGAGATCGAGGTGTTTGGGGCCTTCGGCGGTAGCCGTGATGAAAGGCAGGTTGATGCTAGTTTCTGCGACGCTAGATAGCTCGATCTTGGCCTTCTCGGCGGCCTCTGTCAGACGCTGCAGGGCTTGGCGATCGCTGCGCAGATCTACCCCTTCCATTTTCTTAAACTCTGCAGCCAGCCAATCCACAATCTTCTTATCGAAGTCGTCGCCACCCAACTGAGTGTCGCCGCTGGTGGATTTCACCTCGAACACGCCGTCCCCCACTTCTAAAATGGAGACGTCAAAGGTACCGCCGCCCAAGTCGAACACGAGAATCATCTCGTTGCTCTTGTTGTCGAGACCGTAGGCCAGAGAAGCTGCAGTGGGCTCGTTGATAATGCGCTTGACTTCTAAACCAGCGATGCGACCGGCATCTTTCGTCGCTTGTCGCTGCGAGTCGTTAAAGTAAGCGGGAACGGTGATGACCGCTTCGGTCACAGTCTGGCCCAGATACTTGCTAGCTTCGTCCACCAACTTGCGCAGCACCATCGCCGAAATCTCTTCGGCGGCAAATTCTTTGTTCTGACGGGGGCAATTGATTTTGACATTGCCCTTTTCGTCTTTGAGGACTTTGTAGGGAACCTCCAAAGTCGCGGGATTGAGTTCGTCGTACTTGCGTCCGATGAAGCGCTTGACAGAGTAGAAGGTATTTTCGGGGTTGAGCACCGATTGGCGGCGAGCCATTTGACCGACGAGGCGATCGCCATCTTTGCTGAATCCCACTACAGACGGCGTGGTGCGGGTGCCTTCTGCGTTGGCAATAACAGTGGGTTGTCCCCCTTCCATGACTGCGACCACTGAGTTAGTGGTTCCCAGGTCGATTCCGACTACTTTACCCATGAACGACTGGCCTCCTTGTGCTGCAATTCGGGCGTTGGCTTAGCGACTTGCATGCTAGTGATGTGCGTGCAAGGAACGAGCGATCGTTATATATCGCCATTTCTGGTCGCTATTTCTGGAGGTGCGATCGCCGATTGCAACTGGAAATCTGATTTACGATTGCATAGCCTCCCTACTGTGCGACTCGTAAGAGCGTTGACAGTAGTATTTGCATGATAGAAAGCCAGTCTGAGGAAGGCTGTAGAGAAAACCCCACCTCCCGAGTGGTAATTCCCTTGAAGGTGCCTCCAGCGGAGGCTGCCGCTAGAGTGGTTAGCGAGTCAATTGAGTTGTGCGATCGCGGTTGGAAGCAGTTATGGTGCAGTCTTGGCAGTTAGACATTCGTCCCGATGTGCCGTCTATGGTGCAGCGGGGGATCGAGTTGTGGCAACAGTGGGCGGCTGAGGCGATCGCCGAGCGCGGCTGCTTCTCCGTTGCACTCTCGGGAGGCAGTAGCCCCAAGGTGTTTTACGAGGGGTTGGCGTCTGCAGATTTGCCTTGGGACAAGCTGTATGTGTTTTGGGGGGACGAGCGTTACGTTCCACAGGACCATCCCGATAGCAATTACCGCATGGCAAAACAGGCACTGCTCGATCGCGTGCCCATTCCTGCATCCCAGATTTTCCCGTTTCCAACCGGTGCGGGCAATCCGCAGGTGGATGCGGCGACCTACGGCGATCGCCTGCGCGAGGTGTTCAAAGGGGACTGGCCCGAGATCGATTGCACGTTGTTGGGGGTGGGTGGGGATGGTCACACTGCGTCGTTATTCCCCGCAACGGAGGCGTTGAATTCTCAAGCGTGGGTAACTGTGGGAAATAAGTCGGGGGAACCGCGTTTAACGCTGACATTCCCAGCCCTCAATGCCAGTCGTCGGGTGGTGTTTTGGCTTGCGGGTGCCGGAAAGGCGGAGATTGTGAAAACGTTGCTGACGACGAATGCGGGTTTGCCCGCCCAGTCCATTCAGCCGCATGGAGAATTGATTTGGCTGTGCGATCGGACAGCAGCAGCGGCGTTGCCGTTGGTGGGAGCGGGGCCGTAGCGTCCGTAACTTCTAACGCAGTACCAACCAGTCTTCTGAGGCAAAGATAGACCTTGCGGGGACGGCTCGTGCTAGCTCGGCAGAATCTGCAGATTCGTCATTGGGGCGCTGGACTGAGGGCTCGGCGGGAGCTAGAGCAGACAAACCCAGGGCTGTGGCTACGGCTGTAGCGATCGCTAAATCCACCAGTAGCTGTAAAGTCTTTGCCACGATCTCCTTTCTCCAATGTCGCTGTCAGCCCTTCTGAGCCGGACGAGATCTCTCTCTATTCAGACATTGAACTGCCCTTACCTGAACCCCATCTGCGATCCCCCCCCACTTTGCGGTTAGAGTCAGTCCAAAAGAGATTCATCCTTAACTCATCGTCTACTTAGATCTATGTCTTGGAACTTTATCAAATGCGCCCGCGAGTCCAACAGTTGGTAGCAAGCACAATTGAAGGCGGTTTTGCGTAGCGGCGCCTTCTGTCAGTCCTCCTCGATATGGAGGCGAATGGTGCGGGCGGCATCGCTGAGGCCCAGTTGAATTGCGAGGGTGCTGCTGGCGAGATTGTCGAGATTTTCTAGCAGCGATCGCAGGTGGGGCGTACTGGCGCCACTTTGCCCGTCAAGCTTGTCTGCTAAATTTCCCAACCGCTTCCAGGTGGTGTAAACCTTTGCGATCGCCTGTTCGAGTTGTGCCGCTTGATTGACGAGATCCGCAGTTTGATTCAAGCAACCAATCCGCAGAGATTCGTCTAAGGCCGTTTCGAGATTCACGTCTGCCCCAGTCAGCGCCTGTACGCGCGCGGCAGATTCGATGTATTTCGACAAATAGCGGGCCGAAGCAGTGGCCTCTTTGAGGGTTTCTAGATCGGGGTTGCGGGCGACCTCAGTGGAGATTGTGTGTTGGTGTTCTTCGGGCAGTTTCTCCATTTCGCGCACGAGCGGAGCCAAATAGCGGGTGGGAATGACATTTTCGGCTGCTTTAGCCCGGACTTCTGCGGGCAAGAGATCGGAGGTCATGGCGGTCCACTCGTCGGAGAGTTGACGCACTTCTCGGCGAGTAATGCGATCGCCCCGCTGAGCCGCCTCTGCCACCATTTGCTGCACCTCTGGCGCAGCCTGGGCGGTTTCCACAAAGGCCCGCTTGCTAAATCGCTCGATCGATTCTGGCTCTAATTGGCCGTCTGTCAATAACCGATCGGCACTATCGGCTAACTCGATCCAGCGATAAGCCTGACTTTTACCAATCTCCCGCTCCCGCAGCCAGTGGAGAAACCCCTGCCCGCGCCCGCCGCCATTCAGTTTTTCGCGATCGCGAATTAGCCGCAAAATCCGCCCCCGCCAAATATCCGATTGCAGGTCGAAGCGATCGCACACCAACCAGGCTGCATCCACCCGTTGGATAAATTCCGCTTCCGAGAGGCGATCGTCTTCGGGATCGGGCAAGGACAGATCGAGCGTTGCCACTCCATCCAAGACTTCGGGGGTGAGGGTGGCCGTCAATTCGGAAGTAGGACTCATCCAGGGGCAAGCAAAGAAACTGCCGCATCATTATGGCACGCACCTCTCGGGTGGCTCTCCATTTTTTTCGGTCAGGTTTCGATCGCGTTAAACCTCCGGTTCGATACCCGCCGCCCGCAGTTGAGCGGCCAACTGCTCGGCCCGCTGAGCTTCAGCATCGGCCCCGACGCTCCCGATCGCCGAGCTCGGTTCCCCACAGCAGCAATTCCCCAGTTTCATTCCACCAGCGCAGCCAAAAGCCCTGCCGGTTCTCCCTCGTCCCCTGCCAACCCCCTAAAAATAATTGCATTTCCGGCAGCCAACAGCGCCCGTCCCCATCGAACGATCGCAGCTTGTAACGATCTTCGCCATCCAAACGATCAATAAATTTCGGGTACAAAAGTTTGTAGCGATATTGGCGGTCGCAGGTACTCGCTATCCTGCTGTCGAGGAGGCAAGACCAGTGGCTCTGGGGCGAGATTTTTGTAGGGAATCATGCTCAATAGGTGGGCAATACAGTTGAGTCGAGCTTTACGTTTGTTGTCGCTATCCACGACATACCAAGGCGATCGCTTAATATCTGTGGCATCAAACATGGCATCTTTTGCTTTTGAGTAATCTACCCAACGCGCTCGGGCCTCTAAATCCATCGGACTCAACTTCCATTGTTTGCTAGGGTTTTGAATTCGCTCTTGGAAGCGTTTTTCTTGCTCTTCATCACTGACTGAAAACCAATATTTGATCAGAACGATTCCGGCCCGCTTGAGCATACACTCGAACTCGGGGCAAGAGCGGAGAAATTCGTAGTATTCCTCTTCAGTACAAAACCCCATCACCCTTTCGACACCAGCTCGATTGTACCAACTGCGATCGAACAATACTATTTCGCCTGCCGCAGGAAGGTTCGCCACATAACGTTGAAAATACCATTGTGTTCTTTCGCGATCGCTAGGCTTACCTAGTGCCGTGACTCGACAGAAACGAGGGTTCAAACAATCCATAACTCGTTTGATAGTGCCACCTTTTCCAGCCGCATCGCGCCCTTCAAAAATCACAACAACCTTCAAGCCTTTCTCGATAATCCACTCCTGCAGTTTAACGAGTTCTAGCTGCAATCGTTTCAGCTCTTTTTCATAGGTCTTTTTTGTTAACTTCTTCGCTGCAGATTCGATCTTCAGACCACCGTTATGAATAAACCTGGCCTGTTGAATCTTATGTTTAGATTTTTTCCTCTCTTTTTTATATTTCAATTTTGATAAGCGATCTAGTTCTTGTTTCCTTAAGGAAGGATCGCTAGCTTTCTCATTTTGATGAGAGCTCTTTTTGGTTTTGTTTTTTTTAGGCATATCCATATCTCCCAGTGAAATTATGTCTAGAAGGCCACTCGTCCAGTTATCAATGAAGTGAGTATGCTATCTTCCTCCTAGCGGGATAAGCATCCCATCCTGAATATAACAAACGAAAATATTGATAAAAAATCTAGCCTCCCTTAAATTTACGTAAACTTTTGATAACTATTTTTGATGGGGACTTTGTAGAGTTTGGTTTTGTTTTAGCATAATCTTATTTTGGGCTGCAACCTGTAACATTCGAGAACGCCTATAGTATTACGCTCTGTTCCTTGCATAGATCGTTGAAATTCCTGCCTCGAAATCTTGTTAGATTTAAATTCACAACAAACAACTACGAGCGATGTAGAAATATGGAATTTAGACACCCGAATACATCTCAAGATGGGGATAGTGATACCCAGTCTGTTTCTGTCTCTGTTAATAAGTATATAAGAATTATAATCATCCTCTCGATCGGATTTGCAATTGTTGCATTGTTTTCTCTACCCTTTGAAGTCTTTTTAGGGGCCTTGTTCTTCTTGCTCGCAATTTGGTCGCTGACACCTTTAGGAGCGCGCTGGACAGTTTTTATTATTTCGTTCGCGATTGGAGTGGTTTTAACAATCGTATTGGCTTGGTTGGCCAGCGGTGCTTCTAATGAAATTATAGCGGGAGATCCTATCGCTGAGATTATTATTCGAGAATTAAATGGTATTGATAATAACTGGCTCCTTCTAGCATTGTTCGGGTGGTTTGGGGGGCTGATTTATTCCATCCTGAATGATGGCAAACTCGAGATCCCCACTGCTAAAGGGGATGAAAATAGCATTAAGCCTGGTTTTGTGGGGGACGTGTTAGTCGGTGTTGCCGGGGCATTCGTCGCATTTACCTTGATTGTCAGTTCAACTAGCAGCGGGCAAAGTGTGGAGGATGCCGCCGCCTCAACGCTGATCGCGATTGGTATTGTGGGTGGGTACGGCGGCAAAGCGATCTTGAAAGCTGCTCTGAAAAGGTTTGTCGATCGCATTGACGAGGCCGAGCTCGATCGCCTTGCCAGTCAGGTGCAGGATAGAACGTCTCAAAAACAACTACCCTCTCAAACAGAAGGCGATTCCTCAACACCCCCTGCCCTCGAAGAACCTGACGCGCAATCCTTTACACCACAACCCGCGCAATCCGTACCCCCTACAGCTGAAACAGCTCAAATTCGATCTAACCCTTGGGATGAAGCACTGGCGACAGCGCCCACAACGGGAGCATCGGCCATCACGGCGAGCCAAGATGGACTTGCGGGTGGCATTGCTGCATCTAGAAAAATGGCCGAAACCGATTTGCCACAAATCTTGCCGATTGAGGACCGCTTCGAAAAAGTGGGAGCTCAATTCGATCTGCCACCAGCTCTGCTCGCGGCGATCGCCAGTCGCGAATCCCGAGCGGGAAAAGCACTGCAAGGGGGACTGGGCGATCGCGGCAATGCCTTTGGTTTATTGCAAGTCGATCGCCGCTTCCACACTCAAGCAGGGTTAGGAGGCGATCCGGCCAGCGAGGCACATCTCGAACAGGGGGCAGGAATTTTGGCAGACTATCGCCAACAGGTCCGGCAAAAGCAGCCCACCTGGGAGGATGTATATGTTTTAAAAGGGGCGTGCGTTGCCTATAACGCAGGGGTTGGTAACGTTCAATCTAAAGAGGGGTTGGATCGGGGTACCACAGGTGAAGACTATAGTTCGGATGTCATCGCCCGCGCCCAATTTTATACTGCTTATCTTAAAAGCTTAGCTGAGGCCAAATCTCTGACTCCAAGTTCAGCCGCGTCAGATGTGATGCCCGTTAGCAGCATTGCGGCTGTTTTAGAGCGGGTGGAAGAGCCCATTAGCATTGCCGATTGGGATAGCGAGCTGACCGCTTCAGTTGAAGCAGCCCTCATTCATCTCGGCTTTCTGAGCGAGAGCGACGATGTCAATAAACTGCGTTCCGCTTGGAAGAGATTCAAAGGCAGCGCCAGCCAAGCAAATCCCGACCTGATTGGTCCCGGTAGCGCTCGATTGTTAATGGATGCTCTCGGAGTTCCCCACTCGGCTGCTGCCGAACAGTCTCCTACTGGCAATGAGATGACTAACGAAAATGCAGGCAGGCAAGCGGGGATCTCTAAAACACTGCCGACTGGAGGGCGAGTTTTCGAACATGAATTTATTGTGCTGGGGGTGCCCTTAACGTGGGGTGAAGCCACTAAAGGCATGCAGCGCTGGCCCACTCAACCAGCTGAAGTCGAGAATGCCAAACGTCTGGCGGAGGTCTTTGGCGAAGTTCGTCGCGCTTACGGAAAGCCCTTGATTATCACCTCTGGATTTAGGCCAGAACCGATCAATTCTCAAGTGGGGGGCAGTTCGGGCAGCATGCACATTCCCTTTAAAGCACTGGACATCCATCCCACTGATGGCAACTACAACCGTTTACTCGACATCCTGAGACAAAACCCTAAGGTAGGAGGAATTGGCTTGGGTCAGGCTAAGGGCTTTTTACATCTGGATATTCGAGAACGCATCAATGGAAAGCCCGTGGAATGGCCCTATTGAGCCGTTGGGTCGTTGCCCCTCTCCAATGTAAATTGGATCGGATATCTCTGTTTGGAATGGGTCTTACGAGCCATGCTGCCCACTGACCTATTGAGTTTTCGCCGCAATGGCGAATCTGTTGTGCCGCTGCGGCTGCAGTTAAACGAGCGCAATCTGGCGATCGCCGCCGATCTAATTTCTACCTTTGCCGCCAGCCAAGGGGAAACTCAAGGCACGCTCGATCGCCAACTGCAAGACCTAGAAGGAGACAGCCCCGACTATCGCCTCCGTCGCGGTCTGGCCCATATCCTCAAAAGCAGCTTCTGCTCCTTTGACATCGTCAGCCCTCTCGATCCGCCCATGCTGCGCCAGCGAGTCTTCGGTCTCGCCGCCCAAACCACCTCAATCCCAACCAATACTGCAGGCACGCTCGCTACTCTCGCCACCCAGCTCAGCCAGGAACTCGAGCGCGAAATTCATCCCCAGCAAATCCAAACCGGCCTCTATGCCGACCTGCAAGAGAACCGCATCCTCAGCGAATTCGACGCCCCCACACCCGAGGCGCTGCTGCACCGCTTCAACCTTTCCCAAGTGCAAGGCATCTTCTACAAAGCCACCCACATCACCCTCAACGCCCACCGCAACGATCCGGGCGAATACAAGCTGTTATTTCGCTATCTCAAACTGTTTCAATTAATGGCCTATATCGAAGGGGATGCCGATCGCGGCTTCACCATTACGGTGGACGGCCCCACTAGCTTGTTTAAGCCCAGCACCCGCTACGGGCTGGCGATCGCCAAACTGCTGCCAGCCTTGCTCCACGTCACGAAATGGAGTCTGGCCGCTACCCTCAAGATCCGCGACTTCTACACGAAAGAATACCGCCAGTACCGCTACACCCTCGACTCCGACTGCGGTCTGGTCACCCACTACCCCCCCGGCAAACCCTACGACAGCATGCTGGAAGAATCGTTTGCCTCCCGTTGGGACAAGCTCGGCACCGACTGGAAACTAGAGCGAGAGGTGGATCTGATCCCCATCCCCGGTAGTGTCATGATTCCCGATTTTCGCTTGGTGCATGCCGATGGGCGATCGCGATTGCTGGAAATTGTCGGGTATTGGCGGCCGGAATATTTGCGCAAGAAGTTTTCTCAAGTGCACCAATCGCAGCGGGAGGATCTGATCTTGGCGGTGTCCGAACGACTCAATCTGGAGAAGGCTGGCGTGAAGCTCCAACAGGTTTCAGTACCGATTGTCTGGTTTAAGCACAAATTATCGCCCAAGGCTGTCTTAGAGGTTTTGGACGAATAAGCTGGCTCCCCTTCAAGAATTAGAATGTCTTTTTAAGGTGACTCTTACGTTAAAGCTTCAAAACCAGCCACAATGTCGAGCAGCTCGGCGGTAATCGCGCTTTGGCGTTGGCGATGATATCGGGCTTTGAGCTCCGCTAGACGCTCTTCAATATTCTTCTCGGCAGACTGCATGGCGGAAAGGCGACTGGCGTTTTCGCTGGCCAGAGAGGCAGCAAAGGCTCGATAAAGACTGACGAAGAAATACTCGCGAATGAACTCAGAGAATAGCTGTCTGGCGTCGATTGTAAACATGGGTAGGGCCTGGGAGGGCCACTCCCGATCCTGCAAGCGATGCAGCCAGCTCGCATCGACTGGGCATAACTGCAGAGAGTACGAGCGATAAGAGGCAGCGGTCAGCGGACGGTTGTAGAACAATAGAATTCGCTCGATCTGCTGCTGCGATCGCCACTCCTCGATCGCAAACAATAGATTCTGCACCGCAGGCATAATTTCTGTGGCCGAGTTCGGTACCGCAACTGTTTCCGCAACGGGATAGCCCCGATGGCCCATCGGCGTCTCAATCCGCGCGCCTATAGCTGCGATCGAGATGTTCGCCGGTTCTATCTTCAGCCCCTTCAAACGCTCTGCTGTATAAGCTGCGATCCGTTCGTCAAATTGGCCGCACAAGCCCCGATCCGATCCCCAAACAAGCGCTCCTACCCGTCCCGCAGCGGTGCTTTTCGGCAACAAGTCTGGGCCGTATCGATCGGAAAAACGCTGCTGCTGGAGCATCACTTGCAAGCCCATTTCAACGGTTCGGCTGTAATCTTCGAGCGATTCCATCGCCTTGCGATACTGCTGAATGCTGACAGAGGCGAGGGCCTTCATCGTTTTTACAATCGCTTGCAAGTCTTCCACACTCTCGATCTTGGCTTGCAGTGCTTCTGGCGTCAGTCCCATCTCTGGCCTGCCTTGTCAGATTCAAAGTTTGCAATCGCTTTGCGGGCTCGTTCCAAGAGGGCTTGACGATCGCCATCGTCGAGGGGATCGCCCGCGTTAATGCGATCGCAAAGGTGGGGTAACTGTTCTGTCACGGCTGTGCGGATGGCGCGAGCGGCGGCGTCAACGTCAGGGATGGGAATGCGATCGAAAATCCCGCCACTGACCGCCAGCAATACCGCAATTTGCTCCTCTGCCGACAGGGGTTGGGATTGGGGTTGTTTGAGCATTTCGCGCACCCGCCGTCCCCGCTCTAGCATGCGGTGGGTCTCCTCATCCAGTTGGGTGCCAAAGCGGGCGAACACTTCCAACTCTTGAAACTGAGCGTAGGACAGCCGCAGGTCGCCCGCAACCGCCCGATAGGCCGACAGTTGGGTTTTGCCGCCCACTCGCGAGACGGACTGGCCCACGTCGATTGCCGGTAAGATGCCCTGCTGAAACAGATCGGGAGACAAATAGATTTGTCCGTCGGCGATCGAGATGAGATTAGTGGGAATGTAAGCCGCAATATTCTGGGCTTGCGTCTCTGCAATGGGTAAAGCCGTCAGCGAACCGCCCCCCAACTCCGGCTTGAGATGGGTGGCCCGTTCCAGCAGTCGGGAGTGAAGGTAGAAAATATCCCCCGGATAGGCTTCTCGACCGGGGGGACGGCGCAACAATAGCGACAGTTCTCGATAAATCCAAGCATGTCGTGTCAAATCGTCGTAAACGATCAGAACGTCGCGGCCTGACTCCATAAAATACTCGGCCATTGTGGTGGCAGCGTAAGGGGTGATGTACTGCAACCCCGGCGGGTCTTCGCCGGTTGCGACTACCACGATGCTGTAATCCATCGCACCGCGATCGCGCAAATCGCCAATGACCTCGGCCACACTCGACGACCGCTGGCCGATGGCGCAATACACGCAGATAACCCCTTTATCCCGTTGGTTGATAATGGTATCCACGGCAACCGCTGTCTTGCCCGTTTGGCGATCGCCCACAATCAGCTCTCGCTGGCCGCGACCGATGGGAATAAGAGCATCCACCACCTTCAGCCCCGTTTGCAGGGGGACTTCTACGGGAGCCCGGTCCATAAATGGCGGGGCTTGTCGCTCGACAGGGCGGCGGCCCTCTGCTTGCACCGATCCCGAGGTATCCAGCGGACGACCGAGGGCATCCACCACCCGACCCAAGAGCGCTTCGCCCACGGGAACGTCTAAGATACGACCGGTCCGCTGCACCTTGTCCCCCACTGCGAGGGCTTCGCTCGGCCCCAGCAAGATCGTGCCCAGACTGTCTGGATCGAAGTTATATGCGATGCCGTAGACGTTACCGGCAAAGCGTACCAGTTCATCCGCTCTGACGTTGGGCAGCCCTGCAACGGTCGCGATCCCCTCGCCGACCGATCGAACGCTGCCAACCTCGCGAGACTCCAGGACGGGGCGATAGCTCTCTAGCGATCGCCCCATCAGTTCGAAAGTCTCTTCCAGCGTTGCTTGCAACGGTTTTTGACAGTCTCCATTCATCCCATTTCCACTCCTCCTCGATGGTTTGATAAGACTGTAGAAAAGCGTTCTTCTAAATTTTCTAGGTAAGAGTCCAAACTCCAGGCGATGGCGCGATCGCCTGCCTGCAGCTCAATCCCCGCAATTAACTCCGGCGAGGTGGAAAACTGCACTCCATCTCCGCCGAGCAACTGCTGCTCTCGCAGGCCGTCAAGCAAATTCTGGCGCATCTGGGGGGAAAGGTCGAAACCACTGCGAACGGCAAGATCCCGACCGGACTCCCGCCAAGATTCCAGCAGTTGCGCTCGCTCCCGCTCCTCCAAAGCTTTGAGGCGTTCGAGCAAGACGGCTACGGCCCGCTGTTCGATCTCGACATTGGCCACATCTTGTAAGGCGCGACGGGCGATCGCCCAAGCCTCGCGAGCGATCCGCTGCTTTAAAGTGGCGAGGAATTCATCCCGTTCTCGTCCCACTGCCCCTTGCCAGCCCGCCTGGAAGCGATCGACATCCATGCGGGCCTGTCTGATGAAATCCTGGCGCACTCCCTCCGCTGCGGCCTTTGCCTCGGACATCAGTTCTTCCTGCTCTCGTTCTAACTCCTGCTGCTGCTGGCGATAGCGCTCGGCCTGCCGTTGTGCCTCCGCCTGTTGCCGCTCGGCTTCCTGCCAGCGATCGTCAATCCGCTGCTGGCGATCGCGCATTGTTTGAGTGATGGGACCGTACAAAAAACGCTGCAGCAGTAATACCAAGATAATAAAATTGACAATTTGAGCAAAAAAGGTGAACCAATTAATCGACACTGCATTACCCCCCCGACCTTTCTAAAAAGTGGTTCCAAAAAGGATTGGCAAATAGCAGAATCATGGAAACCACAAAGCAGTAAATCGCGGTGGATTCAACCAGTGCCAAACCGACAAATAAGGTGCGCGTAATCGTATTGGCGCGATCGGGTTGTTGGGCCAAAGCACCCAAAGCGCGAGCCAGCGCTAATCCTTCTCCAATCGCGGGTGCAATCGAGCCGATCGCGATGGTCGCACCCGAAACAATAATCGAGACAACTCCAATCAAACCGAGATTATCCATTATCTATTTCTCTCTTGAAGCCTGCTGAATGTGTTATCTCAGTCGAGCGTCTGTTGAGTGCGCATTCCAGACGTAATATAGACCATTGCCAGGATGGAAAAGACATATGCCTGAATCACCCCGATCAATAGTCCAAATGCTTGCATAACAGGAGGAATGAATAATGGCACGAGCGATACAAGAATCGCCACCAGCAGATTGCCACTCATAATGTTTCCAAACAGGCGAATTGCGAGCGATGCCGTCCGCGAAATCTCGCCGATGAGTGTGAAGGGTAACATCAAGGGCGTCGGTTGAATATAGTTTTCGAGATAACTCAGTAAACCGACTTTTCGAATGCCAAACAGAGGCACTGCGACAAAAACGCAGAGCGCCAACGCGGATGTGGTCGAGAGAGAGGCGGCGGGCGATATGTAAAACGGCACGATTGCCAGCAGATTGGCAATCGCAATGAATAGAAAGAGAGTCCCGATGAACGGCAAATACGGCTCCGGTTCTTGCTCGCTGGCATCGCGAATTTGGCCGGAGATAGATTCCACAATAATTTCAAGTACATTTTGCCAATTCGAGATCTGTGAGTCTACTGACAGATTGCGCGTGACGAGCCAGGAGCCGACAACTAAAACTGCCATAACCAACCAGGTGAAGAGAATCGTGGCATTCAGACCAATATCGCCTAAGTGCAAAAGGATAATATTGTCAGGATTAATTTCCATGCTGCGACTCCTCTACGTGTGATTTCCATTGGAGTTGCTTGAGTTGTAAGCGATGTATTAGCAGACTGCGAGCCAACAGGAACCCTCCCAGACAGGCCAGTGCCCGTTCCCACTGTCCATTCGTTACCAGATAAATACCAATGAGAGCAACCGTCAATCGACCCAGGAAGCTGCCGACAAATAATCGGATTGGCCATTGCGTGCTCGGCAATTGTCGTACTGTCAGCCAGAGCATCCCAAAGTAAAAGTATCCGAGCCCAAAGCCCAATGGCAAGGCAGTGAATAGATGCCAATTTAGGTTCATAATAATCTCTCTTAGCAGCATTTTCGATCGGAATGAGACGTTTTGGGACGATCGTTCAAATCAGTGTTGCATTGATTCGTCGAGAAAAATATGGTTAGAAACTGCTTACCCTCAATCATCCTGGCTTTCCTCTCGAATCCAAAACCAAGCATTCCAGCAGCCCAGCACTACGCCAGCAAACAATAGCATCAGTGTCCAGGAATAGCGGCTCGGCCATTGCCGATCGATCCAAGCCCCGATCGCAATTCCAATGAGCGTGGGAACAGTGACGCTCCACCCCACGAGGCCAAAGGTTCCCATCCAAAATAAGACTCCACCTTCCCCTTCTTGCCTTGCCTGCTGTTTTCGAGTCGATTTATCCCGAATGCTCTGGCGAAAGGTATTCCGAAAGTGACGCCGTTTTCGAGTCGTTAAATCGTCAGGCTCTGTCATTGCCGATCCCTCTCATTTCGGCCAGCCCCCGCACAAAACTTGCCTCCAGCTTAGCGAGGGCAGAGCGCGATCGCCTCTCTCGTTCGTCTAAGGCAAGAAAGCGCTCCTCCACGGCTTGCATCAAGGTGTCTAGATCGTCCCCCCGAATTGCTTGTCGAGTCGCCACCAACACCTCCGAGCCGCATTTCACCAAGACGCCCCGATCGATCGCGAGAAAGACTTCTCCATCTCCACCAGAGTCAAACGACAGAATACCGGGTACGAGGGTGGCAACGAAATCGATGTGATTGGGCAACAAGCAGAAGGAGCCATTGGCCGCTTCGGCGATCGCTTTGCTGACGCGGGCCACGAGAAAAACCCCTGTCGGCAGCAAGACCTTCAACTTCATTTCGGTACTCATGCCCCCTGTACTCCTGCTTCGTCGATGGCCCCAATCATGTACAGCGATCGCTCCGAAAAACGAACAAACTCGTCATTCAAAATGCTTTCGCAGCCCGAAATGGTGGCCTCCAGAGAGACCAACTTGCCGCTCTTGCCAGTAAATTGCTCAGTACTGAAGAAGGGTTGCGTCAAAAATCGCTCCAGCTTGCGGGCGCGATCGACCATCTGGCGATCGCTTTGGGACAGTTCCTCGATGCCTAGCATGGCGATAATGTCCTTCAACTGTTCGTAAGTGGCTAGCGTGCGTCTGACTTCCCGAGCAATTTGGTAATGTCTGTTCCCAACCACAGTCGGCGTCAGCATTTTCGAGCTGGAGCGCAGCAAGTCAACTGCCGGATAAAACCCCTCGCTGGCCCGCTTGCGAGACAGCACGATCGAGGAAGACAGGTGACCGAATGTCTGGACGGCGGCGGGATCGGTAAAATCGTCGGCTGGCACGTAGACCGCTTGAATGGAGGTGATTGCACCGGTTGCCGTACTGGAGATGCGCTCCTCAAACTCAGCCAAGTCTGTCAGTAAGGTGGGCTGGTAGCCCACCCGAGAGGGCAGCCGCCCCATTAAGCCAGAGACTTCCTGTCCGGCTTGGATAAACCGAAAGATGTTATCAATCAGCAGCAGGACATCTCGTTTCGCATCGTCGCGGAAATACTCCGCCATTGTCAGGGCAGCATGCCCCACCCGAAACCTGGCACCGGGAGGCTCGTCCATCTGGCCGAAGACCATGATGGTGTTATCCAGCACTCCCGCCGCTTGCATTTCCCGATACAGCTCTTCAGCTTCTCGATTGCGTTCGCCAATGCCGCAAAAGATGCCGATGCCCTCGTACCCACTTGCCATGTTGTGGATGGTCTCGGCGATTAAGACCGTCTTGCCGACGCCGGCGCCGCCAAACAAGCCAGCTTTTCCCCCTCGCTCTAATGGGGCGAGCAGGTCGATCGCTTTGATGCCGGTTTCTAAAACCTCCGAGAGGGTAGAGCGTTGCGATAGCGGGACGGGAGCTCGATGGAGCGATCGCCACTCTCCCCCCACGATCGGTTCTTTGCGATCGACGGTTTCCCCAAACACATTCAACACCCGACCGAGCAAGCGCTGGCCTACGGGTACCTGGAGGGGTTGGTTTGTGGCGATCGCGGGCGATCCCCTAGCTAAACCCGCAACTGGGGTCAAGGCAATGCCTCTGACCGTCTCGGCATCGCGCTGCTCCACGACCTCAATCACGACGCGGCCATCTTCCCCCGCCCGCAACTGGCTGTACAGTTTGGGAAGCTGCTGGGAAAATTGCACGTCGATTACGCTACCCCGAAACGAAACGACTTTGCCTCGATTCATTGCAACTGCCTCAATTCTGGCTGAGGACCGCTCCGCCCTGTACCTAGAACTCTAATGTGGCTTCTAGAAAGAGCACAGAGCCAAGTGCCAGAGTGCTGGCATTTCCTCACAACAATTCACAAAGGCCCAGTTTGCGATGCTGTCCGATTGCCATCTTGCGGTCGGGAGATTTCCCGTTCAAAAGTTACCGGCCAATTGAGGTTCGTCAATGCAGTCTACAGTTACGGCTGGCAGGCTGCGAGGACCTAGCGGCAGCCTCGGCCTTGCCCTAGCGGTACTCTAGAGTCAGACTTTGTGGTTCGCCCGAGATATGCCCGCACCCCGAGCAGACTTCGATACTCCCTGGAAAGAGGTGCTGGAGATTTACTTCGAGCCCTGTCTCCAGTTCTTCTTCCCTGCCGCCCACGCCCAAATTGACTGGTCGCGTCCCTACGAGTTTCTCGACAAAGAGTTACAGCAAGTTGTTCGCGATGCCGAGCTGGGCCGTCGCTATGCAGATAAACTGGTCCGGGTCTGGCTACTCGACGGACTGGACATGTGGATTCTCATCCATGTGGAAGTGCAGGGCAACAAAGATGACTCCTTCCCGGAACGCATGTACATCTACAACACCCGCATTGCCGAGCGCTACGGTCGCCCCGTGGCGAGTTTAGCCATCCTCTGCGACACTAGTCCCAATTGGCATCCCAGCGAATTTGTCCGCGAGGTCTTGGGCTGTCGTCTGGAGTTCCGCTTTCTCACCGCAAAATTGCTAGGCTACAAGCAAAGATGGGCCGAATTGGAGGCCAGCAGCAATCCGTTTGCGACCATTGCGATGGCTCACCTGCAGGCACAAGCCACCCGTCGAGACCAGCGCGATCGCCTGCAGTGGAAGCTGCGGTTGATTCGACGGCTGTACGGGCGGGGTTTCGAGCGCGAGGATGTCATCCAGCTATTCCACTTCATCGATTGGGTGATGGCATTGCCGGAGGAATTGGAGCGAGAGGTCTGGGAAGAGATTCAAGCTTACGAGCGGGAGCAGAGGATGCCTTACATCAGCAGCGTGGAAAGAATTGGTCTGGCCAAAGGGCTCGAACAAGGGCTCGAACAGGGGCTCGAACAAGGGCGCGAACAAGGACTCGAACAGGGGCGACAACAAGAAGCGCTACGCATGCTGCTGCGTTTATTGGCAAGTCGATTTAGCTCTATTCCAACTTCACTTCAGACTCAACTTCGGGAGCTTACGGTAGTGCAGCTAGAAGGATTACTCGATACAGTCTTAGCCGCTGACTCACTCGAACAACTTTCCGAATACTTGGCCCAAAGGTCATCTGACTCGTAATCTTCAGACTCAGGGGGCTGACTCTTCCGCCAAGATGCCACGAGCTCCAGGGAAATTTCCAGCGCGGCAATGACCAACCAATGGGTGTCCACCCGAAGGGGGAAGGTCTACTAAGGTAACGATTAGAGGGAAGTCGATGGGACTTCAGACCCACACTGCATCGGATCGGCGATCGCCCTCTCGCACTAGTGGGGACAAACGGTTTCGCCTGCTGGACGCCACCATGAAACAGCACCAATATCAGCAGGACGCGCTGATTGAGGTGTTGCATCGGGCGCAAGAATTGTTTGGCTATCTGGAAGAAGATTTACTCCTCTATATCGCCCACAGCCTGAAGCTGCCCCCCAGTCAGGTGTACGGAGTTGCAACCTTCTACCACTTTTTCTCCCTCAAGCGCAAAGGGGCACATACTTGCGTGGTGTGCATGGGAACAGCTTGCTACGTCAAAGGGGCTCCCACCGTATTGGGGGCAATCGAGCGATATGCGGGGATAGCGGCGGGGGAAACCACCGCCGACGGGGAATTGTCTCTCGTCACTGCTCGATGTTTGGGAGCCTGCGGTGTCGCACCAGCTGTGGTGCTGGATGGGGAAACGGAGGGGCACCAAACCCCCGCACTGGCGATCGCCCGCTTGGAGGAGTGCTTGCAGCGTGGATCTGAGTGAATTACAAGAGATTGCCGCCACGCGGCAGCGGCGTTTGGAGAAGCAGCGGATTTGTTGCTGCACGGTGGGGAGTTGTCTGTCTGCGGGAGGGGCGGCCCTGAAGGAGGCGCTGGAGGAAGCCGTCACCGAGGGGGGATTGGGGGGACAAGTCCAGGTGAGTGGGGTGGGTTGCATGGGGCTGTGTAGTAGAGGCCCTCTAGTCCGCATCGACCCGGACGAGCACTTATACGAAACTGTGCTGCCCGAGCGAGCCGAGGAGGTGGTTCGGGCTCTGGGGGGAGAAGCCGTCGAGCTGCGTCAAGGGGATCTCCAGCACCCGTTCTATACTCTGCAGCAGCGGATTGTCTTAGAAAACAGCGGCAAGATCGACCCCGAGGCGATCGAGGACTACATTGCAGCCCAAGGCTATCTAGCCCTGCATCGGGTGTTGCGGGAGATGGCAGCGGAGGCGGTGGTGGAAGAAATTGCCCGCAGCGGTTTGCGGGGACGCGGCGGGGCTGGCTATCCGACGGGGTTGAAATGGGCCACTGTGGCTAAAATGCCCCCCGGGCCGAAATATGTCGTGTGTAATGCCGACGAAGGGGACCCCGGAGCCTTTATGGATCGCAGTGTGTTGGAAAGCGATCCCCATCGCGTCTTGGAGGGTATGGCGATCGCCGCCTATGCCGTGGGAGCCAGCCAAGGGTTTATTTACGTGCGGGGGGAATATCCGCTGGCGATCGGCCACCTGCAAACCGCGATTCGTCAAGCCCGCCGCTACGGCTTGCTCGGCAGCCAAATTTTTGAATCGCCGTTCGATTTCCGCATTGACTTGCGCATTGGAGCTGGGGCATTTGTATGTGGCGAAGAGACCGCCCTGATGGCCTCGATTGAAGGCAAGCGCGGCCTGCCCCGACCCCGACCTCCCTACCCGGCAGAGTCGGGCCTGTGGGGATGTCCCACCCTCATCAACAACGTCGAAACCTTTGCCAATATTCCCGCCATCATTCGCAGGGGAGCCGATTGGTTTGCCAGTATTGGCACCGATCGCAGCAAAGGCACTAAGGTGTTTTCCTTAGCGGGCAAGGTGCGCAATACTGGCTTAATCGAAGTGCCGATGGGAACTCCGCTGCGACAGATTGTGGAGGCAATGGGGGGTGGCGTTCCCGAGGGGGGAGCGGTGAAGGCCGTGCAGACGGGGGGGCCGTCGGGTGGGTGCATTCCGGCAGAGGCACTCGATACGCCTGTGGACTACGAGGCCCTGACCGAGCTGGGCTCCATCATGGGATCGGGCGGCATGGTGGTGATGGATAGTGCCACCAACATGGTGGATGTGGCCAAGTTCTTTATGCAGTTTTGCATGGAAGAATCCTGCGGCAAGTGCATTCCCTGCCGCGCTGGCACCGTTCAGCTCTATCAACTGCTGGACAAAATCCGCTCGGGTCGGGGCTGTTTGGCGGATCTGGAGTTGCTCGAAGATCTGTCCGATATGGTGAAATACACCAGTTTATGTGGATTGGGGCAGTCTGCCCCCAATCCGGTTTTCAGTACGCTGCGCCATTTCCGCGACGAGTATGTCGCGGCGATCGCCGCTCGCCATTCCCCATCCTCAGGAGGATCTTCAGATGCTCGATCGACCTAGGCTTCTCTTCTTTCTGTTCGGTGTTTTGGCCCTGGTCTTGGCCCTGTCATTCCTAGTGCTGTACCGACCGATTAGCTGCACCCCCGAACTGTCTCGGGAATGTACGACGCTCCTACCGTTCGACCTATCGGTGGGGTTGCCGGGAATGGGGGGGGAATATGGCCGTTAAAACCCTCACGATCGATGGCCAACTCATCACGGCTCGCGAGGGGGAAACCCTGTTGCAGGCTGCTCGCGAGGCGGGCATTGAGATTCCGACGCTGTGCTATTTAGACGGAGTTTCGGAGGTGGGAGCCTGTCGGCTGTGTCTGTGCGAAGTGGAGGGCCAATCCAAGCTCTTGCCCGCCTGCGTCACCCAAGTGGCGGAGGGGATGGAAGTCCGCACCGACAGCGAGCGGCTGCAACGGTATCGCCGCATGACTGTGGAGTTGCTGTTTGCGGAGGGCAACCATGTTTGTGCCGTTTGCGTGTCGAACGGCAACTGCGAATTGCAGGATTTGGCGATCGCCGTCGGGATGGATAGCGTGCGGTTTGCCTACCAACATCCCCAACGATCGGTCGATATCTCTCACGAACGCTTCGGTCTCGATTTCAACCGCTGCATCCTCTGTACCCGCTGCATTCGGGTGTGTGACGAGCTCGAAGGGGCACACACTTGGGATATGGCCGGTCGCGGTCGCACCTCCCGCGTGATTGCGGACATGAATCAGCCTTGGGGAGAGGCCCAAAGCTGCACCTCCTGCGGCAAATGCGTCAGTGCCTGTCCGACGGGGGCGCTATTCAATCGCGGCTCCACCGTAGGGGAGATGGTCCACGACAAAGATCGCCTAGAGTTCATTGCCAAGGCCCGTCAGAACAAAGAGTGGTTGATGTAGGAGATAGCATGTCTAAGCTCAAACTAGCAACGGTGTGGTTGGCAGGATGCTCCGGCTGCCACATGTCGTTGCTCGATTTAGATGAATGGCTATTCGAGTTAGCCAAACAGGTGGATCTGGTGTTTAGCCCTTTTATGGATACCAAAGACTATCCATCGGGGGTGGATGTGGTGTTGGTGGAAGGAGCGGTTGCCAATCGGGACAACTTAGAGATGATTTGGCAAGTGCGCGATCGCAGCCAATTTCTGATCTCGTTTGGCGATTGTGCCGTCACGGGCAATGTCACGGCACTGCGCAATCCCTTGGGGGATGCTCAGCCCGTTTTAGAAAGAGCCTATGTGGAGATGGACAATCTCAATTCCGGCCTGCCCGACACGGGTGACATTCTGCCGCCCCTGCTCGATCGCGTCGAGCCCGTTCATGCGGTGGTGCCGGTGGATTTGTATCTGCCGGGATGTCCCCCTCCAGCCAGTCGAATTCGGGCGGCGATCGCGCCTCTGTTGGAGGGTAATGTCCCTCATTTAGCGGGACGAGAATTTATCAAATTTGGGTGAGGTGGTTTGACTTGAGCATCGTTTGACTTGAGCATCGCTCGATTTGCGATCGCAGTTTATAGACCCTACGGGGAGGCTAACAATGCCAACAGCAGCAGAGATCATGACTCCAAATGCGATCGCCATTCGCGGTGCGGAAACCGTAGCTCGGGCGGTCGAACTGATGAAAGAGCATATGGTGAGCAGTCTATTAGTAGAGCGCCGCCATCCCCAAGATGCCTACGGCATTGTCACGGTCACCGATGTGATTTGTAAGGTGGTGGCTTACGGCAAAGATCCCAAGCAGGTCAAGGTTTACGAGATTATGTCGAAGCCCTGTATTGTCGTCAATCCCGATTTGGCCGTGGAATACGTGGCCCGCCTGTTTGCCGAAGTGGGCATTCGCAGCGCGCCGGTCATTCAAGGGGATAGCGTCGGAATTGTTTCCGTCACTGACATTCTGCTCAAAACTGATGTTGTCAATCGCCCCCCTGCCGCTGACTTGGAAGAGCAACTGCAGGCTTCGGTCAATCGAGCTGGGATGGTGGGGTCAGAAAAAGGATTGCTGGCTCCAGAGTCTAAACAAGCGTGGCGAGCGGTTGCAGACATCCAAGCAGAACTGGCTCACCAGCGGGCAGAGACTCCTGAGCAATCGGCGTTTGAAGAATATCTCGCAGCACATCCAGAGATGGCAGACACAGACGATTACGAGATGTTGTTAGAAGGATATATGGGGTTTTAAGGCTGGCAAAATTCTCCATCCCGAGGGATTTGAAACTCCCCTCACCTAGCCTTTAAACCTTATCCATATTAAGACCTGGAGTTTTCAGGCATTGCACTCGGCCCCCTAAATCCCCCACCAGTGGGGGACTTGTGAGAGTCTGTTGGCTTCGTTCTAGACCTTATAATGACCGCGATTCTCCAGTTCGTCTTCCTTGTCTCCAAACCCCAGCTAGCACTGTCGTCAAGTCCCCCAGAATGGGGGATTTAGGGGGCGAATGCAGCGATCGACAGCGTTAGTGAGGGGGACTAAAAGGTGTCTCATTAAAACTACAGATTTCTGACTAGACTGGGTTTAGGCAAGAGGTTTATCCGTATATGTCTCGCACCGTCATTATCGACCCCGTCACCCGCATTGAAGGTCATGCCAAAATCTCGATTTATCTCGACGATGCGGAAGAGGTATCGGGGGCAAAATTTCACGTGACGGAATTTCGCGGCTTTGAGAAATTTTGCGAGGGCAGACCCTTTTGGGAGATGCCCGGTATTACGCCGCGAGTCTGCGGCATTTGTCCGGTCAGTCACCTGCTGGCATCCGCCAAAGCGGGCGATCGCATTTTGTCCGTCGAGATTCCCGCCGCCGCCACAAAGCTGCGCAGATTGATTAATCTCGGCCAAATCGTCCAGTCCCACGCCCTCAGTTTTTTCCATCTCAGTTCCCCCGACTTGCTCCTGGGCTTCGATAGCGATCCCGCTCGGCGGAATATCTTTGGCTTGATGGCGGCAGAACCGGAGCTATCCAGACAGGGGATACGGTTGCGCCAATTTGGCCAGTCAGTCATTGAGGAGGTGGGGGGTCAAAAAATTCATCCCTCTTGGGCGGTGCCGGGAGGGGTGCGGCAAGCGCTGACGGTGGCTGGACGCGATCGCCTGCGCGCCTGGATTCCCGAGGTACGGGAGACGACTTTGGCCGCACTGGAACGGCTGAAAGGCTTGCTCGATCGCTATGCCGAAGAAGCCAACATCTTCGGTAATTTTCCCTCTCTGTTTATGGGGTTAGTCAGCAGCAATGGCACTTGGGAGCATTACGGCGGCCAGCTCAGGTTTGTGGATAGTGGCGGTAATATCATTGCCGATCGCCTCGATCCCACTCGCTTTGAGGATTATATCGGCGAGGCAGTCGAGCCCACTTCCTACCTCAAGTCTCCCTACTATCGCCCCCTCGGCTACCCCGATCGAGACGAGCACTGCCGGCTGGAAAGTGGCATGTATCGGGTGGGGCCTTTGGCACGCCTCAATGTTTGCGATCGCATGGGCACCCCACTCGCCGATCGCGAACTGGCAGAGTATCGAGAGCGAGGGGGCAGTACGGTCAATTCGTCGTTCTTCTATCACTACGCTCGGCTCATCGAAATCTTGGCAGCGATCGAGCGGATTGAAGGGTGGCTGGAGGAGGAGGATTTATTGAGCGATCGCCTGCGGGCGCGGGCGGATGTGAATCAGTTGGAAGGGGTTGGGGCGAGCGAAGCTCCTCGCGGCACGCTCTTTCATCACTACCGAGTGGACGATCGCGGCCTGCTGCGCAGCGTCAATCTGGTAATTGCGACGGGGCAAAATAGTTTGGCTATGAATCGGACGGTGACTCAAATTGCCCGCCATTACATTCACGGGCCGACCATTCCCGAAGGCATGTTGAATCGAGTCGAAGCGGGCATTCGTGCCTTCGATCCCTGTCTCAGTTGCTCCACCCATGCTGCCGGTATGCCCCTGCATATTCAGTTATTCCAGCCCGATGGTAGGTTGGCCGATGAAGCTTGGAGAGATTGAGAGCAGGACCAGTGCCCAACTTGCAATAGTTAGACCAATTAAGGCGATCGCAGTCTAGCACCTCCCAATTTCACCAGAAGAACTTAAGGACAGCAGAAACCTAACGGTGACCATCACCCGCCGCCAACAAAACAAAATTTCAATAGCTCATCTCTCGACGGTCGGGTGCATGAGCGTGGTTAGGCAATCAACTGCTAATTGATTGCTCATCCAAAGATTCGAGCTTTGTTAACCATTCATGAAAATGTAAGCATTTATTCCGAATTGATTGTAAACCGATTCTCTCAGCTAACTGCGGTCCAAAGGTAGACTTTGACTGTCCATAATCAGGAAATTGAGCAATAATTCGCTTGCTTGGTGCTGTTTGCGGCCCATCATTGATTAACTCTGGAGTCTCATATTGGCTAGCAATATCCTGGAGTGTCTTGATTTCTCGTATTTTCCCAGCACTAAGGTATTCAAAACAAGCTGGTTCAGAAAAAAGGTATGCCTCATACTCATGCAACTGAATATAAGGGATAAATCGCCGGTCGCCAATATCTTCTGCAAATTTTTGTTCTAAGAATTCAACCCTTTCAAGTGGATTTTGCGTTATACGTTTAGCTTCAGCCAAACCTGGAAAATCAGGATGAATTGCGTACAAGTCAATCATGGTTGTAAAAAACGCATTTTCAGCTCGATCCTGTTTAAGAAGCCGTATTATGTCATTTCTCATAGGTGTATATTTGCGACCACCACCACGATGTATTCGCCCCTTCTTCTTTGCATGAGCAATAAGCACCGGTTTGTTCATGAAGACGTTATGCTGCGCTAAATATGGCCTTATTAAATCATCCGCAAATGTTTGCTCAGTTTGTCCTTCAGCGAATAAGTAAAGGCGCGCCATTAATGTGGTCCTCCGCCTATTACATTTTTCTCCCAAACTTCTCCTAAGCTGTATTCATCAAGCCAAATTTCCAACTCTTCGGGATATAGCCTCTTGAATTTCGACTCTTTACCTTCTCGGTTTACAATAATCACATCTTCAGGATGAAAATTGTCTAAAAAAGAACTAGACTGGGTGCTAATGAGGATTTGGGTATGCAAAGATGCTTTACTAAAAAGATCGGCGATAACATTTAGGGCGTAGGGATGAAGTCCCAGCTCAGGCTCATCTACAACTATAAGTTTCGGGAATTCATCTTCGGGTTGCAAGAGTAGCGTGGCAAGGCAAATAGCACGCAAAGTTCCATCTGAAAACTGATGCGGTCCAAATACTCGGTCTGAATCTTTTTCTCTCCAATTGAGAATGACATGATGAGACGCATCTGGCTCGAGAATAAAGTCTTTAAAAAAAGGCGCAATAAGCCGAATAGTTCCAACAATCCGCTGGTAAGCTGTATTCCCATCTCCTTCGCGAAATCTGAGAAGGAGAGCAGCTAAATTGGCAGCATCAGGCATGAGCCACCGGTTGTTACCAACATAACAGGATTGACGGATGCCTGCGGTAGCCGACGTATCATGAAAATGATAAACACGGCAACGATCGAGCAGATATTTGAGGACTTTTGCCGTTTGTTTTTCTTCCTTTACTGCTTCGTTGATTTTAGTTTCCTGATGTCCTGCACCTAAATCATCTAATCTTGGAGAATCTCGACCGGTTTCTAAAAAACTCAAGGACTCTTCAGCGAAAATTAATGTATCGGCAGCAGCATGAAACAACCTTATAAGATAAATGTCTGAACCATTTTTAACTTCAAATTCTAGTCTTGCTTCTATCTGAGGCGTGATCTTGGAACCAAAATATAGAAGAGATTGAGCACGTCCTGATGTACCAATATAGTGTTGAAAGCGTTCAGCCATCATCTCATTCAGCATTTTGAAAAACGAAATGAGATTGCTCTTGCCTGCACCATTTGCTCCAATCAAAATATTTAAAGGGTTCAGTTCAAGATCCATTGCCTTGATAGACTTAAATCCCTTGAGAGTCAGCCTTCGTAATCTATCCAAAAAATAACCTCCCAAGGGTAATCCATGTATCTACTCTTTTGCAAAGCACCAGACTTAATTGTCTACTAATATTACTCAATTGGCATCTCTAATCAAAAAGATCGGATAAGTCTGTAGTCAAGAGCATGTCCATTATTTCAGTTCTGGAGCAAAGGTTGACAAGGAAACACGAGGTCGCAGTCGATCTGTGCTGCCTAACGGCCTTGAGCTCAGCGGTGCTAGGAAAACTCTCAATTAAGATCGACAGTTTTGCCAAGCATCCACTGCGGCGAATTGTTAGGTTTGATGGCCGACTCGCAATAGCCAAGCCAATTATTATAGCGATCGCAGGCTAGCACCCCCCAATTTTACCAACAAAACTTAAGGACAGCAGAAACCTAACTTGATATTGACAGGTCAGTAATGATTCAGCAGACTAGTTATATAACTAGTTTTAGCGAGTGAACCATGCATAGCATACGTGGCCAGTTCAAGATGCGAAGGCAAGGTTCAGCAAGTTCTTGGACTCGTGCTTGTCAGAAGGGCCGCAGATAGTGACGAAGCGTGGGAAGGAAGCTGCAGTGCTGGTGTCTGTGGAAGAGTGGCGGCGCTTGCAGGCTGCTGCCCGCCCATCCCTCAAGCAGCTCCTGCTGTCGGACTCGGCGCGCACAGAACTCGTGATACCTGCGCGTGGCCGAGCTAAACGTCGTTTCGGAGTTGCGAAAGCCTCGCCCGCATAGGTTAGTGGTGGAATGGTTGCAGTTTGTTGACGATGCCAAGCTATTTTTGTCAGCGGTGACACTGGGTGAGATTCAGGCGGGTATTGAGGTGACGCGCGAGCAAGATCGGGCCAAGGCTGCGGAGATAAAAACCTGGCTTGAACTCGTTGCTGTGACTTACAACGTATTATCCATGGATGCAGCGACGTTTAGAAGCTGGGCTCGACTGATGCACCGCAAGTCAGACACCCTTTATGAGGATGCGATGATTGCTGCCACAGCAGGTGTGCATAATTTGATTGTTGTGACGCGAAATGTAGCCGATTTCAAGGTTCTCGATGTTGAAATACTAAATCCTTTTGAGCCAGTAGGGCATTGATAGATTTTAAATCAGCCTAACGGTAAAGTTGTGCGATAGTTTTTAGAGTTGTCGATGGCTTTGGTACATAAACTTTATGGTCAGATAGAGGAGAGTAGGAGAAGTATTCCTTTGTTGTTTGCTCCACTAAATCTTCGAGATTATCTTGGAGATTATATGCAAATATCTCCATTCCCAATTTTTCATGGAGCATCCGGCTGGTCACATTTACAGTTCTCTGCCAAGCCAAGAGACAATTTTCATAATTTGCGAAATCACTCCAAAGTTCGCTATCTAACACCATCTACCCCTGAAAACCCTTCAAGTCATTCGCAATCATAGCCTCTCTCGGTTGAAATTGCACATATACTGGCGATGTAAATATCTAACATAGAACGTTCAGCCAAATAACATTTGGGAGAGCGCTGCAATGACTGATATATGTGATGAGCTTTCCAGATTTCTTGCCCATAAATTGATGAATAATTTTCAGGAAATTTGGTATGAAAACTAGGTCTGATTTTTTGTATATCGCAGTATGAGTAATCCTTCTGTAATGAATCTCATATCTGATTTACTCCTCCTTCATAACGTTCAGCTCCAATCTCACACTGACAATCTCCTGATTGAGCGCATCTAGGGCTCGCAAAGTAAATAGCATCCGGAAAATCTCCATAGCACTGCAAGCACCTTGTTCGTCCCACAAATACCACTTCTCCCTAACAGGAGAAGACGCCACCGCAGACTGCTCAGCCGCAAAGGTCCCGCCCGAGCTTGGCTGCGCGATCGCGGCATCCCCGACGAGGCCATTGCCCACTTCCAGCTAGGAATCGAGTCCAAGCGAATCGGCGATCGCAAGCTCTGGGCAATAGCTATCCCCATTCCAGCTAGCAAAGGGCAGTACCACCGCAAATTACGCATTGCCCCGTGGGTACCCGCCGACCAATTGCCCGCCGACTATCAACCCTGGAGCCAGTATGGAGTCCTAGCGACAGTCTTCTTCACTCACAAACCCAAAGCAGCCCAGCAAACCTATTTATGCGAAGGCGAGTGGGATGCCATGAGCTTGGGCTGGCAATCGACTTCGATGCCCGCCCAATCAGCCAATTTCTGAAGTTTCTGGCAACATAGCTTGCGGGACCGACTGTTAGCCGGTGTTTGCAGAACAACTTTCAGGATCTCGCCCTCAGATAATTCCTTGTTTGGTTGAAGTTGATTAAAGATCCTTTGCCAATGTCGCTGCCAGGTTTTTTCCGTTAGAGTATTTCGACTCATATACCAGTCTTTGAATGCCTCGATGCGATCGCAGGTCTTGAGGCTGCTGGATTTCTCCTCGCCGGGCATCAACCATTCGTCCCAACTGAACGTTCCCCGCATCAGATCGGCATTGAGCTTGTAAGCCTGTGCCTCCGCCCATTCAAAGCCTTCGGGTGTAGCTGGCCCTACGGGCAGACGTCGTTGCTTTGGAGCAGCCTACCCTGGCTTTGGCGGTAACGTCGCTCTCAAATATAGAGATTGTTTTACTTGATTGATTCGAACGCGGCTGCCTTTGAGCCGTTTGTTAACAGCTTCCAGCGACCACCGATCTTGCCTGCTCATGGCTGCCTAGCGTTGCCTAGATGTTGCCTAAAATGTTGCCCGATAAAGGCCAATAAGAGCCATTGGCTGCTAATTGCATTGGACAAGAGCAACAGCCAGAAGTCAAGTATTATAGGGTTTTCGACTTGATTATTGAAGCGGGGCTGGCGGGATTCGAACCCACGACCTAGCGCTTAGGAGGCGCTCGCGCTATCCAACTGTGCCACAGCCCCAAAACCTTACTTCACAGACCTTTGAGTAAGCTTCTACAGCCATTTTAGACAATGCAGATGAGCTTGAATTAGACTCGAAAGGCGTAGAATAACCCATTTTTTCGAGCCATTTTTGAGCCATCTGCGATATGCCCAGGAAGCAATGGACGGTAGACGCTGTCAACAAGCGGTTGCAAGGTCATCGAGTATCAGTCTATCAGCGTGGAGCTTCTCTGTACCTGGTAGCTACACTGCCGCCCAAGCCACTTGCAAACTTCCGTTATCTCCGGTAACCTCCGACTATCTACAGTGTTAAAGAACCGGGCATCGTGCGCCAAGTGAGGCGTTTTGGGTTGGCGTGCCCTCCAAGTTTAGAGAAAAACCGTATGAGCGCGGATCCACACCAACAAGCTTTGATAAAAGCTGCTCGGCGACTTGGCATAGAAACGATTTATGATGGCGACCCGTCTCAAAGTCCCTGCGACCGCGTCATTTATCGCACTCGCGAGCGGAGCGTAACGATTGTTGAAGGCTGTATTTACCCCGGCCTAACCCCACAGGTGGATGCGCTCTGTGCCGACAAACACCGCACAAAGTCAGTTTTTCGCCAATGTGGTATCCCTTCCCCACGCAGCATTCAGCTCGATCGCAACGCTGCAGACCTTCAACAACAATTAGAGACTTTCTGGGCCGATGCTCCCAGCGGCAGCCAAGTCGTCTGCAAACCTACGCTGGGTACAAACGGCGAAGGGGTGACTATGGGGCTGAGAGATATCGAGAGCCTCTACACGGCAATTCAACGGGCTGCGTCCGATACGCTCGTCATCGAAGAGCAGGCTGACGGATACGATCTGCGCCTACAGGTTATCGGCGATCGCGTTGTGGCTGCTTGCATTCGGGAACCCGCCTATGTAACCGGAGATGGCCATTCTTCTATCGGGCAACTCATGGCCGATCGCGATCGCTCGATCCAAACGCAAAATCCGCAAAATCGGCTGCTCGTCAATGATGAAACGCTACAGTTGCTAGAAAAGGCTGGCATGACAGTGGATGACTGCCCTGCCGCTGGGGAAAAGGTGACCGTCAAACAAGTTGCGAATATCGGGCAGGGGGGAATGGCGATCGATGTCACGGACACTTTACACGAACGCTATCAAGCCTGGGTCGATTGTCTCGCCCACAGTCTACCTCTGGATATTTTTGGCTTAGATTTAATTTCTCCCAATCCTCAAGCCGATCCGAAGGAAAATCATACTGTAGCTCTAGAAGTCAACGCACAACCCCAATGGCTGCATCATACTTTTTCAGAAAGAAAACAGCACGATATTCCTAAACTTATACTCGAATATCTTTTACAATTGTGAAACCACTACAGGTTGGAATCTGCATCCCGCCACGCCCGCAAGTGGGCGAGCCAAACTACAACAATCCCAACTGTTGGGGATGTTTGCGACAGCCGATACAGACAAACTTAATCGCCTATTTAAACGAGTTTCCAGACTGCGTCTTGCATACCGATCTGGACTTTCGCGATGCTGTCATTCATCAAGGCCGCGTCTGGACCCAAAATGTCTGTCTCAACGAGCTAAATGGATACTTTTGGTATTGTGAGATAGACCGAGCTCCCAATGCCTACCACTTGCAAGTCCTGAAGACTTTAGCGAAGTCTATTCCTGTCTTGCCAGATCCCTGGAGTTGGGAAATTGCCGTAGATAAATATACGGCTCATTTGGAATTGGCTCGGGCAGGTGTGCGGGTGCCGGAATTCGTCCTGTTTGATGTTCGCGGCCCCAGTTTTCCTGTCGAGGTAGAGCAGCTATTAGAACGCTGGGAACTCGCTCTACTCAAACCTCGGCGAGGCGGTTGGGGCAAGGGAGTCACGCTGGTGGATAGTGCCGCACTCTTGCGCGATCTCGTTGGCTATATTCGTTCGACAACCATCTACTCTGTGGATGGCGGTTTTTTGCTAGAGCGCTACTACGAAAATGACCCCAAACGATGGACCAGTATCACGCTGTGTGGCGATCGCATCATGTATGGCTATCAGAAGAAAGCCAGCAAAATGGTGCCATTAGGAGAGAAAGGCTATAAGGTTTTTGATGCTAGCGAACGGGGTGGAGAAGTCAAACTACAACCTTTGCAAGAGGCTCACATCAGTCTGGTCGATCGCGCCAGCCGAGCACTGAATTGTCCTATCCTCGGCTTCGATACAATCTGGACAGAGGAAGGGCCGATGGCGATCGATGAGAACACTTCTCCAGGTAATTATCCCGAACTGTATGCAGCAAAAGGCCTGGACCCTGCGGTAGAAATTGGTGAAATGATTCGGAAATGGATTGTACAGTTACGACGTACCGATTGAGGATTGGGAAAAGGGTACTTAACATCCCTTGAGCGCTACTATCTCAAAGGAGAGTCAAGCAATCGATTGATTCTTTGTACCATTTTTGGTACGCTCCGTATGACCAAAAAAAAGCGTCTTTCTATTGTTTTTTATCAACAACTTCGGACAGAATCAGGCGGCTATAGCGCCGTAGGCAAGTAGGTTGCTGTTCTCGATCTCAGTATGACGTGGTATGGGAGATTTTTTCCTGTTGCTGGATTCAGGTAAATGTCATGTCTTGAGCCATGCCGATGCAAAACACAAGCAGATTTCTCTAGTTCACGAATAAACCCTTTACGCTTCATACTTCAAGGATAAGTTCCTTGGTTTTTGCTTCTGCCGGTGCAGGCTCCGCTTCTATAGCCATGAGTTGATAGGCATCGCGTATATTTTCCTCCAGATCTGCAAGAGTTTGCCCCTGACTAAAAACTCCAGGAACGCCTTTCAAGCGACCAACAAACCAATCATCATCATTCCAATACTCCAAGATGAAAGACTGTGACATGAGACCTCCCGGCTAGTTGAGCACCTATAAGATACCAAAAATCTATCACTATCCGTTAGAACTAGAAAAATAGCAATAGTCAAGATGATTTTCCATCTATTGGACTGGTTTCTATGTTGCTGACAACCACAATCTTCGACAGCAGAAGGCCCCCTCTAGATGTGTAATAGGTAACGTCATTTGTCAATATAAGACTAGTAAAGTAGCTCAGTAACTTTTAAAAACGTATTTCTATAGATGATTAAAGAAGATAGAGGAAATATAATCATGAGGTCTTCACAATAGGACAAGCTCTCTATGTCGTTTGAACCGAAAGTCCGGCACTCAGTCCGTTACCTTCAAGAGCAATACGATAACGGCAACAAAAAACCTCTTGAAGATCTCGTTCGGGCTTGGCAAGGAATCCAAGCCCTTCCCGCTACTGACAAACGCTCCTTCTTTGTTCTTGGCGGCTACCACGGCGAACCCTTCGCATACCGACAGGCCGTCGATAATCTATCTACCACCGACCAATACACCTACTGGGGCGGCTACTGCAACCACGGCAACGTGCTCTTTCCCACCTGGCACCGAGTCTACGTCTACAAAATAGAGCAAGCTTTGCAAAGCATCGTACCCGATGTCACCATGCCCTTCTGGGATGAAACCAGCGAAGAAACCCTGAAACATGGGATCCCTACCGTCCTTACCCAAGAACAATTCGAACTGGATGGCAAGCTAATCGACAACCCGCTGAGATCGTTTGTTTTGCCAGAAGCCCTTTCCGATCAATTGCCCGGTGACGACCAGGATTATGTTAAACCCGCAGGCTACGAGACCGTGCGATATCCTCTATCCGGCTTGGTGGGTACGCCGGAAGCCCGCGCAGCAACCGATGCCCACAACGCAAAATATCCCCACTCATCCGTCAACACCGAACTCCTTAATCAAAATGTCACTGCTTGGTTGCACGGTGCGGGACCGCATACCTCTGGACCGAGCCCCAGTGACCCAAACCCCAAAAAGAACGGCATCTACTGGCAATTCAAACGTTGCCTCAAGACTCCCAACTACACCGTCTTCTCCAACACTACCTCCGCCGGTCAGTGGCATTTAGATCATCCCGATCGCATTCCGGTAACCCCTTTAGAAGCGCCGCACAATGACATTCACCTGTCTGTAGGCGGATTCGATCTGCCTGGTGCTGGAGAATCGGGACAGATTGCTGGTGCTAATGGCGATATGGGGGAAAACAACACCGCCGGACTCGATCCAATTTTCTTCTTCCACCATTGCAACGTCGATCGCATGTTCTGGCTGTGGCAGAAGCAAAATGGAAAGACCGACAAGATTGAGATTATTGATGGTTTTTACGGCACGAGTTCTAGCGATAGTCAGGGACCGACTCCTGGGATTTCCCCCGGCACCAAACTCACATTAGAGACCCCTCTCTACCCGTTCGCCAAAGATAACTTCGGGACAATCTTCACATCCAATGACTGCGTCAACATCGAAAAGGATCTGGGCTTTACCTACGGCTCTGGCTCGTTGGAAAAACCCGCTGCCCCAGAGGAGGAGGTGGCGGGGTTTAGTACGCAGACATTGATGGTGCGGGGGATCGATCGCGCCCACTTCCAAGGCTCGTTCGTGTTGCTGGCCTATGCGACCGTGGCTAGTGGGAAGAAGTACTATCTCGGTCACTATTCCGTCCTCAGTCGCCGCAATGTGGTCAGATGTGCTAATTGCTTGACCCACCAAGAAGTGATTGCCCACTTCTCTTTGAGCAATGTGCCTGCCGATGAGGTGGAGGGGGCCACGTTCAGTTTTGATATTCAGCATCGCGGTCCAAACCTACGGGAAAACTTCATTCCCGATGTGGTCAAGCTAAAATAGCAAACTTGCAGGACCGTCCCTCATTTGACGCTGTCGGTACTGCTACTGAAATTCAAGTCATTCTGGGCTGGTGGCGATCGCTGTTGGCATCTACCACAAATTGACCTCTGTTGGTTCAATTTGGTCTGGTTCAGGAACTGGTTTTTTAGGTAACAGTTTGAGCGCAGGATCGGGGCAGAGCGATCGCCGGATCGCTCAAGGCTAAGGAACGAGGATCGAATAGGGTGTCAAACAAGGATTTGCGGTTGTTACTCCCCTCCCCTCAGGGAGAGGGGCCGGGGGTGAGAGCCATGCAGAGCCACCCAACGCAGGTTGGACAAGTTATTCAGTCCTCAATCCTGATCGTTGGGTTTGGCAGTAGCCTGCGCAGTGACGATTGGGTCGGGAGGCGCGTGGTGGAGGCGATCGCCCGCAATCCTCCACCTGGCGTCAGCACCCTCTGCGTCCATCAACTCACCCCCGAACTGGCTTGCTCCATTGCCAGTGTCAGCTTGGCGATCTTTGTCGATGCTTATCCTGCTGACCCTGCCGCATCCGTCCAGACGATCGCCTTGGAACCGCGATCGCCCCAACCCTACAACAGCCACATCAGCGAGCCCCGATCGCTCTTATTTCTGGCCGAACAGCTCTACGGGCACTGTCCGCCTGCCTGGTGGATATTGGTGCCGGGAGTCAATTTTGCCTTGGGCGATCGCCTCTCCGAGACAGCTCAACAAGGTGTTGTCGAGGCGATCGACGTTGTTGCTAAAGCGATCGAAACTCACCAGCGGGAGAAGCAAAATCTAATTCGCGACAGGTCTAGTGGCTGAGCACTTCACGTTTAGCAAGTTCGACCGCAGGCTTCAAATTGCAAGTCCGCCGATTCCACCAATAAGCGCTCAGCCCCACTACCAGATTGGACACCAGTGCTGCTGCAAAAATGCCCATGGGTCCAGCAACTCGACTGCCTACATAAGCCAGCGGTAAATAGAGGACAAACATGCGAGCAATCGTCATCACAATCGACGGTATTGGTTTTCCCATAGCGTTGAATGCCGAGCTCGCCACCTGAATAATGCCTGCTGCACCATAGCTAATGGGAACCAGCCAGAGATAGAGTGTTGCCACGGCAACAACTTCTGGGTCTCGATTGAAGATTGTCGAGAGCGATCGCGCCCCCAGTCCCAGTCCACCTGCCATCAACAAGCCCCACCCCAGACAGAATAGAAAGCTCATGTGTAGCGCCAGCCGTACCCGTTCGAACTGCTGCGCCCCCCAATTTTGTCCCACAAACGGACCAATACTCGCGGACAGTGCCACCACCGCAATCAGGGCAAACGACTCCATCCGCGAAGCCACACCAAATCCTGCCACCGCTGCGGGTCCGTGTACCGCTAAAAAACTGACGATCGCGCCAATAGAAATCGGCACGATCGCGCTCGATGCCGCTGCAGGCAAACCGACGCTCAAAATGTCCTTCCAGCACCAAAAAGTTTCCTTTAGATCTGGCAGGTGCATCGAAAGCATATTTTCTTTGAAGCGCAGCACGAGCAAGGCTGCCACCAGCGTCATCGCTCTTGCAATCACTGTTGCTAGGGCTGCCCCCTGCAGCTCTAGTCGAGGAAAGCCCAGCGCCCCATTAATGAGCAGCGGATCGAGGGCAATATTCAGTGCTGCTGCGAGGGTCATGATGATGCTGGGCGTCAGGGTATTTCCTGCAGCGCGGATGGCACTGTTGCCCACCATCGGCACCACCAGAAACACCATGCCGAAATACCAAATGCGCATGTATTCCCGTATAAAGGGCATGACCTCCGGCCCAGCCCCGAGCAACTGAAAGAGCGGGTCAATGGTCGAGAATCCGAGTGCTGCGAACAGAATGACCACCGTCAGCGCCAGGGTCAGGCTATTGGTCGTAAACCGTTGCACTCGACGCATATCGCCTTCGCCGATCGCCCGAGCAATCACTGATGACGCGCCGACACCCAACCCCATTGCCAAACTGCCCAGAGTCATGACTGCTGGAAACGTAAAGCTCATGGCCGCAAGTTGTGCTGTGCCCAGTTGACCGATAAAGTAGGTATCGACCAGGTTGAATGCAATGATGGCAAATACGCCCCACACCATCGGCAGCGTCAGCTTGAAGAGCTGGGAGCCCACAGGGCCTTCAGTCAGTGTGCGTTTCATAGATCGTTGCCGATGGTTTCTCCCGTCAGTCTAAGACAGGAATCCCCGTGCAAGTCATCTATCCGAGGTCGCCATCGGTTCGAGGCGATCGCCCGAACTGCTGTCAAATTCACACCTCCCAATCTGGAAGTTTTAGCCCGAAAGGCTGTCGAGTATTTTCCGCCTGAGACTTTCTTTGCCTAGCTACAGAGCCTCGGGGAACACTCGAGGTTTCAAAGCGTGGGGCGATCGCCTGGGCTGGCGCGGAGGGGATCGCTGGCGTCGCTGCGACGAACTCGATTATTCCTTAGATGCGCCAGCAGGCAGCCTACCTGCCCGTTGGTGGAACTCTCCTTACGGAGCGAAAATGACCAGTTTCTTTTTGGGGCGACTGCTCGCCTGCGAGTTGAATGGGGCTTCCTCCAGAGAAGCATAAAAGGCTCTAATGCCAGACAAGAGCGGATCTTAAAGGGGCAATAATACTGCAAAGCAGGTCCGTCCCGGCTCGGACTCGATCGCGAGGCTGCCGCCATGACGGTTTTCGACCACCCTCCGCACGACATCGAGCCCCAGACCGGAGCCCTTGCCCATGGGTTTGGTGGTGAAGAAGGGTTCGAGAATTCGGTTTTCGATCTCGACAGGAATGCCAGGGCCGTTGTCTTCTACTTCAACGCGGAGGCAATTGCCCTGTTGGCAGGTGCGAATGGCGATCGTGGGCGTTGCAGCGTCGGGGTTTGCTTCGCTAAGGGCGTCGATGGCATTGTCAATCAGGTTAGTCCAAACCTGGTTGAGCTCGCTGCCAAAGGCCACGATCTCCGGTAGAGCTTGGCTGTAGTGTCGTTCGACTTTGATGCCGTGCTTGAGTTTGAAGGCAAACAGGCGCAGGGTGTCTTCGATGCCGTCGTGGATGTCGACCCGCTGCTGGGCAGCACGGTCCATATAGGAATAGGACTTCATCGATTGCACCAGCGTGGAGATGCGCTCGGCCCCATCCAGCCCGTTTTTAATCATGCCCATCACGTCAAAAGACAGGGCCAGCCAGCGCAGACCCATGTCTCGCAGCTCGGTGGGGTCGTCGCGCCAGCGGGCCACGAGCGAGTTTAAAGTTTCAGGCTCGACCTCTGCAGCGGCAAGGGGGTCGACTAACTTCCAAGCATCTTCTACGCCGTAGTCTTCCAACCAGTCCGTCAGGGCATCCTCGCGATCGCCCTGAGCCAAGGGGTCATTTTTGGGATTGGCGATCGCCTCGAAACCGCGATCGCGCACCTCCACCCACTGCTGAGTATGGGCCTCATCCACCTGCCGTTGGCCGTACACCAGGTTCATGCGCTGTAGTTCGAGCAGGGCGGGTTTGACATCCTTGAGGACGCGAACGAGGGCAGCAGCGGGGTTATTGAGTTCGTGGGCCAATCCGGCGGAGAGAGTGCCCAGAGCAGCCATTTTTTCCCGGTTGCGGATGAAAGACTCCAAACCGCGCAGGCGACTGCTGACGGTGCGAAAGATGTCTTTTTCGAACTCGCGGCAACTGTGAAGCACCTCCAGAAAGTCATTGCAACTGAGTCGGTAGAGGTCTGTATCGGTGTCGGCAGTCAGGGTGACAGGCACGAGGTCTTCGGTAAGAGCCTGAACTTCGCCAAAGAAGGAAGGGCTTTCGTGACGGCCAATAGGCATATCGATGCCTTGGCTCAGACGGCTGACGGTGATTTGGCCGCTGAGCTGGATGAAGAATCCTTTGGTGGGTTCGCCTTCGCGCACGAGCACATCGCCCGGGGCCAGATGAATGTGCTCGACGCGATCGCAGATCCACTCCAGCCGCTCGGCAGGTAGGGCCTGGAAAGCTTCTAGTTGCAATAAGGATTCCGAACAGAGCATGGGGGCAACCCGCTAAACATTTGCTAGGTGGCGATGCACGAACGAAACGCAAATCGACCCTTCGCCCACGCTGGAAGCTACCCGCTTGACCGAGCCGTGGCGCACGTCCCCGACCGCAAAGATGCCGGGGACGCTGGTTTCGAGCAAAAAGCGATCGCGCTTCAACGGCCAAGGGCTAGCGGCTGACACATCGGGTCCCGTGCAGATAAAGCTTCCCTCGTCCCGCTGCACCACGCCATCGAGCCATTCCGTCCCGGGGGTTGCGCCGATGAAGATGAATAGGGAGCTGGTGTCAAAGGTTTTGACCTCGCCAGTTTGAGAGTCTTTGACCGAGATCTGTTCGAGGCGATCGCCACCTTGCGCCTCAATGACGCTGTGGCAGGGCAATACTTCGATGTTGTCGGTGCTTGCAATGCGATCGCTGAGGTACCGGGACATGCCCCTGGCGAGCGACTCGCCCCGCACCAGCATGCGAACCTTACGGGCGTACTTGGAAAAATGCATCGCCGCCTGACCGGCGGAGTTTGCCCCACCCACCACATAAACGTCCTCATTTTTGCAGGCTGCTGCTTCGGTTTGGGCGGCACCGTAATACACCCCTGCTCCGGTAAACTGCTCGATGCCCGGAACAGTTAGCCTCCGCCAGGTTACTCCCATCGCCAGAATGACCGCGTGACAGCTAACCTCCCTGCCATCTGACAGAGTGATGATGCGGTAATTATCTTCCAGTCGAATCGCTTTAGCCTCCTGAGGGGTCAGGATCTCTACGCCAAAGCGCTTGGCCTGGGTCACCGCTCGTCGGGCCAGGTCGCCGCCGCTGAGACCTGCCGGAAAGCCTAAGTAGTTTTCGATGCGGGAGCTGCTACCCGCTTGTCCGCCAGGGGCCTGACGCTCGATCGTCACTGTGCGCAAGCCCTCCGAAGCGCCATAAACTGCGGCGGAGAGCCCCGCCGGACCGCCGCCGACGATAACTAGATCGTAAAAGGGTCGATTGGCCTCGGTTTGCATGCCCACTTGCTGAGCCAACTGAGTGGTGCTGGGCTTGACTAATTTCTCGCCGTTAGGAAGCAGCACCATTGGCAAGCAGGGATTGTCTTTTTCCCCCGCGTAGGTCACCAATTGCTGAGCCTCGCGGTTATGCTCGATATCTAGCCAACGATAGGGAACTTGGTTGCGAGCTAAAAAATCCCTCAAGTCGTGAGATTCGGGGGACCAGCGATCGGCAATCACCTTGACCCCCTGAAACTCGGGCTTAAACCCGACCTGCCAGTCATTCATCAGATCGTCCAGCACTGGGTAAAGCTTTTCCTCCGGCGGGTCCCAGGGCTTGAGCAAGTAGTAATCCAGTTGGGCGGTGTTAATGGCATCGATGGCTGCATTCGTGTCGGCATAAGCGGTCAGCAGTGCTCGCTTGGCCTGCGGAAAAACGTCTACTGCCTGGTTCAAAAACTCGACGCCGCTCATCTCTGGCATGCGCTGATCGGCCAAGAACAGCGCGACAGTATCGCCTCGCAGCTTGAGCTGCTGTAACACCTCTAGGGCTGTCGTACCGGAGTCGGCCCGCACAACGCGAAAGCGATCGCCATACTGTTTGCGCAGATCTCGGGCGATCGCCTGGAGCACCGCAGGGTCGTCATCAATCGTCAAAATAACAGGCTTATCCATCGGGGGGTCCTACTTTCGATCTGAATCTGTTCTTGCAATCGAAGATCGAAGATCTATACGATCGACACATCTGTCATTTGCTCTAATTCAATCAGGTTGCCATCTGGATCGCGAAAACAGGTGGAGATAAAGCCTCGATCTGGATAGCTGGTTGGTGGATTGAGTATTGCTATATCGCGAGCTCGGAGATAGGCGATCGCTTCTTCCATATTGCCGACTTGAAATGAGAGAACCACACGGGCACTGTGGGTGTCGTAGTTGAGAGAGTCATCCCTGGTAATAAAGCCAGCGAGTTTTTTGCGATTGAACAGAGTGATGCGAATAGAGCCTGCGTCGAATTCTACGTATTCGTCCATGTCATCTTCAAACTTAATGCTCAGTTTCAACACATCTCGATAGAAGGCTTTGCAGGTTTGAAAATTTTCGACATTCAGCCGAGTGTAAATGTATTGAAAATGCATGAATCGATCTCTCTCCCGGACAAAAGGCGATCGCCTTCAACAGTGAACTCGCGGATCGTCGAGCTCGAAAGCACTCTCGCTCGATGGATTGAACCGTTCAGATTGCTGTCTGGCAGCAGCGACTGTATCGTAAAGCAGATCTGCTCGGGGCGCGAAGTCACCTTTAAAGATGCCTCACATTGTCGAACATTGTCGAACCTGTCAGCTTCGGGATCGCTGAAAGCGGCGGAGCTGATAGGCTAGCCAGCCAGCGACAACTTCAAGCTGCGACAACTTCAAGCTGCGACAACTTCAAGCTGCGGCATCAGAGCAATTGATTCTGGCGATTCCGTGGAGTTCTGACTGACGTGGATAGAACGCCCTCGCACTGTTCTCGACAAAGACTGCGCCTCACCCTCAGCGGCACCATTCAGGGGGTGGGGTTTCGTCCGTTCGTATACCGTCTCGCGATCGCTTTAGGGCTAGAGGGTTGGGTGCGCAATTCGGGCGAGGGCGTGCTGATCGAAGTTGAAGGGGAAAGTTCTCTACTGCACGAATTCGTTCGCCGACTCCAGTCGGACAAGCCGCCTGCGGCAGCGATCGCCCGCTGCCGAGAGGACTGGCTAGAACCCTTTGGCTATAGAAATTTCAGCATTCGCTCCAGCCATTCGGGCCTCATAACAGCGGCCATCTCGCCAGATTTAGCCACCTGCCCCGAATGCCTGCAAGACATCCGCGATCCCGACAACCGTCGCTATCGATATCCGTTCGCCAACTGCACCCAGTGCGGTCCCCGTTTCAGCCTCCTGCAAGGGCTCCCCTACGATCGCGATCGCACCACCATGTCTGACTTTCACATGTGTGCTGCTTGCGAGACCGAATATCGCGATCCGGGCAATCGCCGCTTCCACGCCCAACCCAATGCCTGTCCTCGGTGTGGCCCCCATATAGAACTGTGGGATCGACAGGGGAATGCTCTTGCCGACTGGGACGATGCCCTATTCGATGCAATCGGAGCGCTGCGCCAAGCCAAAATAGTCGCGGTGAAAGGCTTGGGGGGATTTCACTTGATGGCGATCGCCGAGAGCGAATCTGCAGTCCGGCAATTGCGCTTGGCCAAGCAACGACCGGACAAGCCGTTTGCACTCATGTATCCCTCTCTCGAAGCGGTCCGTGTCCACTGTCATCTATCCGATGTAGAAGCTCGACTGTTGCGATCGCCTGCCGCGCCCATCGTCCTGCTGCAGCGCAGACAAGCCACCCCTGCCCCGAACCTAGCCCCCAATATTGCCCCCGAAACTCCATATTTGGGCGTCATGCTGCCCTACACCCCACTGCACCACCTCTTGATGCAGGAGTTGAGCTGTCCGGTGGTGGCCACGAGCGGCAACCTGGGGGGAGACCCCCTCTGCATTGATGAATCAGTAGCGCTGCGAACGTTGGCGGGAGTTGCCGATCTGTTTCTGGTTCACAACCGTCCGATTGCTCGAGCCGTGGACGATTCGGTCGTTTGCGGGGTGGCGGGGCGAGAGATGGTTTTGCGGCGAGCTCGCGGCTATGCTCCCTTGCCGATTTCTGCTGGGTTCGATGGCGCTGCATTGCCCTCTCCCCCGGCCCCTCTCCCCCAGGGAGAGGGGAGAAACAGTCTGAAATCCTCAATCTGCGGTTCGGTTCCCCTTCCCTCGGAATTACGGCTGACGCCACGCTTCGCGAGGGGGGAAGGGGCTAGGGGATGTCTGCTGGCTTTGGGGGGACATCTGAAGAATACTGTCGCGGTGGCGGTGGCAGGACAGGCGATCGCGAGCCAGCATCTGGGGGATTTGCAAACGGTGGCCGCCGTCGAGCATTACGAACGGGCGATCGCCGATCTCGAAAGCTTCTACGACCTGCAGCCCGTGGCTGTGGCCTGCGATTTACATCCCGACTACCGCTCTACTCACATGGCCGAGGGGCTGGGCTTGCCGGTCATTCGGGTTCAGCACCATTACGCCCACGTCTTGGCCTGCATGGCTGACAATCAACTTCTGAATTCGATGGACTCTCCCATGCTCGGAGTTGCGTGGGATGGTGCCGGCTACGGGAGCGATGGGACGATCTGGGGGGGCGAGTTTTTGCGCGTCGCGGAGGCGGGATTCGAACGGTTCGCTCGCCTGCGCCCATTTCGGCTGCCGGGGGGCGAACGGGCTATCAAAGAACCCAGGCGATCGGCGATCGGGTTGCTGTACGAGGTGTTTGGGGAGGCGCTGTTCGAGCAGCGGGATTGTAGGGGCCTTCAGGCATTTAGCGATCGCGATCTCCCAGTGTTGCGGGCGATGTTGCGGAATTCCTATCGCGCGCCGCTTGCCTCCAGTGTCGGTCGCCTATTTGATGCGATCGCCTCAATTCTGGGCTTAAAACACATTGCTACGTTTGAAGGTCAAGCGGCAATGGCTTTAGAGGCTCAGCTGGCGGGAGTTCGCACTTCGGCAAGCTACGAGATCCCTTTGATAGGACTGGATGCTCCAGAACCAGCAAGTTTGGATTGGACCGCACTCGTCACAGCCCTGTTGAGCGACGCTCGGGCAGGTTTGTCATTAGGACAGATTGTGGCGAAGTTTCATAATGGATTGGTGGAGGCGATCGTCTCTGTTGCTAAAGCGTCGCAATGCGATCGGGTGTTATTGACGGGTGGCTGCTTTCAAAATCGCTACCTGCTCCAGCGGGTGACTCAGCGCTTGCGAGAGGAATCGTTGCACCCCTACTGGCACCGCCAGATTCCGCCAAATGATGGGGGAATTGCGATCGGACAGCTTGTGGCTGCGGCCAATGTTCTACAGCGCGGTCCAGACAGGGTGTAAAGCCAGCAGCAGAGTTTCATTTCGGGAGAAACGCCGTGTGCTTAGCCGTTCCAGGCAAAATTCTCAGTATTCTCGAAGGAGACGATCCCCTGCTGCGCGCGGGCAAAGTGAGTTTCGGCGGAGCGGTCAAAACCATTAGCTTGGCCTATGTGCCCGAGGCCAATGTGGGCGATTATGCTCTGGTTCATGCGGGGTTTGCACTGGCGATCGTGGATGAGTGGGAGGCGGAGCAAACGTTGCGAGACGTGCAGCAAATGCAGGCCGGTCAATAGTTGCCGGTATGGGCTTGCACTGGCGATTGAAACCGAGTGGGGCCATGTCTGCCCGGAGAATAGGATTCAAACCCGCGTCAAATTCAACCGAATTTAGTCTGAAAACTCCAAGTTTCAACACAAATGAAGTTTATAGTCTGCAATCGCCTCAATATCTTTAATCGCAGGCTGAGTTAGAAAAAACTGAGGCGTCATTCCCTTTCTGATGGATGACGCTTTTTCAAGTTAGCCCGAATCTGAGCCATAGCAGTAGCACCCTCGACGAGTTCTCCTCGTTGAGCCGCATTCCAACCAATCTGGACTTCCTGTTGAAGTTCCTGCAGCCGCCCTCGATAGATGTCATCGTGCTGTTCGAGTAAATGCACACCTGCTGTGAGGACTTCAATCGCTGAATGGTATTTACCACTGGCAATTTGGCGTTGGACTAACTGCTCTAGCTCGGGTGCCAAGACGATTTGCATTGAGGAAATTGAATGAGCGATCGATAGCTTTGCTTACGATTTTAACCCCAGGGAACGTTACACGCATTCTTATGGGCAGTGGTCAAGGGCTTTCTACCGCACAATCCCACTCATTCAAACTTGTGGGTGCGAGATTGCAATCGGCCCTGTCCAGCAAGGTTGAGTTATCTATAAGGTGTCTAGATTTTGAACGACCCAGCGCCGCATCAATTCTACGGTGTAGATATAGGTTCCATCCGCCTGTCTGGCAATGACATCGTGGCTTTCTAAGGTGGCGATCGCCGCTTGACTTTCTGCTGCGGTTAAGCCCAATCTCTCGAAGAGTTCGGCGAGGGAGAGAGGGGTGTGGCTGAGGGCTTTGAGGATCTGGGTTTGCCCTTGAGGGGCGGTTGTTTCTGCTTGTCCCCAGACTCCTGCGAAGTAGGCGTTGCCGTCACGGTAGAAGTTGGGGGCATTGATGACGGCGTTGACATCTTCGAGGAAGAAGCGGCGATCGCGATCTCCCAGTGCTGCTAACCCTGTTGCGAAATTCCTACAATTCTGGGGGAAGGGGAACAGAACCGTAGATTGCAGGTTTGAGGCTGTTGCTCCCCTCTCCTCCAGGGAGAGGGGTCGGGGGTGAGGGCCATGCAGAGCCATCGAATTCAGGTCGTTAAGGGTGCGATCCTCCCTTCAGGGGGCTTAACCGTACTAATAGTGTTTCTCTAAGAGAAATTTCGGAAAATGACACTATATGAGAAGCCTTCACTCTAAAGAGCGGTCACAATAGGTTTGTCCTCGCCGAACTGAAAGGAGCTGCTGCTGTGATCTCCCACTCGATGTTTTCCGGTCTTGTGGCTGTGGCAATCGGATTGGCTCCTGCGATGCTGCTGCCGGTTGCCGCTCAAACCCAACTGGATGTGGGTGTGGTGCGCCTGCAAACCGGTACTCAACTGACTGTGGCCAGTACAGCGGGAGAGCAAGTGTTGAGCAATGATGCCGTTCATCCCATCAGCCTGACGGTAACGGAGCCGATTTACGATGCCAGAGGTGTTCTGGCTATTCCCCCCGGCACGACAGTGCGGGGCCAATTGCACCCGCGACCGGGAGGAGCTCAGTTTCTAGGCACGTTAATGATTCTGGACGGACGAGCTTATAACATTCGAGCCAGTTCGCCGCTGCTGCACGATGTCAAAGATCCCGGCCAAGTGTCGGCCGGAGCGATCGCGATCGATGCAGGGATTGGGGCAGTTGCCGGTACGGTGCTGAGTGCAGCATTAACCGGGGGAGTTCCGATCGCTTCGGTGCTCGCCGGGGCAGCGTTAGGGTCTACGACGGGCAATGTAACGGCTCCCCGCACAATTGTATTGAATGCAGAGCAACCTTTTCGATTGTTACTGGATAGCCCGCTGACATTAGTTCCTTGAGTTCGGCAGTCTGCTTATTGCAATGTTTCCACAGCTTGCAGGCGCTCGATCGCCCAACCCCGCCGATGCAAAAGGTTAAAAGAAGCCATTAAATCGGGACCGCGCAGCGATCCCGTTAGGGCAGCCCGCAGCGACTTCATAACCAAACCTTTTTTCACACCCCGCTCTTTCGCGACAGCCCCCACCATTGTTTTGAGAGCATCCCCCAGTGCGGGGGTTGTGGGGTCGATCGCTGCTGTGGCTTCAGCGACGCGGGCGATCGCCGGAGCAACATCGGGCAACCGTAACTGCGCGATCGCGTCGGTGGCGTAAAGCAACTCCTGCTGGAGCAGATAGCGACTCAGGGGGGCGGCTTCGGTCAATAGTGTCAAGCCTTCTGAAATTAACGCAGCCATCTCTTCGAGCCACTGGGGCTCGGGCACGTCCGCGATCGCCAACCCAGCAGCAGCCCAAAAGGGAGTTAGCCGTTCCACTTGCTCTGCAGGGGAGAGTTGGCGCAGGTATTGGCTGTTGAGCCAGTTGAGCTTGTCCCAATCGAAGCGGGCAGCGGATTTGGTGACGCGATCGAAGTCAAACACCTCGGCAGCGTCTTCGAGGGCAAAGACTTCTTCCCCATCGGGGGAAGACCAGCTCAGCAGGGCGAGATAGTTTTTCAAGGCTTCTGGCAAGTAGCCCATTTGCCGGAATTCAGCCACAGAGGTGGCACCGTCTCGCTTGGAGAGTTTGCGGCCTTCGGGGTTGAGAATGAGGGGGGAATGGGCGAAGACGGGGGGCTCTCGGTCGAGGGCGCGATAGAGCAGGATTTGTTTGGGGGTATTGCCGATGTGGTCTTCGCCGCGAATGACGTGGGTGATGCCCATGTCGATATCGTCCACGACGACGGCGAGGTTGTAGAGGGGTTGGCCGTCAGCTTTGGCGATTACCATGTCACCGCCGAGATCTTGGCTGTTCCAAGAGATGTCGCCGCGAATGCGATCGTTCCAACTGACAGTGAGGGGCTCTTCAATCTTGAAGCGGATGACGGGTTGGCGGCCTTCGGCTTCGTAAGCGGCGATCTGTTCTGGGGTGAGGTGGCGATCGCAATTGTCGTAGCGCGGCGCTTTTCCGGCTGCTTTTTGGGCAGCCCGCATGGCGTCGAGTTCTGCGGCACTGGTATAGGAGCGATAGGCGAGTCCTCGATCGAGTAACTCTCGAATCACCTCGGCATAGCGATCGAGGCGATCGGTTTGGTAGAAGGGGCCTTCTTCCCAGTCGAGACCCAACCAAGACAGCCCTTCCAAAATATTGCGGGTATAGCGAGGTTGCGATCGCTCGCGATCGGTGTCTTCGATGCGAACTAGCATGCGACCGCCGTGACGGCGGGCATACAGCCAATTAAAGACTGCCGTTCGGGCAGTGCCGATGTGTAGGTTTCCGGTCGGACTAGGTGCAATGCGCACGCGAACTGTCACAGAGAGTTCCCCTCAAAATGCCACCCAACATCCTAGTGTGTGGCGGGAACGTTTGTCAGGCAGGTGGATGAATCTACTGGCTGCAACGATCTTAGAATTTTGCTTCTGCAAGGGGTACGCTGAACTTCTCGCACCAAATGGTCACTTCATCAAAGTTAGACACATCTAGCGTAGGGGGTAGGCGGTAGACCTGTAGGCCACTGTCCAAGTTCAAGCTTGTAAAAAGGCTGTCCTTTACAAATTGGTCGTCAACAGAAAAACCAAGCCGTGGGTCGGGGGCACCATCGAATAAAAAGTCATCGCCCAATACCAAATAGAACACTTCTCCTCGACGAACGAGCTGAACTTGACCACTGACAGTATGGTTGCTCTGACCGGTAAAGCTGGCTGTGTGAATAACTTCACCACCCGCTATTACACTTTCAGCTCGTGCAAAAGCTTGAGGACCCAAGCTCAATGCTGTCACCAGTGCAGTAAGCATTAAAGACTTGACTTTACCCATGGTGTCGCCTCCGATTCTCAAGGATGTGTAGTGTTCTGAGCACTGCGATCTCTATCGTCATAAATATACTGTCATAGTACTGTCATAGAACAAGACGATTCTTCAGCTGACTACATAGTTGAGCTTATTTCAGTGCCATTCGGGCCAGACACCTGTCGAACTGACGTAAACCGATCGCCCAGTTTAGGATTTAACATCGAACGTTTAGCAGCATCGCATTCAAAGAGGAGCTACAATGAAGTGTTTGCGATACCGAATAGCTTTGGGCAGTTGCTGGCGATGAGTGTCTAGAATGAGTCATGGGTATCTCGATCGACAACAACGAGACACGTTTCCTGCACCTGAGCCAGCATTTTGTCAAATGCCGCTGTTTTTTGACCAGTATGGTCAACAATCTTGCGAAGCGTATATCCGCCTCGGGGGATAAGCCCAAAGAAGATAGTATTTCTACGATTCCACGTTTCTCCATGCTCGCTGTCTGGAGTTTGAGTCATCGTCCATTTCATTCTCCATCTCGGAACAGGTACGCCATTAAAAATGGGAATCACGACGGCATGTCTCAGGTTGTCATCCTGGAAACGGATTTGAACGACCCCACGCCCATTTTGTAGACTCTGCAGAAGGTTTCGTCCTTCCTCCGTTGGATGAAAGGTCCACTGGAGCGGACCGTAAGCCGGAAACTCCAGAGTGCGAGTCTCAGCATTCCAGGTTGAGTGTAGGGTCAAACAATCTTCTGGAAGAGGATTCCCATCCATAAAATAAATACCTTGTAAGACCTCGGGAAGATTTGTGCCTCTGCCAGTTGGCATCCAAGTGTCGATGTCACTAAATCGACGCTCCTCGACGGTTGTTTGGTTTGATGTCATGGTATAGCCCCACTGTTTGTATAATTAATCCATACAATATTGAAAGAAAAAGGTATTGAGGACAAAAGCGGCCAGTCGCATTACCTAATCTACACATTTGGAAACCTACACATTTGGAAACCTACACATTTGGAAACCTACACATTTGGAAACCTACACATTTGGACAGGAGTGAAGATGTGGGCTTCAATCTGTATATAAACCATCCAAGTTGCTGGCTCGACCGCCAAGCGCTCTAAGTGTCAGCAAAGGTGATGATTGGAGACTGTTTAGTGCGCGATCGCCTCTTTAAACGCCGCTTCTCCCATTCTCGCTCGCCATTCTCGCGACGGGATCGAAGCCTCAATAGGACTGTGCCATCGAGTCGAGTGCCTGCGCCTAGACTGAGGCTGGTTCCTCAGGCTGTCCCTACTGCAGATGCCGACTCTGGCGGCGATCGCAACGGGCGTTCGGGACGGCTGCAGGCGGTGCAACAAAGACGGCAACAGCGTTTGCGTCAATACCGCCGAACCCTGGGCTGGCAGGCTGGCGTGGCTGTGGTGGTGAATGGACTGTGGCTCAGCGCGACTGCCATTGCGCTGGCGAGACTGGTGCCTCTCTGGCAAACGCAACACCGCAATCTCAATGCCTTGGAACAGGCTGTCGGCGTTATGGAGGAACGGGTAGAAGCGTTGCGAGACAAAGTGGAGTTGGGCTTGGACCCCCTGCAGTCAGAGGCTGCTATGAGAGAACACCTCAACTACTTGCCCGACCGGCAAATGGAAATCTTGTTAGTTGAACCCGACAGTGGCGATCGCCCGCAGATCTAATATTGCTATTGCGAGTATTGCTATTGCGAGCGATGCTTGCCGGCTCGCTCTCGCACGCTCGTCGTCAAGATGCACGCTGCTCAGCCAGAAGCTCCCAGCCTCAATACCAAGAACCACTCTCGATCGCAGCATGACTCGCTGCCGCAGCTTCCGTCAAGTGTTCGACTAGGTTCGGCAAGTCTCGCCAATCTAGATCGGGTCGATCGAGTAAAGCCCGAATTTGATTGAGGGCATTGCGGGCCTCGACTGTTTCGGGTAAAGGTCTGCCCTCGCGACGCGGACACTTCTGCAGCTTTTGAATGGCGCGGGTGACCTGTGTCTGAATCTCCTGACTGACGCGCCGCAGCGCTCGTTCGCGCTGGTATCCCCACCCATCTCGATTGGTGGCGTACATCGGCTGCATGCGATTGAGTGCGTAAGCAGCGATATCCACCGCACAAAACTTATGGCGATCGAGCTCGGGCAACCGTTGAAACTGACGTCGGGCCTCCATCAACACTTGCTCTTCGAGCACATTGATCATCGGTCGCGTGTCATCTAGCGAGTAGTTCATAAGGGTTCTCAGTGCGATCTGGGTCCGCAAGGGCTAGAGAAAGATCTATGCATAAAAATTGGCTTCAAGCTGCTGGTAACAATTGATTCATCATTAGATGCAATCACTACCCCAGCAGGCTCAATTAGCTTCTAATTTATCAAAAATATGAGATTTATGAGCGAAGTTTAATTTTAATCTTATAGATTCACCGGATAATCAGATAATTCTATACATTCTAGACATAGAGAAAATACCTCTGCCCAATATTGAGTATGCAGTTGAAGCTCAACCGATCGAGCTTGGCTGTATTCGAGAGAAGAGCTGGGCGTACTGCAGGCACACAAGCAGCGCTGAGTCCTGCAGACCGCTCAGGCATCTGTTTCTAATCGCTCGGGATCGGGTCGCACCGCCACCTGCATTTGTCGCAATAGGCGCAACGCCTCCTCCGACCCATCAATCTTGCCCTCCTCCGTCAGCCAATAGGTCGCAATTCCCAAATCGGACAGAAATGTAATGTAATCCCCCAATGGAGGGCGATCGACCACCGCTGCCTTCAACAGCGTGAATCCTCGCTCTGTCCAAGGGGCAACGGCAAAACGCTCGTAATAAAACAACTGCCCCACCAGCTCTTGGATACTTTCCGCCACATCCTGGTGGTACAGCAATTTCACTTCAGCCAACAGAACGCGATTGTCCTTGACCGCCAAAAAGTCAAAAAACTGCCGATCCTCCCGCACTTCAATTCCCGCCAACCGGAACCAACGGCGGAATTGGCGCAGGAGCTCGTTGTGGGCAGGGGTGCGCTCTAGCTGGCGGCGGCGGCGACGCTCGGCCACGAGTGGATCGCCGTGGGACGATCCCGCCGGTAGGCCGCTGGTTTTGAAGGTGGGAGGCTCGTCGGGGTCGAGCAGGATGTGGCCGCCGGTCGGTTGGGGTAACAGTTTGGGGATCGACCAGCCGCTAAGGTGAAAGGTTTCGCCGGGATGGGGGATAGCATCGGAGAGCGTTTCTGACTGAGCGGCCAATTGGAGCAAGGATTGGTTGAAAGCAGAATTGGGGTCTAGATCGAACACTCGGCGCAGGTGCCAGGAGTCGAGATCCAGATCGGCAGCCAGTTGCTCGGGCGCAATCGCCTCGCGACGCTGACATAACAGCTCGCTGCCGAAATACAGCGCCACAATCAGTGGGTAAACCGGCACGGGCTGATGGACGGGCACTAGCATTGCCCACATCGCTTCCGACCAATCGGTCCGAAATACCTCTGCCTCGGGACCGCTGCCCAACACCTGCAACATCTTGGGAAAACCCGATTGCCAGCCGCAGGGACGATCGTCAAACCGACAGCGCTGGCGGCCCCGATCGACCGTCATCGGGAAGGTACCGTCATAAAAGCGCAGCGGACAAACGTCGCGATCGCTATTGAGAAACTCTGCATCTTGCCACATTTTAGAGGAGCTGGCGTGACAGCCAATCCCCGCCTGAGCGTTACAGGCTTTGAGCCAGCGCCGCTCCCAGTAATACTTGGCGGCAGCCTGGGGCAAGATCGGCTGGGCCACCCCTTCTGGGTCTTGGTTGAATAACGGCCAGACCAAGGAGGAGTTGTCAGAGAAGCAGGGCAGCTTGGGGTGAGATTTGGTGTAGAAGGGGTCGCAAATAGTTTGGGCGATCGCACTCAAGGCCAGACCGCGTGTGTCTCCCACCCAAGGCATGCGATCGCGGGCAAACTGAATCGCCAATACCACTTCCACCCCCGTCGGATGCAGGCCCACCGCAAGTTGGCGATAGCGGTGCAGCAGCCGGGTGGCTTGCAGGTAGAGATCGTAACGCTGGACAGAAATAGCGGCCATGGCCGAGGAAAAACAAGGGTAGAAAACAACCAAACGTCGAAGTCAAAGGCAGTAGAGGGGAATGGCTTCGATTAGCCTCGGCAGCTGCATCGCAGGACTCTGTCTGACAATTTTACAAACTGTCGAACAGCGTGCCCCACTGCAACGATCGTCAGCTTAGATTTGGCTTTCCCACTCATTCAAGTCCAGCCTGAAGCTTTCGGCAACTCGCACTGCTGCTACCTGTATCGTAGCGGCCGCCGCTGCCCCTCTGAGGAATACCACTGGGTCGGGATTTTTGAAAACTGAAGTTTGTGCGAGACAGGAATTTCCTACAGACAGATCGTAGACTAACTTATTGAGCGGATCGATCGACTGGGAGTCTCACTGTGGATACGTCAATTGCCTCCATTACTGCACGGGAAATTCTTGATTCTCGGGGCCGACCGACCCTCGAAGCGGAGGTGGTGCTCGACAGTGGGGCGCTTGGAGTCGCTCAGGTTCCCAGTGGTGCATCCACCGGCAGTTTCGAAGCCCACGAAATGCGGGATGGAGACAGCGATCGCTATGGCGGCAAGGGAGTCCTGCAAGCAATCTTCAATGTCGAACAGTCAATTGCCCGAGAGCTGATCGGACTCGATGCTCTAGACCAGCTCGCCATCGATCGCACGGCGATCGAATTGGACGGCACGCCGAACAAATCTAAGTTGGGGGCGAACGCCATCCTGGCGGTATCGCTGGCCAATGCAAAAGCCGCTGCAGCGTGGTTGGGGCTGCCTCTCTACCGCTATCTGGGCGGTCCGCTGGCCAATGTGTTGCCAATTCCCTTGATGAATGTTCTCAACGGCGGTGCCCATGCCGATAACAATGTCGATATTCAAGAGTTCATGATTGTGCCGGTGGGAGCTCCCACGTTTAAAGAAGCCCTGCGGTACGGAGCTGAGGTGTTTGCCGTGCTCAAACAGGTGCTGGGCGAGCGAGGATTGGCCACCAGCGTGGGGGATGAAGGGGGGTTTGCCCCCAACCTCGGCTCCAATGCCGAAGCACTCGACTTGCTGGTTGCGGCGATCGAAAAAGCGGGTTACGAACCCGGTAAAGATATTTCTCTGGCCCTGGATGTGGCCTCCACCGAGTTCTTCGAGGCTGGCCAATACACGTTTGAGGGTACAGCTCAGTCTGCCGCCGAGATGATCGACTATTACGAGCAACTGCTCCAGAGCTATCCGATTGTCTCGATTGAAGATGGCTTAGCCGAAGAGGATTGGGAGAATTGGGTCGCGCTCACTGCCCAGTTGGGCGATCGCGTGCAGTTGGTGGGGGACGATCTGTTTGTCACCAACCCCGAACGCCTGCAACGGGGGATTGACAGCCGCGCGGCTAACTCGATTTTGATCAAGCTCAACCAGATTGGGTCTTTAAGTGAGACGTTGGAGGCGATCGCCCTTGCCACCCGCAATGGGTTGACGTCTGTGGTCAGCCATCGCTCCGGGGAAACCGAAGATACCACCATTGCCGATCTGGCGGTGGCGACGCGGGCCGGACAAATTAAGACAGGCTCTCTCTGTCGCAGCGAGCGGGTGGCGAAATACAATCAGCTCCTGCGGATTGAAGACGATCTGGGGGATGCAGCGGTGTACGGCATGGGAGGTCTCGGCTTCAAAATATAGGGTCGGCGATCGCCAAATGGCGTCAGTTTCTACAGAATCGCCGCTCGGAGCATTCACATTCTGTGATGTTTGACGGACTGTCTGTTGATTTCCCGCAGCTGCATCTTTAAAGCTGGAAGTGTTTCAATCGCTCTTTTGGCTAGTGTGCGTCATATGAATAGAGTTTGCAGGATAGTTCTATCGGTTCTGGTTTGTGCCGCAGTCTTTTTAGCTGCGCCCGCTAGCGCCGAACCCGACTTAGCTCTAGGGAAAAAGGTGTTTGCCAGCAACTGTGCCTCGTGCCACAAAGGGGGGCTCAATGTCGTGGTTGCTGCGAAGACCTTGCAAAAGGGTGCGCTGGAACAGTACGGTATGGCGTCTGTAGAGGCGATCTCCACCCAAGTGCGTAATGGAAAAGGCGGAATGCCTGCCTTTAAGGGACGTTTGGATGACGGACAAATCGAATCAGTGGCTGCTTACGTTTTGGCACAGGCAGACGCCGATTGGAAATAATTGTCCCCACATTGGACAGGCGTATTCCAGGGATATCGTTTGCAGAGGACAGTCAGCATGAAGATGAGTCGAATATTGGAGGCAATCGCGATCGCTGCCACTGTAATGGTTGGAACTACCACCGTAGAGGCGAATGAGCGCTCTGCCGACGGTTTACTCAGCCAAGGCCACCATCGCGGGGAGGTTGAGGCCGCTACAGAGCATTCTCGCGAACTACCCTCCCATCACGGTCATACAGGTGGCAGCGATCGCCACCAACCTTTCGAAGTCGCTTCCGATCGCCCCATTCCAGCAATTGAGTTGACGGTACGCGAAGACTCGCTGAAAGGCTGGAATTTAGAAGTACGAGTTACCAATTTTAGCTTTGCCCCCGCGTCGGTCAACGAAGGGAGTTCGTCCCAAAATGAGGGTCACGCCCATTTGTATATCGATGGGGAGAAGGTGACTCGGTTGTATGGCAACTGGTTTTATTTGGGAGAGTTGGACGCGGGCGATCGCGAGATTTCAGTCACCCTTAACACCAACCGGCACGAAACCCTCGTTCACAACAGCGAGGTCTTATCGGCTACCACCACAATCACTGTGCCCGATACCGTTGCCGCACAGTAACATTTCGTCAAATCCCCCCTTCCTCCTGTCGGGCGCTAAGCTGAGGTTTGCAGCCAATTCGGTTGCAAAAACTTGCTGCGCGTCGAGATCGTCAATCCACCATGAGTACTCCTGAATCTGGCCGCATCGAACGGGATTCGATGGGCGATCGCCATCTGCCCGACGACGCCTACTACGGCATCCAAACCCTACGAGCGCAAGAGAATTTCCCCATTAGCGGGATTGAGCCGCTGCCGATTTATGTGGATGCTTGCCTGCTCGTCAAGAAGGCAGCAGCAAGCGTCAATGCCGAACTGGGCTGCATTCCAGCAGAGATTGGAGCTGCCGTAGTGCAGGCAGCGGACGAAATTCTGGCGGGAAAACTGCGCCATCAGTTTGTGGTGGATATTTATCAAGCGGGGGCAGGCACCTCCCACCACATGAATGTGAATGAAGTGCTAGCCAATCGGGCCTTAGAGATTTTAGGGGATGTCAAGGGTAACTACCAGCGGGTAAGCCCCAACGACCACGTCAATTACGGTCAGTCCACCAATGACGTGATTCCGACGGCGATTCGGATTGGGGCACTGCTGTCCCTGCATCGAGAGCTATTCCCCAGGCTGAAGGATCTGGAGGGGGCATTTGCCGCCAAGGCAGACGAATTTGCCGCCATTGTTAAAGCGGGCCGCACCCACCTGCAGGATGCCGTGCCCGTACGCTTGGGCGAGGAATTTCGAGCCTACGCGCAGATTTTGAGCGATCGCCAACAAACCCTGCGTCGAGCAGCTACAGAATTGCACTCTCTGGGTTTGGGGGGCAGCGCTACCGGAACTGGGTTGAATACCCATCCCCAATATTGCGATCGCGTTGCTCGACGACTATCCGATTACACCGGTCTCGCGCTCGAACCCGCTCCCCATCTCATGGCCGCCATGCAAAGCATGGGGCCGTTCGTCAGCGTCTCCAGTGCCTTGCGAAACTTAGCCCAAGACTGCAGCAAAATTGCCAACGACCTGCGATTGATGGATTCTGGCCCCAAAACGGGACTGAAGGAAATTCAGCTACCACCCGTACAACCGGGCTCGTCAATCATGCCGGGGAAATACAATCCGGTGATGGCGGAAATGTTGAATATGGTTTGCTTTCAAGTGATGGGTCTGGATACGGCGATCGCCTACGCCGCCCAAGCCGGTCAGTTCGAGCTCAACGTGATGATGCCGCTGATTGCCTACGATTTGCTCCACGCCATTCAAATCCTCGCTCGCGCCCTCCAGGCTTTTGGCGAGCGCTGCGTCAAAGGGATTACCGCCAATGGCGATCGCTGCCGAGCCTATGCTGAAGGCACCCTCGCCCTCGTCACAGCCCTCAACACCCATATTGGCTACCTCGCCGCTGCCGATGTAGCTAAGGAATCGCTGGCAACGGGCAAATCTATCCGGGAAATCGCGATCGCTCGCGGGTTAATGGACGAGGCAACCCTAGCCCAGGTGTTAGATTTGGATGCCACGAGCCAAATAGTGCGGCAACCCCAAGCGTAACCCTTCCTCTTGGCGAAGGGGATGAGCGATCGCTTCTCTGTCCGAGAGGGCCATAAGCATTGATACTTATTGACGGAAACAACGGCGCTTGCATTGACAAAAAGACTGCGATATTAGCAAGCCATACTGCAATATTTCTCAATATTTAATGGGTCGTGCCTTCGATTTGTAAGAGACTTGTAAGCTCTTTTAGAGGATTCTCAAAGCTGTGTTACGATGCCCGCGTAATTGGGCAGCCAACCTCGCTGAGTGCGACAAGCGGCCCAGAATTATTTAACAAAACTTTGCAGATAGGGAGAACTCACCTTGAGTCTGAGAGTTGCTGTAGTGGGCGGCGGCCCTGCTGGATCTTGTACGGCTGAAGTGTTGGCCAAAGCTGGAATCGAAACGTATTTGTTCGAGCGCAAGCTAGATAATGCCAAGCCCTGTGGCGGTGCCATTCCCTTGTGTATGGTGGAAGAGTTTCAGTTGCCGGACGAAATTATCGATCGCAAAGTGCGACGCATGAAGATGATTTCCCCCTCCAACCGCGAGGTCAATATTGCGGTGGAGCGGGATCGCGAGTTCATCGGCATGACCCGGCGCGAAATTTTGGATGCCTTTCTGCGCAACCGAGCTGCCGAGTTGGGGGCCAAACTGATTAACGCGACGGTGCTGGACATTCAACTGCCCGCTAACGATACCGACCCTTACGTCATTCACTACAGCCACGCCGATAAGAGGAGCGATGCCCCCGATCGCCTCGGCTCCCTCGAAGTGGACTTGCTCATTGGCGCTGATGGCTTCTACTCCAAGGTGGCAAAGGCCATTGATGCTGGAGACTACAACTATGCGATCGCCTTCCAGGAGCGAATTCGCATCCCCGACGACAAAATGGCCTATTACGAAGATTTGGCGGAAATGTATGTCGGTAACGACGTTTCCTCCGACTTTTATGCTTGGGTGTTTCCCAAACACGATCACGTCTCGGTGGGCACCGGCACCATGCAGATCCATAAAGCAGATATCAAGACCCTGCAGGCGGGCATCCGCAGACGCGCCGCTGACAAAATTCGCGGTGGCGAAGTGATTAAGGTCGAGGCTCACCCCATCCCCGAACATCCCCGTCCCCGCCGCGTTGTCGGTCGAGCCGCACTTGTGGGGGATGCTGCGGGTTATGTGACCAAGTCTTCAGGCGAAGGTATTTACTTTGCCGCCAAGTCCGGTCGCATCTGCGCTGAAACCATTGTGGAAGTCTCTAATCGCGGCCAGCGCATTCCCACCGAAGCGGACTTGAAAACATATCTCAAACGCTGGGATCGCCAGTATGGGCTGACCTACAAGGTGCTCGACATTCTGCAACGGGTCTTCTATCGCTCGGATGCCACCCGCGAAGCCTTTGTGGAAATGTGTGACGACATTGACGTCCAAAGGCTTACCTTCGACTCTTACTTATACAAAACCGTCGTACCTGCCAATCCCCTCAAGCAACTCAAGATTACCGCTAAGACCATTGGCAGTTTGCTGCGCGGCAGTGCTCTGGCTCCCTAGAGCGATCGTTCAGTTGAAGGTTCGACTGACTTAAGATTCGCTTGCTTGAAATAGCGATGGGTTGAAGTATCGATTGATGGACAGGGGCGCGAATGATGCGCCCCTGTTTTATGATTGGGGTGCTCGTTTGCAGCGCCCGAGCAATCGCTATTCTCTTCAGGTCAACTTGCCTCGAGTTGACTCCATCGGTTGGGTCGAAATCGAATTCGCTGTCGCAGCCTTTTTCACACTCGCACTCTAAACTTATGGCCGAGTTTGACGTTCCCTTTACGCTCGATCAACTGCGTATTGTACGAGCAATCTCCGAGTATGGCAGCTTTCGCAAAGCTGCCGACAAGTTGTTTGTCTCTCAGCCGGCAGTCAGCTTGCAGGTGCAGAGTCTGGAGCGCTCGCTGGAAGTCACCCTGTTCGATCGGGGCGGACGGCGGGTGATCTTGACCGAGGCGGGCAAATTACTGGTGGACTACAGCAGCCGCATTCTGAACCTGAGCGAAGAAGCTTGTCGGGCCTTAGTGGACTTGCAGGATCTGAAGCGGGGAACCCTGGCCTTGGGAGCTAGCCAGACAGTGGGCACCTACATGATGCCCCGACTGATCGCAGAATTTCGTCAGTCCTATCCCCAAATTTCGGTGCAATTGCAGGTGCTTTCAACCCGGCGAATTGCCAGTGGAGTCGCAGAAGGACAATTCGATCTGGCGATCGTGGGCGGGACGATTCCTCCTCAACTCAAAGATCAACTGGACGTCAGCGCTTATGCCACGGATGAGTTCGTTTTGGTGCGAGCCCACCCCGATGCCGTAGCAGCTCAGTTCGAGCGCAGTCCGCTGGCAAGCTCCAACCTCGATATCCCCACCCACCTGAGGAAAGAAGAGCTCTACGAGCTGCGTTTTATCACCCTCAATCCTCAATCCACCACTAAAAAGGCGATCGATTCCAGCCTCGAAACCTACGACATCAATCCGGCCAAGTTTCAGGTGGAGATGGAACTGACTTCGCTAGAGGCGATCAAGAATGCAGTCAAAGCGGGGCTGGGGGTAGCCTTTCTATCCCTTACGGCAGTGGCTGCCGATCTGGAACTGGGTCTGCTGGAGCAATTGCACGTCGAGGGGTTAGAGGTGAAGCGAACCTTGCGCCTGATTTATAGCCCCAACCGCTATCAGTCTCAGGTGGCCCAAAGCTTCAGACAGCACCTGCAAGAGGCATCGGCGCGAGCCGAGGCAGTACACGCCTAATCGGCGTTGGGGACTCCTAGAGGTGGCAATCGAGCCCGGTCTCATTAGGCCGCACTGTTACAATTTAGAGGCTGGTTTCAATGCCGATCCCCAAGCGAGCAATGGCGATCGTGCTTGCCTGCTAGAGGCGATCGCCGCTTCGACCAGAACTGTTTTTGTGCAGTACACATGCCTATAACGAATCTGTCTGACTTTAGATTTCACAAAGTGGAGGAGGCACTCGAGGATCTCAAAGCTGGGCGATCCATTATTGTGGTCGACGACGAGAACCGCGAAAACGAAGGGGACTTGGTTTGTGCAGCCCAATTTGCCACCCCCGATGCAATTAATTTCATGGCCGTTCACGCGCGCGGCCTGATCTGTTTGGCGATGGAAGGCGATCGCCTCGATCGCTTAAAAATTCCCATGATGGTGGAAGAGAACACCGACAGCAACCAGACTGCTTTCACCGTCAGTATCGATGCCGCCCCCCATCTGGGGGTTTCGACGGGCATTTCTGCCAGCGATCGCTCTCGCACCATTCAGGCGGCCATCCAACCCCAAACCAAGCCCGAAGACTTGCGCCGACCGGGCCACATCTTCCCATTGCGGGTGCGGGAAGGGGGCGTGCTCGTGCGGGCCGGACATACGGAGGCCAGTATCGATTTAGCGCGGCTGGCGGGGCTCTATCCCGCTGGGGTGATTTGCGAGATTCAAAACCCCGACGGTTCCATGGCGCGACTGCCGGAGTTGATCGAGTTCAGCCGCGAACGCAACCTCAAAATTATTACCATTGCCGACCTGATTGCCTACCGCCTCTGTCACGAGCGCTTCGTCCGGCGAGAGTCAGTGGCTCAAATGCCGACTGAATTCGGCCAATTCCAGATTTATGCTTACCGCGATACGTTAAATGGCGGCGAGCACGTGGCGATCGTCAAAGGCAACCCCGCTGATTTTCCCCAGTCAGATGTGCTGGTGCGGGTGCATTCCGAGTGTCTGACGGGGGATGCTTTGGGCTCGGTGCGGTGCGACTGTCGCCGCCAACTGCAAACGGCCCTCAAGACAATCGAACATCACGGCCAGGGGGTTGTGGTCTACCTGCGTCAGGAGGGTCGCGGCATTGGCTTGATCAACAAGTTAAAAGCCTATTCCCTCCAGGATATGGGACTCGATACGGTGGAAGCGAACGAGCGTTTGGGGTTTGCCGCCGATCTGCGCAACTACGGCGTTGGAGCCCAAATTCTCAACGACCTGGGGGTTCGCAACATGCGCCTGATCACCAACAATCCCCGTAAAATTGCCGGTCTGAAAGGCTTTGGGCTGGAGGTGGTCGATCGCGTTCCCCTGATTGTGGAAGCGAATGATTTCAGCGCCCGCTACCTTGCCACCAAAGCGGAAAAACTGGGGCACCTGCTATTGCGCACGCGACTCTTGAGCGTTGCGCTCTATCCCCAATCGGAGGAGCAACAGTGGTCCAGTCGCGAGCGAGCGGAATGGGTAGACCATCTCAACCACCTGACCGAATCGAGTCCCCTCCTCGTTCAGGCCGATCCCCGCCCGATCGCCAGCGCCATGTTTTCGGGCGCGAGCTTAGTGGCCCACGTCGGGCTTGCAGAAGCCCTCCCCGCCGCCCAGTGGTACGTCGCCAGTTCCGATCCGCAGTTGGTAGACTATCGCAAGGCGCTGATTCAGTTACTGGTGCAGTTGAGCCAGCATCCGCAGTTGCGGGCGATCGCCTGGATGGTGTCCGCCGGTCGCGATCCGCTGGCCAACCTGCAGGAGGATTGGCCGGAACAGCACTACGATTGCGATCGCTTGTCGGCCTTAGAAATGGAAGAGGCGATCGATTGGCGCGAACGCACCGTTTACCGCTTGAAAACTCGCTCGGCAACCGCCACGAGCCCCGTTTCGGCCTAGGTGCAAAGTAGCTCGATTCGAGTCAGCATCGAGTCGCCACCAGAACCCCTCGGTCGCCCTCCTGCCCAGCTACACTAGGAACTGTCATCCGCCTGCCCGCTCGGATGAACGGCAAAAATCGAGCTAAGCTATGAGCACGAGCTTGTAAAGCCGTACCCTGACACAGCCTCCCCCAGCCCCGTGCTGTTTCGATATTGCCATGCTGAGAATTGTTACCCAACGCACTGAAGCAGAGGCCGAGCTGAAGCGTATTTGCGATCGCACGCAATCCGACCGGCAGGTGCATCGGGAAGCGACTGTCCGCGAGATTATTCAGACCGTCCGCCGCCAGGGAGATACCGCCCTGCTCAACTACACTGCCGAGTTTGACCGGGTGGACCTGTCTCCGACCGAACTCAAAGTCTCGGGGGCGGAGTTAGAAGCGGCCTATCAAACCGTGTCGCCCCAGTTGCTCGCTGCCATTCAGATGGCCAAACAGCGGATTGAAGCTTTTCACCGCCAGCGGGTACCCAAAGGCTGGGTCAGCTTCTCCGAGCCCGATATTGTCTTGGGCAAACGCTATACTCCCGTCGATCGCGCTGGTCTTTACGTCCCCGGCGGTAGTGCTGCCTACCCCAGTACAGTGCTGATGAATGCGATTCCCGCCATGGTGGCCGGGGTGCGCGAAATTGTTATGGCGACCCCGCCGGGATCGGACAGCCAAGCGGGGGACAACAGCCAAGCAGGGGATAACGGGCGCAGGGGGTCGGGTATTAGTCCGGCAGTGTTGGTTGCAGCCCAAGAGACCGGTATTGAAAAGATTTATCGGGTGGGGGGGGCACAGGCGATCGCGGCGATGGCCTACGGTACTGAAAGCATCCCGAAAGTCGATGTTATCTCCGGTCCCGGCAATGTCTACGTCATGCTGGCGAAAAAGCAGGTGTACGGTACCGTCGGGATTGACTCGCTGGCTGGCCCGAGCGAAGTGCTGGTGATTGCGGACGAAACCGCCAATCCAGTCTATTTAGCTGCCGATCTGCTGGCTCAGGCAGAGCACGATCCGCTCGCGGCTGCCATCCTGCTCACCACCGACTACGGTCAAGCCAAACAGGTGACAATCGAGGTGGACAAGCAACTGGAGGGACACCCCCGCCGCACGCTGACGGAAAAGGCGATCGCCCATTACGGACTGATTGTCGTGGTCGAAAACCTCGATGTCGCAGTGGCACTGTCCAATTTGTTTGCCCCCGAGCACCTCGAACTAGAGGTGGCCAATCCTTGGGAGGTGGTGGAGGGCGTTCGCCATGCCGGGGCGATCTTTATGGGCCACAATACCCCCGAAGCGGTGGGGGACTATATCGCCGGTCCCAACCACACCTTGCCCACCTGCGGCGCAGCCCGATATGCTTCCGCCTTAGGGGTGGAAACGTTTATGAAGCATTCCAGTCTGATCGAGTATAGTGCTGAGGCCCTGCAAGAGGTCTCTGGAGCGATCGCCGCTTTAACCGAAGCAGAGGGACTGCCTTCCCACGGAGCCTCCGTGCGGTTGCGGCTGTCAGGAGATTCACGTCATTAGGGGAAGTACAACAGCCATGCTCGGTCATCGGTGGGGGATTGCGATCGGTTTGTCGCTGGGCGTTCTGGGGGCACTGGCGTCTAGTGGCCATGCGGCTCCTGCCAGTGCAATACCCATCCCCCGACTGTGGCTGCAGGATTTAGCCAATCAATCGTGGCAGCAGAATTGTCGCATGGTGGGGCTGTTGCGCAGTCAACCGGTGACCTCTGCCGATCGCCAGTGGGAGGTCTACAGCCGTCTGACCTATGACGTTACGCCCGTGGGCCGTCGCCAATTGCGCAGCGTCCTGTTTGCCCGCGATACCGAGACCGGCCAACTGGAGGCGATTTACACGCCCCCGTCTACATTTGCCGATCGCAAGGGGCTCAACTCCGATTTCGTGCTGCTATTACCCGTCGAGTGGCAAGCGGAGAGCGTGTTGGCGCGGGAGTTTTCGGGCTTGTTCCGCTCCAATGCCATTCTCAATCGAGCGGTCCTGTGGTCCCCCAATGGGGGCGAAAAGGCGGGGGTATTGGAGGTGCGATCGCCCGATCCCATGCCTGCCGTGACGGTTCTGTTGGGCTGGGACGAACGGTCTGCCGATCGCGTCTTATTTGCCGTCAGCGATTTTCTCAGCTTGCCTGAAGTGGTCAGCGTCAGTGCCAGCGCCACTGACGCAATCGCCGATGTTCCCGCCCCCGACTGGCTAGATATCTCCGCCAGCGTCAACCTCGAAGCACCGGTCACCAACGCCGAGGCCCAGGCAGAATTAGACAGTTGGGAATCCGCTTGGCCTGCCATTACCGGCCAGCTTTGCGCTCCTGCTTTGCCTTCTTGAGACCCACCTTTTCGGGCGCGATCTCCCAATGCCCAAGCTTTACGGCGGTGAAATTTAGAGGGCGATCGCTTAGGAAACCGCGACAGACAGCAAGACTAAACCACCCACGAGAACCGTAGCGATCGCTGCTGTGACGGCGTACTGAATTTTTTGTTGTTTGTTAGGAGGCTCGGCAACGCGATCTTTGGTTTCCGTCGGGAAATTGTTCATGATCCCGCGTTCGTCAGATGTGTAGGGCATCAGCAGTTCCAGTTGTTTAGTTAGTAACTATAAATCATCTCCCGCGATACTTGTCGATCTCGAGGGCAGTGGTGGCGATCGCCAAACGACCGAGGCATTATGTTAAGCAGTTTTGCGCAAACATAAAGTTTCTTAAAGCCCGCAGCGGATTTAGCCGTGCCTGTGGGGACGATCGGAGGCATGCCCCAAACGCCCCTACAATAGAGTGGTTTTACCTCGCTGCGGCTGTCGGAGCGAGGGTTGAGCCTGCAAAAACGGGTCCAGCCCTGGGCCAGCAAAACGATTGGGAGATATCCATGCCGCGCCGCAACGACCTGCAGAAAATTCTGTTGATTGGGGCTGGTCCGATTGTGATTGGTCAGGCGTGCGAGTTCGATTATTCCGGCACCCAAGCCTGTAAGGCGCTGCGGGAAGAAGGCTACGAAGTGGTGTTAGTTAACTCCAACCCCGCCACCATCATGACCGACCCCGCCACAGCGGAGCGCACCTATATCGAGCCGGTCACCCCAGACTTTGTCGAGCGAATTATCGAATGGGAGCGCCCGGATGCCATCCTGCCGACAATGGGCGGCCAGACCGCCCTCAATGTGGCCGTGGCTCTGGCAGAAACAGGGGTATTGGAAAGGTACGGCGTCGAGTGTATTGGAGCCAAGCTCGAGGCCATTCTGAAGGCGGAAGATCGCGAGTTGTTCAAACAAGCGATGCAGAAAATCGGTTTGTCAGTGCCTCAGTCGGGCTTGGCTACCACGCTCGAAGAGGCTCGGGCGATCGCCAAACAGATCGGCTTTCCTTTAATTATTCGCCCTGCCTTTACACTGGGCGGCACTGGGGGCGGTGTAGCCTACAACCAAGAAGAATTTGAAGCCATCTGTGCCAACGGTTTAGACGCCAGTCCCGTCTGCCAAATTTTGGTGGAGGAATCCATCATTGGGTGGAAAGAATTCGAGCTGGAGGTGATGCGGGATCTAGCCGATAACGCGGTCATCATTTGTTCGATTGAGAATATCGACCCGATGGGGGTTCACACGGGCGATTCGGTCACGGTGGCCCCCGCTCAAACTCTGACGGATAAGGAATACCAACGGCTGCGAGACTATTCCCTTGCCATCATGCGGGAAATCGGGGTGGAAACCGGTGGCTCGAACGTGCAATTCGCAGTCAATCCCGATAATGGCGAGGTACGGGTCATTGAGATGAACCCGCGCGTCTCCCGCTCTTCTGCACTGGCTTCTAAAGCGACGGGCTTTCCGATCGCCAAATTCGCGGCCAAACTCGCCGTCGGCTATACGCTGCCGGAAATTAGCAACGACATCACCCAAAAAACCCCCGCCAGCTTCGAGCCTGCCATCGACTACGTAGTGGTCAAAGCGCCCCGCTTTGCCTTCGAGAAATTCCCCGGTTCCGAGGCAGTCCTCACCACCCAGATGAAGTCGGTGGGGGAAGCGATGGCGATCGGGCGAACCTTCCAAGAAGCATTGCAGAAGGCTTTGCGATCGCTCGAAATCGGTCGCTACGGATTTGGAGCCGATCGCCCCGAAGTGTTGCCCTCCATTGAAGACATCCGTCGCTGCTTGCGGGTACCCAATCCCGCTCGGCTGTTGATGATTCGGACTGCCTTTCTAGCCGGACTGACGGCGACAGAGATTCACAAGCTCAGCCAAATCGATGCCTGGTTTATCGACAAGATGCAGGAATTGGTGGAAACGGAGCTGTGGATTCAGGGGCAGGACTTGCAGACTCTCGCTGCCGAGGACTGGCGGCGTCTGAAGCAATTGGGCTTTAGCGATCGCCAACTGGCTGCCCTCGCCGCCTCGACAGAAGCTGAAGTACGCACGACCCGCCAAGCTCGAGGCATCATCCCCGTTTACAAAACCGTCGATACCTGTGCCGCTGAATTCGAGGCGTTTACCCCCTACCAATATTCCACCTACGAAAGCGAAACCGAAATCTTCCCCTCCGATACCCCCAAAGTGATGATTTTGGGGGGCGGTCCCAACCGGATTGGCCAGGGCATCGAGTTCGATTACTGCTGCTGTCACGCCTCCTATGCCATGCAGGATTCGGGCTACGAATCGATTATGGTCAACTCCAACCCCGAAACTGTTTCGACTGACTACGACAGCTCCGATCGCCTTTACTTCGAGCCCCTCACCCACGAGGACGTGCTCAACTTGGTCGAAGCCGAACGGCCTGTGGGCATCATTGTCCAATTTGGCGGTCAAACCCCGCTCAATTTGGCCCAAGGGCTAGCGGCAGCCAACGCCCCCATTTGGGGCACCTCGCCGGATGCGATCGATATTGCCGAAGACCGAGAGCGATTTGAATCAATTCTGCGGGATCTCGACATCCTGCAACCGGCCAACGGGATTGCCCGATCGTATGCAGAGGCGTTGGCGATCGCCCAGCGGGTGGGCTATCCCGTCGTGGTTCGTCCCAGTTACGTCTTGGGGGGACGGGCAATGGAAATTGTCTATTCGGATGCGGACCTGAAACGTTACATCGAAGCAGCGGTGGAAGTGGACCCCGATCGCCCCATTCTGGTGGATAAGTTTCTAGAAAATGCGGTGGAAGTGGATGTGGATGCGATCGCCGATCGCACGGGGGCGGTCACCATTGGCGGCATTATGGAGCATATCGAGCAGGCGGGCATCCATTCTGGCGACTCTGCCTGCGTCTTACCCACCCGCACCTTGAGTGAGGCCGTGCTGGCCACCATCCGCACCTGGACTTGCCAATTGGCCCAAAAGCTGGGGGTGGTAGGTTTAATGAACGTTCAGTATGCCGTTAAAGACGAGCAAGTGTATGTGTTAGAGGCCAATCCTCGCGCATCGCGGACGATCCCGTTTGTGAGTAAGGCGATCGGGGTGCCGCTAGCTCGCTATGCAGCTTTAGTGATGAGCGGCAAGACTTTAGAGGAGATTGGTTTTACCCAAGAGGTCATCCCCGCTCATATCTCGGTCAAAGAGGCTGTGTTGCCGTTCAATAAATTCCCCGGTACTGACACGCTCCTCGGCCCCGAAATGCGATCGACGGGTGAAGTCATGGGCATCGATACTGACTTCGGGAGGGCGTTTGCCAAGGCACAAATTGCTGCCGGACTGCAGTTGCCCCTCTCTGGAACCGTGTTTGTCACCGTGAGCGATCGCGATAAAGAGGCGGTTGTCGAGATTGCCCGAGACTTCCACGCATTAGGGTTCAAACTGATCTCGACAGAAGGCACACAAAGAATTCTGAGCGATCGCGGCCTTCCCGTCCAGAAAATTCAAAAGTTGCACGAAGGCCGCCCTCACGTCGTAGATGCCATCAAAAACCGCGAAGTGGACCTGATTGTGAACACGCCTTCTGGCGGCGAAGCCCAACAGGATGGTCGCAAAATTCGCCGCAGCGCTCTACTCTACAAAATTCCCCTCATCACGACTCTGGCAGGCGCTCGCGCCACTGCCGCTGCCATCCGCTCCCTCCAAGCCGGTCAACTGGATGTCAAACCCATTCAGGAATATCACCATCACTGAGCCGAGTGCAATGCCTGAAAACTCCAGATCTCAATTTGGATGGGGTTTAGAGCATTTTCCAGGTTAGTGGTATACCCTCTGTACCGAAGGAGATTGGAGATTCTAGGTTTGAAAATTAGAGCGTACGTTGTCCACCTGAAAATTGCTCTAGTTCAACTCAACTGAGAAACTCATGAATCGTTTGCCGAAGCCGATCGCCATCCAGTAAGCGAGATGCAGCTTCTCGAATTTCGGCTCGATAGTTGGGATTTTGCCGATAGTCTTCTAAAGCAGTTTGCGTTTTCTCCAAGAGTGACTTTGGGCTACTGACCTGGCAAACGTATACCCCCGGCAATGCCATAATCTCCTGGGGAATGAGGTTTGAATCGGAGATGACGACACTGGTTCCTGCAAGTAGTGCTTCCACTAAATTGGTATAACCTGCTGGATCTTTAATGTCTGGCAGGAGAGGAATCCAAACCACGAGGGTTTGATTCAAAAGAGTCACCAGCGATTGGTGAGTATCGACATCGAGAAATGTCAGAGATTCTGAACTATCATCTGGGTTGAGGCGTAACCATTTAGCCGAGATTTGGGTGGTGGCAATTCTACTTTTCTCTATTTCCGTTTGTGCTAGAGCTTGCACAATCACATCGGAATCTCTTAACGATCGCCCCATAACCAATACATCATATTTAGACTCTTTCACTGGTCTAAAGTAGTAATCTGGATCGGCTCCTAAGAGCTTAAATTCGCTCATGGACTCCAAGCCAATTTGAGAGACTTTGGCGAAAGCATCTTCCGTCAGGCACAAGAGGCGATCGCACAGTTTAAATTCGCGTGGATATTGCTCTATGCTGTGAGAGGTCCACACCCACGTCATGATTTTAGCTTTGGGAAATAAGGTTTTGATCGCAGGTATTGCCAACATTAGGTCTGGACTGCTGATCAAATAGATGATGCGATCGCCTTTCAATAACCGTACGAATACAGACAGTACAATCTGCAGATCGACACCTTTAAGCAAATATCTCAGTTTGATGGAATAACGATCTCGCTTTCCCGTCAGAACTAAATCATCTTTTTTAGGCTTATATCCCCAGTAGTGGAAAGGACTGATTGTTTTGTCTTCACTAATGCCTCGCTCGTTCGCCAGCGATGAATTGATGTAGATGATTCCCATTTAGGTTAGTTTCTCCCGCCTACAGACTGGACAGAAAAGGGATAGGTGCTTGTTTTAGAGCGAGAACGAAGACACTAGGACTGCTGTCCTGCCTCCAAATCGGGGTAGGCGCGCTCCCCGCGAGCGATGAGGATATACGCCATGTCTAGGAAGCCCAGGAGCCTGACAATTTCGGCCTGCCATCCTACCGCTTTATATTTCAGCAGGCCGGGTAAAAGTTCTTTGAGCAGAGCCCGCCCGCAGCATTTCAAATAGTGGCGAGGGTTGAGGCGCTGGCGTTCTTCAGGGTGGAGGGCGAGGTAAATCAAGATGGATTCTTTGTAGCGCAGATGGGCTTTCCAGCCCCCCGATGGCCGCCAGGGATGGCAGACAGAGGCGGCTTCCACAAAGGCGATCGATTCCTGCCGTTGGCGCAATCTCCAGTGCAGGTCTATATCTTCTGCCGCCGCATAGGGGAAACGGGTATTGAAGCCGGAAAGTTCTTCGAACAGCGATCGCTCGATCGCAAAATTGCAAGACCAGAGATTTCCCCCCGTTTCGTTGACGGGCGATTCTTCGTCCAGACTGCGGCGGGGGCGAGGGGCGTAGGTTTTGCCTTCCAGCACTCGATATAGCTTGGTGGAGCCAGCCTCGCGGTTGCGGGCAATTTGGCTGGCGTATGCCTCCAGCCAGCCGGGGTCTGGCAAGCAATCATCGTCGGTAAACACTAACCATTGGCCGCTCGCACGGGCGGCACCGTTATTGCGATTGGCTGCAGGCCCCCGTTGCGGTGCCGCATACCACTTTGCCCAGGGATAGCGCTCTCGGATGGCGGCTTCTGCTGTAATCTCGCGACCGTCATCAGTGACGATGACCTCGTAGCGATCGCTGGGGAGAGTTTGAGCTCCAGGGGCCAAACAGTCCAAACAGGTCGCAAGGGTTTCGATCCGTTGGTAAGTGGGGACGACAACCGAGAAGAGAAGCTGGCTCATGATTCTGTCGGGATGGCAAAAAGGTGTGAGAAAGGCTACCGAACGAGGGTTTGAAGAGACTGGATCGGACTCGTTAAGCGATCTCCCAATCCTCTCCATAATCGATGCGGACTCGCGGCCGGGGATGGCCGATGCCATAGGCTGCTAACCTGGAGGGCATTGTCGGGAATTCTAGTCATGCGTATATAGTACTACCATCCATCGAGACACAATCAATACACAAAAAAGACGGTAGACTGCTCGAAAGGGGATTGCCTCCCTTCGGTTTAACCAATTGGCTGTCGAGTTTTGCTCGAAAGTATAGCGATCGCCCCTAGATTCATCGCGCACCGCGAACCGTTTGAGAGAGGAAATATGGTAGCGACAGAAAGCCCGGTAGAGTCAGAGATGCCACGGGTGCGGGGTAGAGCGCGCGTGGTATTTAACTGGCTGCCAGCAAAGGTGGATCGACTGTTGGATGCTGGATGTGCGTTTGGCGATACGACAGCGGCCTTTGCTCGGAAGTGCAACTATGCCTGCGGCTTCGATCTGATGGCTGAAGATGTCGAGAAAGCTAAGCAAAACTATCCCAACCTAGAGTTTTTTCAAGGCAATTTAGAGCACGCGCCTTTCGACTCTGCCAGTTTTGATGTGGTGGTGTTTTCGGATGTGATCGAACACGTCTATGACGAAGTTGCCTGTTTGAATGAGTTGTATCGAGTGTTAAAGCCGGGTGGATTGTTGATTTTGACAACACCCCATCGGGGCATGTTCGGTTTTATGGACCCACTCAACTCCGGTCGGGCGCTCTCCTATGTCGGCAAGAAATACTTCTCGCCAATCTATCGCTCGCTCTATCGCCTGAGAAAAGGACATCCCGCTCCCACAGACAAGCCTCAAAATCCATTTGCCAACGATCGCGAGATGCACAGGCATTATTCTCTGGCGGATTTACAGCAGTTGCTCGATCGCAGTAGTTTCGGCCATCACTACGAGATTGAAGAGGTCAGCCGTTGGGGATTAGTCCTGGAGCCTCTTGTCTTTAGTCTCGAATATTATGCCGATTTGTTTGGTTTGCCTGAGGGATTGCAAAGGATTGTTCGCCCGCTGGGTGCTCTGGTGGATTTAGAACAGCGCATCCGCTTTGGGACTGCGGCCTATAATATTGGCCTTAAAATCCGTAAATCAAACCATTAAACCTCAACCATGTTGAAGCCTAGAGTTTTCAGGCATTGCATTCGGCCCCCTAAATCCCCCATTCTGGGGGACTTGAGTGCAGTGCCAGTTGGAATTGGGAGACTGGGAAGGCGATCGGCGATCGCGGCGATCGACAGTTGTAGAACGAAGTCAATAGCCTCGCGGAAGTCCCCCACTGGTGGGGGATTTAGGGGGCGAATGCAGCGATCGACAGCGCTAGTGAGAGGGACGAACATGTATCTCATCAAAACTGCGAGTTTTCGAACTAGACTCAGTTTAAATTGCTGTCAAAGACTCGATCGCCCTAAACATAATTGAGAATCATCATCCGAAAATCTTATGATTCTTCTATCTATAAATTCTCGATCTGAGTCCGACAGCTAGTATCTAAAAACAGCATATTTCGAGGTAGAAGCGATGGCCGATCGCAAGCAAAAACTATTGTTTATTCCGACAGATAATATTAGTTTGCGTATCTCGCGCTCCTACTATTTAGCAAAAGGTCTGGCCGATCGCTTCGAGCTATTCTTTGTGGATTGGAACGATGTGATGGATGCGATTTGGGCTGGGGGGCGCGGCTCGGCTTGGAACTCTTTAGCTTGCTTCACTGGGTCTTTGGCGAGACCGCTTTCTATCCGCTACGACGAGCGGGATGGTTTTTCTCGGGCGATCGGACCAGTGGCGCAGACAGCATTTATTCGCAAATTTGTCGGGGATTATTATGCCTATCAGTTCATGCGTTGGGTGAACCGCAAGACGTTGAAGCGGTTTTTACAAACGATCGATCCCGATATTGTTTTTTTTGCCGATGGCTTTTTCCTGTTTCCCTGGGTGCCCATGCGGGCTCGGGCGATCGCCGACATGCAGGATGACTTTGACGAAACCCGCCCCCGTATCTCAGCCTCAGAAATTCGCTATCAAACCGAAAACTACTCCCATACCTTCCGCAACTATGCGGTCAGCCAACCCACCGCCGATCGCCTGGGAGCCCTATATTCAACTCAGTTTCAGGCCCTGCCCAACGGTGCAGACTTTGCCACGATTCGCGGCGTGACGCCAGAGCAAATTCAGCAGTTGCGCACCCAGTTGGAGCTCGCGGGCAAAACAGTGGTGACGTTCATCGGCACCAACGCCAAATATGATGGGGATTTCTTGCGGGAATTGGCCTTAGCCTGCGATCGCCAATTGCCCCAGATACACTTTGTTATTGTGGGCAATGTGCCCAGCAAATCGCTGCCCAATGTGACCTTCGCGGGCGCAAAACCCCCTGCCGAAACCGCCCTCTACTATCGTCTGAGCGATATCGGAATTATCTTGACCGACACTCGCCAAAGTAAGTTTTTATATCATTCAGTCCCCCTCAAGATGATTCAGTACGCCGCCGCTCGCAAACCGGCGGTCAGTTATCCGGTAGCTTGGGCGGAAGACCTACCGGTGCGAAATCTCGCCATTGTGGAACGGCCCGATACAGAGGTGTGGGTGCAGGCGTTGCAGCAGCTCCAGCAGTTCGAATGGGGAGAGGCAGAGGAGCAATATTGGCAACAGTACGATTGGGCGGTCATTTGCGATCGGCTGGCGGACGAGATTTCCGCAGGTTTGTAAGCGATTGGAGACGTTTTGCGGAGGAGAATCTTGACAAATCAATATAGAGTCTCTGACCCTTACTCCCCTCTCCCTGGGGTGAGGGTCCGGGGGAGAGGGTCCGGGGGAGAGGGTCCGGGGGTGAGGGCGGTTCGGCGGCGCTAATTCACGCTAGGTAGAAAGAGGGCGATCGCTGCCGCTCGCTCGACTGGCGCGGCGGCGGGATTGCCACAATTGGTAGTGGGGGGTCAGCAGGCTAATGGGAACCCCCATCCAGTCTCGATCCTTCAAATCCCGACGAGCCAGGATCTTGACAGAATAGTAGACGAGCTTGAGATAGTCGTGCCAAGAGAGACCGCGATCGCGATATTCCGCTTTCCAGCGCCAGTAGCGTTCCAGCACTTGCGGCAGCGTGTTAGAGACGGTGGAAACAACAGTCAATTGGGGATCGCAAACGGTATCGAACCCCGCCGCCAAGAGGCGATTGCCCAAATTCGCATCCTCCCCCCGCCGCAAGCGAGCATCGTAGTTCCCTATTTCCATCACGGTCGAGCGCCGCACGATCGCCCCGTAGGTATTCAGGCCCGCCCGATGGCGCGGGGGTGCGTGCAATCGGTCCACGAGAAATAAATGCCGATTTCGCCAGCGATCGATCGCGGAGTGGGTGGGGGCGGGGGCAAATCGTCCGAAGACCGCAGCTAGGCGATCGTCGTCAAACCAGTGCAGGCCGCGCCGGATAAATTCGGGATGCAGTCGGTTCGTGGCGTCGCAGCACAGCACGAGATCGGTTGTCAGGCTTTGCATCGCTCGGTGGCGGGCGGCTCCACGGCCTAAATTGCGCTCGTGGGAGACCACCTGGACGCCACAATCTCTCGCCACCTCGACGGAACCGTCAGTAGACCCGTCATCTACCACCAACACCTGCTCTACTGCATGGGTTTGCTGGAGAATACTGGCGATCGCCTCCCCCAAACTAGCCGCGTTGTTGTAGCAGGGGATATAAGCACTGATGCTGAGAGACATGGATATTCTTTGCTCTCGAAAAGAATAACATTACACAACTCGATCGGCGGTTGCCCTCCCCCTATCAGCAAAACGTTTGGGGGATGGCAACCCCTCCGAGCAGTTAGCCCTTAGACTGGGAGTCTGCCTACCGGATTCACGTCAATGTCCCCTGCCCCTCCCCGTCGCAACTCCAACCGCCGCGACGATTCCAAAGGAAAGCCCAAACTCCGTCGTTCGGGGCCTCGCCGCGATCGCCGCGAGGGCTCAGATCGCCGACAAGATGCCCCTTACCCTCACCGCGATCGCAGGGAGGATCGGCACGCTGCTGCTCCACCGAATGCGGATTATTCTAACGGGGCGGAAGCTGACGAATCTCCCGATACGATCTTCGGTCGCCATGCCGTCTTAGCCGCGCTGGAAGAAAAACGCACCCTCAACCGCATTTGGGTCACGCCGCAGGTGCGCTACAACGCGAAATTTCATTCCCTGCTCGACGCCGCCAAAGCTCGCGGGGCCGTTATTGACGAAGTTGACTCCCACCGCCTCAATTCCATCGCCAATGGGGGCAGACACCAGGGTATCGTTGCCCAAGCCGCTCCATACGCCTACACCGATCTCGACGAACTCATTGCCAACGCCTTGAAGGCCAGTTCCGAGCCCTTGATTGTGGTGGCCGACGGCATTCAAGATCCCCACAACCTCGGGGCGATCGCCCGTACCGCTGAAGCGATGGGCGGCCAAGGCTTGATCGTGCCCCAGCGGCGGGCAGTGGGGGTCACCTCCACCGTCACAAAAGTGGCTGCTGGCGCTCTAGAATCTCTGGCAATTGCCCGTGTCGTCAATCTCACCGCTGCTTTAGAGCAACTCAAAGCTGCCGGATTTTGGATTTATGGCGCGATCTCCACGGGCGAGCAGGACTTATATAACACCACATTTAGTGGTCCGATCGCGATCGCCATCGGTTCGGAAGGCAAGGGGTTGGGGTTGCGGGTGCAGCAAGCCTGCGATGTTTTGGTCTCGATTCCGCTCGCGGGCAAGACAGAAAGCTTGAACGCTTCGGTGGCAACGGGGGCAATCTTGTCTGAAATTAGCCGCCAACGGCGGCAAAAAACATTAGAATTGCGAATGTAGACAAATGTAGACTATTATTTACATTCCTTGAATTTCGACCAATCGAACTTGGGGATCGAGCCTAAATGCTAAACAACTTGATGACAAATGTCTTGGCTGGAGTTGGTCTGGCCTACTGGTTGGTGGTTAAAACCGAACAGCCCCAATGCACCTACTACTTCGGGCCATTTTTGAGTCCGAAAGAAGCCCGCGAGAAGCAGAAGGGCTATCTTGCCGACCTGGAGGCTGAAGGAGCTGAGGGGATTACCACCGAAGTGACACAATGCCGCCCCCCCCAGCATCTCACTGTCGAAGCAGCATAGGTGGAGCAGCAAACAGAATATCCCTAGTTGAAATTGCAATTGAAGCAAACTGCGAACTGACCGAGGCTGACGGCATGAGCCAGACTTATTCTGTGACTGTTCATTATGAAGGCAAAACTGAAGTAATTTCGGTGCCTGAAGACTGCACAATTCTGGCGGCAGCGGAAGAGGCTGGACTGCAGTTGCCCTCCTCTTGTTATGCGGGGGTTTGCACCACTTGCTCGGTCAAAGTTCTATCGGGGGAAATCGACCAGTCGCAGGGGGCAGGGATTAGCTCGGAGGTGCAGGCACAGGGATACTCTCTGATCTGCATTGGCTACCCCAAGTCCGATGTCGAGCTCGAAGCCGGAAAAGAAGACGAAGTGTACGAACTTCAGTTTGGTGTGTAGTGAGGCTGAAGTTTCTCAATCTGGAACTGCCGCTGAGTGCGATCGCCCTGCCGGCTGACGCGCCAGCGGCGGTTCTATCTGCGGTGCGATCTCAGTATTCCAGCGCTGAACTTCTCCGTTGGGCCGTGACCCGTGCCGATCGGGCCCAGGGCTGTGCGCAAGTGGAAGTCGTAGCCAGTTTGCCCGACTCCTGACTCGTGAGGGGAATCTCCACCATGCTGCAGTCCCCTTATACCGCGCTGCTGCTAGTGCCCACGGGCATTGGTGCTGCTGTCGGTGGGTTTGCCGGGGATGCGCTGCCGGTGGCGCGATCGCTCGCAGCAGCAGTGGATCGACTCATCGCCCATCCCAATGTGTTGAATGGGGCCTCGTTGTTTTGGCCGATTGCCAACGCTCTGTATGTGGAGGGGCTGGGGATCGATCGGGCTTGTGCCGGAGAGTGGAACCTACGACCCGTGCGTCAAAATCGTGTGGGAATGGTGTTTGATGCAGCCATTGAACCGGACTTGCTACAGCGACACCACCATGCCATACAAGCTGCTCGGGCCACATTGGGCCTGAATATTGTCGTGGGAGTGACGACTGCCGAGCCGTTGGGGGTGCAAATTACTGAGGCACCGTCCGGGGCTAGCTGCGGTACGTTGGCTCGGCCTCGGGCGTTATTAGATGGGGCGCAAAGAGCCCTACAGATGGGGGCAGAGGCGATCGCGATTGTGGCCCGCTTCCCGGACGACTTAGATTTTACGGATTACAGTCGGGGGATCGGGGTCGATCCTCTAGCGGGTGTGGAGGCGATTTTGAGCCATTTAGTCGTGCGGGAGTTCGGCTGTCCCTGCGCCCACGCTCCGGCATTGCGGTTGGAAGATCCCCCCACCGCCGTTCACCCACGAGCGGCAGCGGAAGAAATTGGCTTTACGTTTTTGCCCTCTGTGTTGGCGGGCTTGAGCTACGCGCCGCAGTTTGTGCCGTCTGCCGAGTTGCCACAGTTAGGAGATATTTCGGCGGGGGCAATAGATGTGGCGATCGCCCCTGCTACGGCCTTCGGCAGCCCTGCCCTGCTCCATCTCGCCGCCAGGGAGCGCCCCCCCTTATTTGTGGCTGTCAGCGAAAATACTTCCGTGATGGAGGTGCTGCCGCAAGATCTGGGCATTGCTGCGATTGAGGTGGACTCTTATCTGGAGGCGATCGGTCTCGTCACCGCCCATCGGGCGGGTGTAGCTCTGAAGTCGGTATTACCCGAGATTTAACCGGCTTTGATGCACTGTTCGATCAGTGCTTGGGTCTCGGTCAGCCCTTTCCAACCCAAGATTTGAGTTTCTTTCTTCTGCAAGCGCTTGTAGGTGGCGAAGAACTCGGAAACTTCGTCTAGGCGGTGTTGGGCGATATCTGCCAGAGTTTTGACATCGGCATAGCGGGGATCTTCGGCGGGAACGCAGAAGATTTTTTCGTCGCGATCGCCTGCGTCGATCATTTCCAACATGCCAATGGGGCGAGCGGCGATGACGCAACCGGGGAAGGTGGGTTCGTCCATGATCACCATGCCGTCGAGGGGATCGCCGTCGTCAGCGAGGGTGTTGGGCACGAAGCCGTAGTCGAAAGGATATTGAACGGAGGAGTAGAGGACGCGATCGAGAACCATCGCACCCATGTCTTTGTCAAATTCGTATTTGTTCTTACTGCCCGCCGGAATTTCAATCAAGACGTTGAGTAGGCCGGGTTCTGGTTGAGGGGGAATGCGAGACAGGTCGATCACAGTTGCTACCTCTGTTGGGTCGAAATCGGTTGGCTTGGAATCAGTGGGCTCTCAAGCCAAGCCTCATTATGGGGAACGGCGGCACTGCCGTCAAAGGGGGAGATTGTGGGTTGGATTTAAGGGGATTCTGCCCTCCTGTCGCGATCGGTGAAGCGAGATCGAGCCCTCGACGGGATCGTTCGAGGGCTAATGTTGGAGTCTGGGGGGATCGGGTTAGGCAGAGGTAACTCGCGATCGCGCAGCTTGAGGGGTTAGGGGCGGAGTCGGTAGGCGATCGTAGGTATTGGGTTGAGGGAAGGGTTGATTGCGATCTCGGGCGCTCTCAATGAGGAGTTCTAAAACCTCTTGGGCGTTGGCAAGGGCCTCTTCATAGGTGTTGCCGTGGGTGTGGCAGAAGTCACCCCATTCCGGTAGGCTGACGACATAGCAGTCGTCTTCGTCAGACCATTGAATGAGAATCGAATACTGAGATTTCATTCCTCTCTCCGCTGTCGTTCGATCGTTCCAAGTGTGCGAATTGCCTGAGCGATGTCTCTTTCTTGATAGGGCTTAGCATCGCTGCCGTCTTTTCCAGAGAGGATGATGTTTCCTGGCAAGAGGGGATGGGTCCATTTTGTGTGGCTGCCTTTAGCAGGGCGCATTTGGAAGCCTGCTTTGAGTAGTGTTGCTTTTAATTCTCTGATTTTCTTGGGCATTTATCAGAGATTAAAAGAGGGGATTGTTCTATTTAACCAGTCTTTGCCATTAGAAGGGTTCTAGAATGACGGTGCCAGAACTTAGAGCCTACCCTCATGCCACAGCCTAGCCGAAGTGGGAGGGCCTTAGCTAGCCTATCTTAGCGGCGCTAATGCGGAGAATTTTGCCTTAACCCCATAGGCGATCGCCCTAAAGAACCGACGACTCGTGGATCGAGCAATCGGCTGCGATGTACTTTTGTGGGAGCCTCAGGTCTAGTTTGCTGAGAGATGATAGCGTCTAAATAGTGGGTCAGCCGATCGCCGCTACAGGCCCCCCATTGCCGCATCACCGAGGTAGCCGCCGATGGCAAACGATGCCAACCATCCTCTGTTTCCGCTGTTCTCTCACCTCAAGCTAGCTTACACATTTCGTCTGGCAGGATGGTTGGGGTTTTGGAGCCAATTGGTCTTAGCGATCGCAGCGGCATCTATTTTGATGTTTTCGAGCGAGCGCGAAGCCATCAATCACCCCGGCACTCGATTTTCGCTCTTTCTGGCCAGTGCCGCTCTAATCGTGCTGTTTGCGGGCGTACTGGTCAAAGTATTAGAGATCCTGGCAGGCAGGCAGTTGCGATCGGTCGATCGCCAACGCTGGCCCGCCATTCGCAAGCTGATTCGATTATTGGATTTCGATGTCATCCTCTCGTGGGTGGGGATGGTGTTGGCCATCGGCGGCACCATCTCCATTTTGGTGGCTTTGATGTCGGTAGCGATGACGCTAGTCCCTGGCATCATTAGTGATGCCCAACGGACGATCCAGCCTTTGGACCTATTGGTGATTCAGTCGATGATTTTTATCGTGGCAGGTCATTTTGTTGGCATCAGTACTTCGCTGTGGATCTTGCGGGGACTGCTGTTAGCCGATCGCCACCCATCTGAAGAACCCCATCGCCCATCGCTCCTTCCCCCCGGCAAGCCCTCCCAGCCGCATCATCCAGAGCCGCATCCGAGGCCGCATGGAGAATAGCGCGAGCTGTGTTTTTTGTGCTGGGTTAATTCAGCGATGCCGGACTGCCCTCACCCCCGGCCCCTCTCCCAAGTTTGATGCTGCTGGCGAAATTCATATTCCGAAACATTGGCCATTTGTCTAGATGCCTGTGGCCCCCTTCCCCTAACCCCTACCCCCAACTTTGGGGGCCGGGGATCTTTATGTTTTCTCAGCGCTACCCCTGACTCGCTAGCACTCGCAATGGTTTGAGAAGGCCATCTTGCAGTTGCGCCAGTCCTAAAAAGCGATCGCCTTGCATGACTTTCATCGGGTTGGGATTGTCGGGATCGGGATGGAGCAGTTTTTGACCGCAACACCAGCGTCGGGCGCTGTCTGGATCGAGCGAGATCGCCTGCCAATCGCGAAATGCAAAGGCGATCGGGCTCAGAAACTGGTCTGGATTGGCAGATTCGAGCAGGGTATCGAGGGGGATGCTGTCACGATCGTGAAAGGGACCGCTTTGGGTGCGATGGAGTTGACTCATGAGCCCGCCGCAACCCAGTGTTTGACCGAGATCGCGGGCGATCGCCCGAATATAAGTGCCGGTACCGCACTCAATATCGAGATCGATTTCGGCATACTCCCCCGCTCGCCAAGCTAAACACTCAATCCGATAAATCTCCACCCTTCGCGGTTCCAGTGCCAAAGACTCAGCCGTCGCTCCCGCTCGGGCGAGTTCGTAGAGACGCTTGCCCTGCTTGCGAATGGCGCTGTAGACCGGCGGGATTTGGGCAATGGTGCCGATAAACTGCGGCAGAACAGCGCGCACATCCTCTCGCTGTAGGTGGGGGACGGGATGGCGGGCGGTTATCTCCCCAGAGGCATCGTCCGTGGTGCTAGTTTGTCCCAACACAAACGTGGCGCGATAAGCTTTACCGCCGGACAAAAACTGTAAAAACCGAGTGGCGCGACCGACGGCGATCGGCAAAACCCCGGTCGCATCGGGATCTAAGGTGCCGCCGTGGCCGATTTGGCGGGTGTTGAACGCGCGCCGCAGCTTGCCCACACAATCGTGGGAGGTCCAGCCCGCCGGTTTATTTAAATTCAGAAATCCCTGCATCTAATTCGAGATGCCCGCTCGCCCTGAAACTGCCGCCCCATCATAAAGCAGCACTGAGGGCATCCACCGGACAAGTGGGAATGCATTGCTCGCACATAATGCACTTATTGCGCAAATATTCCAGGGCAAATATCTCGGGATTGAGGACGAGAGCCTCAGTGGGGCAAACCCCCGTACACAAGCCGCAATCCACACAGCGATCGCGATCGACCCGAATCTCGCTGCTACTTTCCGAAACCTCGATGCCCTGCGATCGCGTCCACTCCAAACTCGCCTCAACCTGGTCGATATCCCCCGATAGCTCCACCACCAATGTCCCCACCTCATCCGGTGCCACCTGAGCCCGCACGATGTTGGCTGCCACATCAAAATCCCGTGCCAACCGATAGGTAATCGGCAGGTTGACGACGTGGCGGGGGAAGATCATCGTGACGCGCTTGCGCATGGAGTTCCTGACAGGTGGCTAGCATTGGGCTATATTCGCCACGATCTTAGCGCTCGTTCTGGGGAACTGCTGTGCCAGCTTATCTGTATTGGGGAGGGGATGACTTTTCGCTGAAGAAAGCGGTGCAAGCGCTGCAGGAGAAAGTGCTGGACCCGGCTTGGATGGCATTTAATTGCGATCGCCTGCCACCGGAAGAGACGACAACGGGACTGAATCAGGCGATGACGCCACCGTTAGGACCCGGCGATCGGTTGGTGTGGTTGGAAGAGACGCAGTTAATGCAGCAATGCAGCGATGACGTATTTCGCGAGTTGGAGCGAACGCTGGAGGCACTGCCGGAATCCACGCACCTGTTACTGACGACGGGAAATAAGCCGGATGGACGGTTGAAATCGACTAAGTTGCTGAAGAAAGTGGCACAGGTGCGGGAGTTTCAGCCGGTTGCACCCTGGGATGCGGACGGGTTGATGGATGCGGTGCAGGGGGCCGCGAGGGAGAAGCAGATTGAGTTGGAGCGGCAGGCGAAGGAGTTATTGGCGGAGGCGGTGGGGAACGATCGCCGCAAGCTGGATATGGAGTTGGAGAAGTTGTCGCTGTTCGTGCCGGTGGGGCAGCGGGTGACGGCGGCCCATGTGACTGAGTTGGTTCCGGCGTCGGCTTACAATGCCTTCCAATTGGCGGGGCAGTTGCGGCAGGGGAATGTGGATAAGTCGCTGACAATTTTGATGCAGTTATTGGATCGCAACGAACCGGCGCTGAAGATTTTGGCGGTGTTGGTGGGGCAGTTTCGCACGTGGTTGTGGGTGCGGGTGGCGATGGATGCAGGGGAGCGGGATAACAAGGCGATCGCGCAAATGGCGGAGTTGGGCAATCCGAAGCGGGTTTATTTTTTGCAGAAGGAGGTGCGAGCGATCTCCAGTCAGCAGCTTTATGGCGCGATGGAGTTGTTGTTGGAGTTGGAGTATGGCTTGAAGCGGGGGCAGGACGAACGGCGATCGTTGCAGACCGCTTGCATCCAGATTTGTGGAGTTTGCTCGCAACCATAGACAACTCCACGCAGTCTGTCCGTTACGGGAGAGGTTGAAGCGTTCGCAGACTTATTGAGGGGTTTCTTCCCCCGAGTCTGCTGTCGGGGTTTGGGGATCGAGTCCCGAGATATCGAGGGCTTCCTCTCGTGAAAAGCCCCTTTGGAGTAATTTCTCAAAGACCTCGCGGGCATTGTCCTGCTTGCCTTCTTGCTTGCCTTCCTGCTTGCCTTCCTGCTTGCCTTCAGCAAAGACTTCCTTGTAAACCCGAGTCTCTTCAAGTTTGGCAAAGCCTAACATCTGCGCAACCTCCTGCTGGGAAAGAGAGGGAAACCGTTCGATCGCCATTTCTTCGATTAACCCGATTATCTCTGCTTGGAGGGTGGGATTGCTAATTTCCTGGCGAACTAAGCGAACCACTCGCGCAAACCGTTCGCTGGCTTGCGCGAGCGGCTCGATCGCCAGTCGAGCGATCGCCCCAAAGCCCCATCAGCGACAAACACCACCTGACGTGCCTTCGTCTTCCCTACCCCCTTCGCAAATGCCTGAATCAGTCCCAAAGCCTGGGAGCCATGAGACAAATCCCGCAGTTGTTCCTCAAGCGCAGCCAGGTCTGCCATTCTAGCGCCCTGCACCCCCACCCCTAAACCGGAGTAACGCAGTCTCAGACAGAATAGAGCTGCAGAGATTAGCGGTTAATAGGATTTTGGCTAAAGCGTTCGAGCATGTGACAGTCTTGAAGCAGGAGACAATCGCCTATCTAGAGGTAAAGTCGGGCGGTTGCTATCTGGATGCGACCGTGGGGGGAGGCGGACACACAGCAGCACTGATTGCGGCAGGTGCGACAGACATTGTGGCGCTAGATCGCGATCGCGCGGCGATCGATGCCGCTCGCGAACGGCTGGTCCCCTATTGCGGGGGACCGGAGGGGGTAACGGTCGAATTCCACCAGACAAATTTTGCCGAGTTCGAACCCGATCGCCAATTTGACGGCATTATTGCCGATCTCGGCGTCAGTTCGCCACAGCTCGATCGCCCCGAACGGGGGTTTAGCTTTCGCTACGAGGCTCCCCTCGACATGCGCATGAACCCCGACAGCGATCGCCCCACGGCTGCCGATTGGGTCAATTTCCGCGATGTCGAAGAATTGGTACAAATCTTTTCAGAATACGGGGAGGAGCGATTTTCCAAGCGGATTGCCCGCCAAATTGTAGCCAAACGCCCGTTTGCCACCACGACCCAATTGGCAGAAGCGATTCAACTGGCGGTGCCTCCCAAAGCCCGCTATGGCAGGATTCACCCTGCCACGCGGGTGTTTCAGGCTCTGCGCATTGCCGTGAACGGAGAGATGGAGGCTCTAGATACATTGCTGGCGCGATCGCCAGATTGGCTGCGCCCCCACGGAAGACTCGCTATGATTAGTTTCCATAGCCTTGAAGATCGGCGGGTAAAATGGCACTTTCGACGGGACGAGCGTCTGGAAGTCATGACCCGCAAGCCAGTTCGAGCTAGCGAATCTGACATTCGTGCCAATCCCCGCTCTCGTTCGGCCAAGTTGCGCGTCGCGCGCCGACTGCCTAACTCTAAAGCCAGCGCTCCAATCCATCCCTAAGATCGCTTGCTCTACCGATATCGCCGAGCAGGTGCTCTCCCCGCAGGATTTCTTATCATGGCCCTTCCGCAATCTCAATTCGAGCCCCATCTCCAGTCCGTTCCCACCTCGGGTTCTAGCCGTCGAGTTTCCCCCCGACGGGCTCCTCAACCGGCAGAAGTGATTGAGCTTATTCCCGCCCGCGAGCCGCATCCGCTGTGGTTGAAGGGAGTGGAGGTGTTTCGTGCAGCGACGTTCGCGATCGCGGCAGTATCGACAGCGGCAACGTTGGGGGTATACGTGCAGACGGTTCGCACGCAGGAAATGTTTGGGGGACAATACAGCAATTTGCAGCAGTTGCGGCGAGACGAGCGCCAGCATTTGGTGAATAGCGAAGGGATGGCGAATGCCTTGCGAGAAACGGCGACAACCATCGATATGGTGCCTCTCAGCCCCGAACGCATGTTGCAGATCGATGCGGCTCCCCCGCGCCCTTTGCGAGATCTATCCGAGGGCGATCGGGAGGCGGTTCATTTCCCGGGTGGGTATTGAGGTTGGCAACCTCGGCCGAAATCGCTGCATCTTTTTGCGGGGACGATCCGCAAGCGGGGATAATTGAAACGCAAAATTGCCCAATTTGAAGTAAACCGTTGAGCAAGACTACCGCAGCCAATATTCAGCGCCTGACCGAACGGGGCGTTGTCGAAATTTTTCCGGGGGGCTCTGCAGCACTGGCCGAGCGGTTAGCCACCTGCGATCGCCCTTTGCGCATTAAACTCGGCATCGATCCCACCCGTCCCGACCTGCACTTGGGGCATACCGTAGCTCTGCGCAAGCTGCGCCAGTTTCAAGATGCCGGACATGTCGCCATTCTGTTGATCGGCGATTTCACTGCCCAAATTGGCGATCCCACAGGGCGGTCTGAGGCTCGCCCCCGCTTGAGTGCCGAGGATGTCGAGGCCAATAGCGAGACCTACTTAGCACAGGCTCGCAAGATTCTCGATTTCGAGACGCCGGGACGGTTGGAAATTCGACGCAATAGCGAGTGGTTGGGCCAACTGACGCCGAGCCAAATTGTCGAGCTGCAGGCGCAGATGACCGTCGGTCAAATGTTGGCGAAAGAAGATTTTTCCCAACGGTATGCATCCGGTACCCCCATTTATTTGCACGAGTTTCTCTACCCGCTACTGCAGGGCTACGACTCGGTGGTGTTGCAAGCAGATGTGGAATTGGGGGGGACCGATCAGAAATTTAATTTGCTCTGCGGTCGCGATCTGCAGCAGTGGCGGAAGCAACCGCAGCAGTTCGGACTCCTCTTGCCTCTGCTGGAAGGCTTGGATGGCTTTCAGAAAATGTCCAAGTCATTGGATAACTATGTCGGCCTGACCGAAGATCCCCTCTCGATGTATTCCAAGCTAGAGAAAGTGCCCGATAACTTGGTGCCCAAATATTTCGAGCTGCTGACCAACTGGTCGCTAGCGGAACTGCCCGACAATCCGAGAGAGCGTCAAATCGTGCTTGCCACCGAGCTGGTCGCTCAGTACCACTCCCCCGAAGCTGCAGAGCGAGCCAAGCAAGCCGCCCGAGAGATCGTCAAAACAGGCAGCAGCGACGCCACTGCCGCGATCCCGGAATTTTCCCTCGCCGCAGTGAATTTTCCGGCCAAGCTGGCCTACTTGCTGCGGGAAGCGCAGTTGTGCAAGAGCGTGGGGGATGCGCGACGGCAGGTGGAAAATGGGGCGGTGCGCTTGGATGGGGAAAAGTTCACCGATCCGAGTCAGGAGTTTATGACTGCCGAAGAATTGGGCGATCGCGTCCTGCAGGTGGGGAAAAAACGTTTCCTGCGCTTGGTCCCATAAGCCTCCAGTCGTCTGTTGATGACAGGAATTGGCAGACATGCTTTATTGGCAGATATTTCAGCTAGGTTAAACAGTGGCTGACGCTTGAGTCAGCCACCGCCGACCGATAGAGTAAAGTTTGGCTTTTTGACTGAACGGCAAAGGAGTAACAGTTATGGTGCATCGCGTAACGCTAATTCGGGGTGACGGTATCGGTCCCGAGGTGGCTCAGGCAACTCAGACTGTGCTGGATGCCACGGGTGTGGGATTCGACTGGACGATCGTCGATGCAGGCGTTGACGTGATGGACCAATACGGCACCCCTCTGCCAGAACACGTACTCGACGCCATCCGCGACACCAAAACTGCTATCAAAGGCCCCATCACCACCCCTGTCGGCTCCGGCTTTCGCTCCGTCAACGTCGCCATTCGCAAAGCCCTCGACCTCTACGCCAATCTCCGTCCGGCTGCCACCATTAAGGGAGTCAAGAGCACATTCGAAGATATTGATTTGGTGGTGGTTCGGGAAAACACCGAAGATCTCTATGCCGGCATCGAGTTCGAGAGTGGCACCCCCGAAGCAGCAAAGGCGTATGACTTTTTAACCAACCTCTCGGGCAAGCCGATGGTGGAGGGCTCGGCGATCGGCATTAAGCCCATCTCGGAGATGGGTAGCCGCCGGATTGTCAAATTCGCCTTTGAGTACGCCAAGGCAAACGATCGCCAGAAAGTGACCGCCGTCCACAAAGCCAACATCATGAAATTCACCGACGGCCTCTTCTTAGAAGTGGCTCGCGATGTGGCCAAAGACTATCCCGAGATCGAGTTCGACGATCGCATCGTCGATAACATGTGCATGCAATTGATGCAAAAGCCCGAGCTGTACGACGTGCTCGTCTTGCCCAACCTCTACGGCGATATCGTCTCCGACCTGTGTGCGGGCATGGTAGGCGGTCTGGGAGTTGCCCCCGGTGCCAATATCGGTCGAGACTACGCCTGCTTCGAAGCCATCCACGGGTCTGCCCCCAAATACGCCGGTCAGAACAAGGTGAATCCAGTGGCCTTGATCCTGTCTGGAGCATTGATGTTACGCCATCTGGGCGAGCAGGATGCCGCCAAACGGGTGGAAGCTGCTGTACGCGAGGTCATTAGAGAAGGCAAGTCAGTGACTTATGATTTGGCGAAAGGAGAGCCGGTGGGGACGCAACAGATGGCTGAGGCGATCGCCAACGCTCTGTAGATATCCGCAAGCAAGAGTTCTCGTCAGGGCGATCGGCTGCTCGAACTGCGATCGCCCAAAGCCCTGTCGGCTAAGGAGCCGAAACGATTCTTTGCGTCGATGCATCCTAAAGTAGATGACGATCGAGCATTTGTTGCCATTCCTAGTATTTTGAGCTGTAGAACGAGTGCTTAACTTTGCCTCCTTAGGACGACAGCTTTAATATAATTTTGAATTATATTTAGTGAATATTGGTCTAATATTATTCGGCGTACGAGCTCCGCCGATTCTCTTTTTCTTGCAGTGAAAGCCACTCGGGCAATCGGTCTGATGCACGCACATCAGTTTGTGGGGTAGTTCGAGAATTGAGCAGTCTCTAGAGCATTTTCCAGGTTGGTGGTATACCCTCTGTACCGAAGGAGATTGGAGATTCTAAGTTTGAAAATTAGAGCGTACGTTGTCCACCTGAAAATTGCTCTAGCAAAGTCGACATTGTCAAAGGTCTCCTAGTAGTGGGTCTCTGTAGAAAGGTCGATCGCCTTCTTTCTAGCTCGTAGAGGTATGGGGACAAGTCCGCCACGGGGCGATCGCCAAAGAAAGAACGCAGTCGCTCCGGGGTCCAAGCCTCTGCCAGCAGGTTGTGTACTCGTAAAACACGACCCGCTGCCAACAGCATTCTCTTTTGTTTGGCGTTACCGATACAGCCTGGTTTTTCGTAAAAATCCACCATTGCCATTGTTTCGTCCTACCCCTCAAGGGTCGGAAGCTTCTATACCTTCCCAAGCCCGGATTCTGATTGCCATCAATGTCTGGCTGTAGCGGAGATAGAGAACCATAGGAAATTTGTCATTGGAGTAATGTTGTCCGCAGATCGATATCTATCACGAGGGACAGTGACTCAAAACAGATCCGTATATCTCTGACTTACAAACGCCTTAGAACTGGCAAAGTTAAGACTAGGGGCTCAGCTCTAGAAGACTCTAAGTTAATACACTCTCTATACTTGAATTACCAGAGATCTATGGAAAATATTCTGTACAATTCGACACCAAATACCGTGCAATGTTCTCGCAAGCGCTTCCGGCGGCAGAGATGGTGCAATATAACGAGAGAAAGCTTTTCATTGCTTGCGTTTACAGCAAATCAACCTCTGCAATTAATTCTTTGAATGCCAAAGATTTCTATCTGATAGGACTGAATACAACTTCAAACTGCGAGATACAGTCATATAGCAATCCTAAATGAGTTATAAATTTGAGTCCTTGCCAGCATTGGGTTTCAGCCCTCAAGTCGTCTACGACTGACGTAGGATCGCTATAGATAATTTAAAGAATATGGCTAGATTTATCTGATTGCTCGGGCAGAAACTCTAAAAACCCTATTGGTGACGTAATAGCTTTGGATTATATCAGCCGTGGCTGCGCTTGCTTCACTACTCATTGTTTTAACCCTATCCCTGTTGGTAACGCGCATTGGGACTATAGCCCTAGTTTTAACTGGTGTCTCCCGAGAGTTAGCCAGATTCCAGGCCCGATCCGCATTTACCGGAGCTGGCTTTACAACGCGAGAATCCGAGCAAATCGTCAATCACCCGGTTCGTCGCCGCATCATTTTTGGCCGAGTTAGATCGTCGGAAGGCCGGTTTAGTGGGCGAGCGAGAGCATACCAAGGCGGTCGTGACCCAGCAGCAAGTTGTACGCGACCAGATGAAAGGCGATCGAGTGGCGGAAGGCGTGGAGCAGCAGGCTGGGAACAATCGGGTGCAATGATGCCGCTAGCCTTCGCCGCGATGGGCACTAATTGAGTATCGAGTGGGCGATAAGCCAGCTATTCTGCGATCTGGCTGGGCGAAGTGTGCTGTTTGGTATCGATGGGGTCGAGTTCGTAATGATGCCATTGATGGTGGTATCTTTCAACAACCTGTGGGCGAATTTCAAAACTGGGTGGCTCTCCAGATTTAACCGCAATATTCAAGAACGAGTATGCTTTTCGCTTGTCGGAACCGCGACCGCTGCGGCCGAGAAATTGGTAGGACCGAGCAATTTCGCGATTGTTCCCCTTCAGATCGGGTTCAGTCAACACCGAACCTTCATGCCGCTGACGACGCAAACTGAACCCGCTACCGCCACAGACAACCCATGGAATGTGAGAGTCGGCGTGGCCGGTGTCGCTCGTTCGCAGATACTCGAAGCAGTGGGCGTGGCCGTTGAGTACGAGGTCAATGACCGGTCGCTCTCTCCTAATCGCTGCGGTTGCCCGAGCTACTGCATCGAGTACTGTCCGCAGGCGCTGTCGGACAACAGTGGTCTGGGCTTGATGCCACTTGGTTGCTTCAGTGACGTAGGGGGGATGGTGAAAAAAGAGAACGCGGCTACGCGAGCCCGGCTGCTGCCAAGATTGAATCAGCGTCTGCTCTAGCCATTCGAGTTGGTCGATATCTACAGTGGCTGAGCTGGTCCGAGAGAGTTGCTTTTCGATATCGAGTTCCTGTTCTTCAAGTTGTTCGAGTTGGGTGTAGATATCGTCCATATCGTCGATATCGCCATTATCTTCGGGGAGTGTGCGGTCGAGCTGAGTAATGGCCTCGAACAACTTTTGCTGTTGATGTTGAATAATTTGTCGCTGACGTTCGAGATCGCGGCGCTGAGAGTCACCCTCGGGAGAGTTGGGTAAGGATGGGGGGTTGTTGAAGGTTGATGAGTCTAGAGCAATGAAATCTATGCCTCCGTAGTGAAAGCTGTAGTAGCGATTGGGAATGCGCGTAAACTCTCCGGGCTGATAGCGAAGGCAGCGCTGCCCAAAGGTCTTAGCAGTATAGTGGCGATCGAGGTGTTTGCTCAGTTGCGCTGGGGAGCCACACGATTTGAGATAGTCGAGAAAGGCACGTGCGTAGGCATCCCCTTGCCTGGAACCATGCCATCCCACATCTAACTTCGGGAATCGCAGCAGCCAGCGCAAAGGCCACGTTGCTTGAGCGATCGCCCCGTACAGGAATGGTAGATCGTAGTAGTCGTGGTTTCCCAAAACGGGCAAGAACGGTCGGCCAAATACCATGGAATCGTAGGGTATTTGCTCGGGAGTTCGATCCCCAGCCAGTAGAAACTGATAGGGTTTGATGAAATTTTCGAGATATTGTTCGCTCGACCCGACTAGGTAGATAACATCGCCGGTATGCAAGACAAATCGGCTCGAACTACTTTTTCGGGCGAGTTGTTCGGCCACTCGACGTTGAGGATTATGCCTGCGTTTGTGGCCCGAGCCACTATCGCCGATCGCCGAAAACGTAAATTCAGTCTCAGCACTGCCGCGATCGTCGATCGCCAGTCGCGTTTGGTCGATGCCGCGAGCCAAAATTTCTGGATGCTGCCAGCAAACGCGCTCTCGCATGCGGTGAATCTTTGTTTCTACGGATGGTTCGGAAACAAATCTCATGGAGTTACCGGCTGATGGATATCGAGAAAATCAGCATTATTGCTTATTCAGCAACCGCTCGCTTGACAAAACAGCTCCTCACAAGCTGGTGGGACTGTCGGGGGCAATAATCACCCCTTCCTGCCGCACGACTTTTGGCTCGGCGAGCAAGTCTTCCAACGATTTGGGACTAACGCCTATATCGCTACATGCTTGTTTCAGTGCTTGCTCGAATGCTTCTGTATCTTGCTTGTATCCACAACTTTCTGTGGCAACATCCAATCCGAGGGACGCATTCGCCCGAGCGCAGTCGATGAGCTCTGTTCCCGTTAAAGGCATAGGTGATGGCATAAAGAATCCTTTCGCTTAAATATTTTGACTGGTCGGCCACAACTCAGGTGAGATGACTGGCGTGTGTTCTGACATCTATCGCGGAGTAGGGTTTTGCCAGCCAGCAGCACAATCCCTCGATCGAGTCACCTGTTACTCAGCTGGGATCGGATTATCCCCTTGCTGATTAGACAAGTTTGGGTCCGTTTGGATGCGAATTTCATCTAGCTCAGCCATAGTGAGTTCGGGATCGTAATATGTAGCTTTTTTTACATACTTTTGTTTCCAATCCTCTAGCAATTCTATCAACATAGTCTGTAGCTCCGCTTGTGTAGTAGCACTTTGCAGTTCAGCTCGCAAAGACTGCCTGAAGCGATCGATTAATGACGACAAGAGTTCTCGACCCTTGTCGTCAGCATAGGCTTCGGCGATCGCCTGACTGCTCGATTGAGTCAAAAACGCTGCAAGCTGTTCCGAAATTGCTCCGGGTAACTGTCTCAGACCGGGCAACTGTTCGACTCCTCGATAAATATCGAACTGGCGTAAGGTTTCCTCCATGCTGTGCTCTAACAGTTCGCGCAGTTCGGGCTCAACATGGGGGATCACATTGTAAATTGTGAGTTCGAGCAGCCGATCGGCGATCGCCCCCAATTTATCGGTATTTCCCGAGCGAACGTACTCACTGGATCGAACGAGCAACGCTAAGGCTTCTCCCTCGCTAACTGAGTCTTTGGCTTGATTGACTAGCCTCACCATCAGAAATTCAGCGACCCGATCGGATAGGTAAGCCGTTGGATCGTGAGCGAGATGAGCCAGTGGTCGTTCGATGTTTAACAGTCCCGACCGATGCAGGTGAATCCCGACTGGCAAAATTCTCAGCCACCGCCATATGGGAATGAGCATCAAAGCGTCGTACCACCTGCGTACCATGGCCCCCCACCAGGTCAAACTCGGCTGACTGCGGCTGACCATGTGAGTCTGAACGGCAAACACTACAGCAAAAAAAGCTACGAATGGGGCATCCAGTTGCCAGAAACGCGTGCCCTGCCAATTGTCCCGATCGACTAGACGGAGATAGTTGGTTTCGAGCTCGGGTCGAATCTGGCGGTTGAAAAAGTCCATCGCGTCCCGCCAGTTATCGGGGCTAAAGGTCGAGCTGCTCCAAAACTGGTCGAATGCCCGATCGAGTGAATGGGTTTGCTGGTATGCCTCAATGCGTTTCGCCATCGTGCCGTAGCTGCCCAGCTTGCCTGAAGAGAGAAACAGGCTACCGTCAACCAACGTTTCACTTTGTTGCCGCAGCTGAGTGAGTAACGACTGAACCTGAGGGGCGTCTCTCGACTCGCGATTGAGTTGACCGGCAAGCTGCTCGACGGTATCGAGATATTGCGTAGTGTGCGGTTCCCGCTCGATCGCAGCAACGGGATCGTAGAGATTTACGAGAGTTGGAACCCAGTGAATGTATGTGTTCCGCAGGGGTAAGTAAGTCAAATTGAATAAGACTAGAGCGAGATTGACGAGGGCAATTAAGGCAACAAATTTTCCCCACCAAGAATGGCGGAACTCTTGCTCGACAGTGGTTGGTTGTGGGCCTGACATAGAGGGTACGGCAGCCATGTTAGGTTTCTTGAATAGTAGCGGTCAGACGGTCGTCGCTAACTCTGTCTGAGTACATCGGTAAAGGTAAAGCCCGAGGCCGCGAGGACAAAAACCGTACTGGGCAGCCCCGCTGTGCGCTGCTGCAACTCGTCATAGTACTGAGCGTAGTCATTATCTTTAGGCGCATTCATTCCCAAAAAGATGAGATCGGCATGCTGCGAGGTTTCTTTTAAGACGACGTGAAAAGGACGACTGACTGATTCGATAATCTGAGACTGGGCGTCGATCCGGAGTCGACGCAACAGACGCTCGATGTTTGCTCGGGCTGCAGCCACTGCTGCATTATCTTGCACCATCAGTTTGAGATGCAGTTTGGCTTGACGCCAGTCGATATCGGCCGCGAGCAGATCGGCCAGCAGCAGCATCAAGCCTCCGTTCCCTTCCGCGCCGCTCCACCACACATCGATGCGACGGCGATCGCCAAAGCCGCGCTGGACATTTTCCCGCAAAATGACCGCATTCCGCTTCGCTCGGTGCAGTTGCACGATCGCATTGGTATAGGCTTCGAGATGCTCGGAATCGGTGCTGCTGCCCAACACAATCGTGTTCGGTACGAGGGGGCCGATGCCATAGGTTTCCACCAGTTGGCGCATACCGTCAAAGGGATCGGGGGCCGTCACGACTCGCACGAGGGCTCGAACGCCGCGATTCTCGATGTAATCGCGAATGGTGTCTTCCATAGACTCTTGCTGCGCGCCATCGCGAGAACCACTGGGTAAGACGGTGGCAATGGTGACAATACCGCGATCGTGAATGAGAGCGTTGGCGAATTCGATTAGAGGCCAGCGTTTGGTGGGTGCTCCCGACAGCACCAGCAGATGGGGCTGCCAGTTCTTTGTATCTTCTTGTTGGCGCAACTGATAAATGCCTTGCCGCAGCATCGCCATCCACATGCCTCGGCGCGAGTCTCCCCAGGCCGTCCGCAGTTCTCGTCGCTGCAACCAAAAGAAGATCGCGGCCACGATCGCCGCTGCCGCAATCGTGGCCACCGAATTAATTAAAAACATCACCGCCAGACAGCCAATTGCCCCCAGCAGCGACAGAGACCAATGCACCTGAAACGTGGGTCGAAACGACGGACTATCCAAAAATCCTTCGATCCCCGCTGCCAGATTGAGCACTAAATACGTGGTCAAGAAAAACATGGATAAAACAGGAGCGATCGCATCCAAGTCCCCCAGTACCACTGCCGCCAGCACAATTCCCAAGGTCACGATCGTGCCGATGCGCGGCTCGTCGTTGCTGCCGGTGCCGGTCCCTAGAACCCGCATCCAGCGAGGTAATACGCGATCGCGGGAGAGGGCCTGCAACACGCGCGGTGCCCCTAAAATACTGCCTAGCGCGCTCGATAGTGTCGCGCCCCATACCCCAAGTAAGATAGCTGGGCCCCACAGCGACAGTCTTTTCATAATGAGGGGATCGGCAATCAATGTGCTGGCATCGGCCCGACTCGCTAGCAACACGGGCAGCCCCATGTAAATGAGGTATCCTACCCCCACAGCCGCTAGCGTGCCGATGGGAATGGCCTTGGTGGGCTCCTTCAAATCCCCCGACATATTGACGCCAGACATAATGCCTGTTACTGCGGGGAAAAACACGGCAAACACGGACCAAAACGGCTCGCTGAGCTGCTCGGTAGCGCCAAATATTTCGATATCGGTGGTTTCCAGCGGCTTGCCAAAGAGCAGCGACAACAGCGAGAACGCGATCGCCGCCATGATGAAATACTGGGTCCGAATGGCCGTTCGCGCCGATACGATGGCCAGGGCCGTCACCGCGATCGCCGTCACGACTGCCACGAGTTGTTGGTCGAGAAAACTGAAGGTGCGAACAACGCTTTCGGCAAAACCAATCGCGTATAGCGCCACCGAAATCGCTTGGGCAAAGTAGAGGGGAATACCCACCGCGCCGCCCGTTTCGATCCCCAGCGAGCGGCTGATCATGTAATAAGCCCCTCCCGCCCTAACGACGCGATCCGTGGCAATTGCGCTGATGGACAGTACCGTTAAAAACGTGATGCTAGTAGCGAGAGTGACAATAATTAGCGCCCCCACTAAGCCAACATTGCCCACCACCCAGCCAAAACGCAGGTACATGATCACGCCCAAAATCGTCAAGATTGAAGGCGTGAATACGCCGCCAAACGTACCGAGTTTGGCGGCGTCAGAAGCTGTATTGGGCGTGGGGACTACTACCGTGGGAGATGCCCCAGTAAAAAGACGTTTCATCGTTCTATCTAGCCTAATTTGAAGGAATGGGGCCTTGCTGGCAGTCCAGGTGTCGTCTTCGGATCGTATGTCAGCTCGAGATTGTTTTCCACCACACGATTAAAAGGCCCCATTCCTGCTGTTGAGGTGGGGCCTTGGATATCAATGGATCGATCGGGCAATGACAATTACAGGATGCCGAGCTGAGACAACATGCCCTGACCAGTTAGTAACTCAGTGACTACACAGAGCGTGAATCCAAACATCGCGAGGCGGCCATTGAGATTCTCCGCGTATTCCGTAAATCCAAATCTAGGTTTCGCTAGACCTCGCGCAGCGTCTCGCTGCTGCTTTGCCTGCTGTGCTTCCTCTAAGTTAGGATCCGAGCTGCTCGATCCTCCCTCAACATACATTTCTGGCTCGGTCGCATAATTGTTCAGCAAGCCCTCGCTATCGACGGTATAACCCGATGAAGTATCGCTAGATTCGGGATTGTCGGGAAGCGACTTGTAGGCATCGCCCTCGCGCTCCTTGCGGGCAGCGGTTTCCGCCGGGACGATCCCCCGGTCAAACCCATCTACCGTCGTGTCATTGCGCTCGTTTGTTGCATTAGTAGCCATAAAGACCTCCAACTGAATTGACGTGAAATAGTGATATGAGATTTACATTTGGGAGCCTTATTGCTTCACATCAGGTACAAAATCAGGCTTTTCCTTGTCTTGCCAACCCACTGGTCGACGGGAATTGTACCAGGCGATAGAGCCTATAGACACAGCCCCTAGAAACCCTACAACCAGTGCTGCGACTGCTGCATAAGGAAAGTGTGACTCTGAAAGGCTGCTAGTAGTAGAAAATATGTGGAAAAGTGTTTGCTGTGGAAGCATAAAGGAAATCCTCCTAATTTACAGTGCTGTCGTGAAAGAGACAAGTCAATTTAACAGATACCTTTAGATATTCCGCTCACAGAAGTAAATGTTCACTCCCGATCGCTCTCTGCAAAAGTAGAAACCGAGAACTTGTCTGGGGATGAGGCGACGCAAATAGCTTTATGGATTGCTTGCATACTTGAGTCTTACATACTTGATATCTTACATACTTGATATACTTGGATGAAGCACAATCGTCGGTATCCGATCGGATCAAAGCTCGAGCTACAGAGTCTTACATGTCCATATCTGAAGTTGTCGATGCTGTAACTTACTTAATAATGAATATTTCACTTCGTTCCAATTTCGTTTTTTTGACTACAACTGCAATTTAACATGGCAGCATTGCTTCCAGCGTGTATCGAAAGACAGATAAATCGAAAGACAGATAAATTGATTATCCAATAAGAAGCAATTAGGACTTTCCCGAAATTGGCCTGCGATTTTTAAGTCCGTGATTACACGCAGACTTGCTTGTAGTTAGATTGCAAAACGCCTTCTTTCCCTACAGACGAGACAGCATGTAAGCCATGCTGTGAAAGAGTTTCGGCTTTTTAGGGTCGCATTCGGCGCGGCAAGTAGGGTCGAGTCGCAGCTTAGTTGATGTTTTTCTACCTATCGCGAGATTGCGGCCTAACTAAATTCTATCTTTAGGTGGGTGTAAGCTATGAAGTCAATGCTTTCATCAATGATAATCAAGTCATTTTTTACCTGCTCTCAACACTCTGTTCCTATCCTGTCTGTAGTTCCCTCCGCTATACTGCTGACTAATCTGAAATTATTCCTGACTTCAACATTCTTCGATCGCAGCCTATGGCCGCTACTATTGCTCTGATTGCCCACGACAGCAAAAAAGACGACATGGTCGCATTGGTACAGCGACATGCTCCCGTGTTTGCTCGCTACCACTTGATTGCCACTGGCACCACAGGCCAACGCATCCGAGAGAGTACTCAACTGGCGATTGAAATTATGCTGTCGGGACCTCGTGGTGGAGACCAGGAAATCGGAGCCCGCATCGCTTCGGGTGAAGTTACCGCCGTCATATTCCTGCTCGATCCCCTTTATGCCAAACCTTACGAACCTGACATTCGGGCTTTCCTGCGGATTTGCAATATTCGCAACATTCCTCTGGCCACTAACTTAGCGACTGCAGAAGCGATCGCCACTTCTCTAGCCCAAGCCCGTATTGCCCATCTGATTTTTAATCCTGTATCTGGCCAAAGGGACGAACAACAGGCCCTAGAGCTGATTCGCGATCGGCTGACCCCTTACATGAAGCTCCAGATTCACACCACCACCCCCGAAGTGGGAGCCGCAGACCTCGCCAAAGAGGCGATCGCTGACGAGCCAGATCTAGTCATTGCCTCGGGTGGAGATGGCACAATTTCCGAGGTGGCGGGTGCGCTAGTGGGAACCCAAATTCCCTTGGGGGTCATACCGCGCGGCACAGCAAATGCGTTTGCGGCTTCGTTGGGTCTCGCCACCGCAATTAATCCCATCAACAATGCCTGCGAGACGATTCTCAAAGGACACACGCGAGTCATGGACACAGCCACCATCAACGGTCGCCCCATGATTTTATTGGCAGGAGTGGGGTTTGAGGCGGAGGCGGTGGAACGGGCCGATCGCGAGGTGAAAAATCGCTGGGGAGTCTTAGCCTATCTGTTTGCTGGGTGGCAGCAATTGAAGGAGCATCAGCTTTTTGAGATGGAGTTGGAGGTTGACGGAAATCTGCGGCAATTTGAGGCAGGGGCGATCACGATCGCCAATGCTGCCCCACCCACTTCGGTGCTAGCCCAGGGGAGCGGTAGAGTGACGTCTGATGACGGTTTGTTGGATATCACCATCGTGACAGCAGAAGGGAAATTGGACGCTGTACGGACGTTGCTGGAGATGTTTGGGGCGGCCACGATTGGCTCTAACCTACAGTCCGATAAAGCGATTCATTTACAAGCGAAACAGGTCGTGCTTCGCACTGACCCTCCTCAAAAAGTGGTTGTGGATGGGGAGGTTGTGGAAATGACTCCCATTGAAATTGAGTGCATCCCCCAGAGTTTAACGGTAGTTGTGGGCGAGCAATAAGCAGTTGGAACCCTTCTTTGGGCTCTAATGAGTTGGAATCCGAACTCTGAAGCAGCTTCCTTCTCCGGGTTCTGATTCAACTTCAAGTTGGCCGTGGTGCGCCTCAATGATGCGAGAGGACAGGTGCAAACCGAGGCCACTCCCCGATCGCCAATGCTTGCCCCTGCGGAATCGTTCAAACAGGTGCTTTTGCTCTGCAAGGGGGATTCCCGGCCCCGTATCTCGCACGCTGACTTGCAACCACGGAGAGGGGGAGTGGCCGTTGTTCGTCCTTCCAGGAGCAGCAATGATGCAAATTTCGATCGTGACCGAGCCTTTTTCAGTGAATTTGATGGCATTGCCAACGAGGTTGGTAAATACTCTGCGCAGGGCTAGCCGATCGCCCCAAACTGAAGCGATCGTTTCGTCAAATCGCTCGCTACTGCTGCGATCGCACTGAATTGATAACTCCAAGTGTTTTGCTTCCGCCAGCGGAAGCAATTCTTGCTGAACGCTTTCGATCGACGCGAGAAAGTCTAACTGACTAAAGGCAAATTGCTCTTGACCGGCATCAAGCCGATACACTTCGAGGATATTGTTCACCATGTGCAGCAGATTTTGATTGCTCTCGCGCATCAGGCCGAGCATTTCGCGACGGTCGGGAGGCAACAGATCCAGACCGCTACGCTCGAAGAGCTGCATCATGCGGTCTAGAGCCACCAGCGGCGTGCGTAAGTCGTGGGTCAAGCGGAAAACAAAATCTTCGCGCTGCCCGATCATCAACTGCTGCCGATCGATACTTTGCTTGAGTCTCAAAAGCGATCGCACTCTAGCCAATAACTCATCCATCTCAACTGGCTTGCGGATAAAGTCATCGGCACCTGCATCCAATCCTTTGACGGCGCTTGCTCGATCGTGGGCGGTGATTAACAGAATTGGAATGAAAGGTAGATCTGTTTCCTGCCGCAATTGCCTGGTCACTTCATAACCATCCATCGCGGGCATCATGACATCGAGCAATAGCAGGTGGGGGGGCTCTCGCTCAATCTCTGCTAACACCTGCCGAGGATCGCTCAAGGTCTGTACGTCATATCCTTCCGGCCCCAATATTTTCTCTAGCAAAAATAGATTATCTGATGAGTCGTCAACTGCCAGAATTCTGGCTTCGCTAATTTTATGCAGCAATTTATCACTCATCAATCTTCTTGCCAAACGAGTCAAATTTAGAACATTAACAGCCTTACAGTTTAGTAGAACGGAATATTTCCTTCTATAAAACTAGACCAGATAGAGTTGACATATATTTGCATGATATATGTTGAAAATTAACAGGTCTACTAGGGGTTCTCTCAGTACACTACTTTTATACCGATAGGTCGATCGACGTAGATCGTACAAGTTTTTCGTTTCTCTGGGATAACATCGCAAAGGCTAAGTTGCTGAGGCGGTACGCAAAGCATTCCTGGGAATGCGCACTCTAAACTCGCTGCCTCGACCCAGTTGACTCTCAACTGAGATGGAACCGTTCATCAATTTGACAAGGGAGTGAACGATCGCCAATCCCAGCCCCGTGCCATTAAATCGGCGTTTTGTTGTCTGATCCACTTGTACAAATGCCTCAAAGATGCGATCGAGTTGCTCTTCAGGAATGCCAATTCCAGAATCGCACACAGCAATTTCGACCCAATCTGTCCCGATTGAGTTTAATTCGATATATATAGTGCCCTTTTCAGTAAATTTAACTGCATTAGATAGTAAGTTGATCGCTATTTGACGGATCTTCTGCTTGTCGCCCTTAATGATAGGTTCTGCTAAGTTTGCTTTGACTATAAGCTTCAAATCGCCTTTTTTGGTCAGAGGTTTTAGTTCGTAGGTGATGGTAGTCACAAGGCATTCAAGATCGAAAGGCTCGCAAATAAGCTCTAGACGGTTTGCCTCAAGTCTGGAGAAATCAAGTACTTCGCTAAATATTGCCAGCAAATTTTTTCCGTTGCTGAGAATCCGCTCTATCATGTCCAATTGATCGCTAGTGAGTGGGTCTGGATACTGACGGGATAGCAGCTGAGAAAATCCAATAATTGCATTGAGAGGAGTTCTGAGTTCGTGAGAAATTGTCGACAAAAACTCTGACTTTAGGCGAGATACTTCTATAAGTTGGAGGTTTTTCAGGTGAATCTGTTGACGCTGTTCTTCCAGCTCCCGGTTCTGCTTCTTAAGCAACTCGTTACTTTCATGCAGCTTTTGATAGGCCAATGCAGTTTCGCACTCGGCCTCGTACAAGCGAATGGCATTGCGAACCAATGGGGCGAGATTATCTGAAGAAACATTTGACTTCGATAGGTAGTCTGAAGCTCCTGCTTTCATCAGGTTCACAGCAGTTTGCTCGTCCCCCCGACCTGTCAGCACGATCGATGGAACTTTCACGTCCGCTTGGCGAATTTCTTTGATTAGCGACAGGCTATCAGTGTCGGGGAGCCAAAAGTTGAGGAAAACGCAATTGTAGTCCTCTCCTCGAAGCGCGGCTAGAGCTTCAGCGCCACTGCAAACCTCGTCGCAGCGAGCCACTAGATTACTGCGCATAACAGCTTCACGAATCGCCATTCGATCCGCCCGGTCATCATCGACGATGAGTAGTTTTAAAGGTTCGACCATACAACCTATTTCTTCTTTATCTTTGGCAGTGGCTCGTGACATCTCGCATTGTGTCCAGTATTGATATAGCTCAACCACCACTTCGCCAAAAAAGTCGGGAGCAGAACCATCAACAACTCGCTCGATTACCACCAAAAAATCGAGAAATCGAGAAGACTTCCCCACAGTCCCCAACCATTAGATTACTAGCTCAACTTGACGATCGCATCTAGCGAAAGAGGTATTGTACGATACCTTCTCTAAAAAGTATTGTGCTACGACTCTTTGGTAGCATTGGCCTACCATTGCAGTGCTACTCTATTGCCGCGCTTTGCTACATACATTCAAGCGCTACTGAAGGTAGACTTTTTACAAGGTATGGGCATTCCATCATGGATTCTCCGTGCAGGTGACCTCGATCGCGGCTCGACCGATTGCCATCTGGGGTTTAGGCAAACTGCGAATCTCTGTGCCACGATGAATGTCAAGTGGTGCAACCCAATCTCTCTGCGGCTTCTTACCTAAGACAGATAGTGCTGGTATTGCTTCAAGCAGGTGCAGTGAGTTTAAATTTGTATGCACAATACCGAGGCTATAGGCTGTGCAACCTAAGTATTGATTTTGCTGCAGGTGTTCGCATATGGATAGAGCTAAGGTTGTACCGATCGAAGATCGTGCCCTGACGCGCATTGGGCTCAGAGCGGCTTTGCAAGGATCTGGTGTTCGCAATGGACAGAACTAAGATTGTACTGATAGAAGATCACGCTCTGACGCGCATTGGGCTCAGAGCGGCTTTGCAGGAGGCGGACGAGCTCGATGTTGTTGGGGAAACAGGGACGGCAGAAGAAGGCTTGCGGTTGATCGAAATGCACCAGCCCGATGTAGCTGTTATCGATATTGGCTTGCCCGATATGGACGGTATAGAGCTGACTCAGCAACTACGGCAATTGCAACAGCAGACTGGCGCGTCGCAAACCAAGGTTCTAATTCTGACGATGCACGACGATGAGGAAGCCGTTCTTGCCGCTTTTGCCGCAGGTGCTGATTCGTACAGCATCAAAGATGTGGGCATCGACAAATTGTTAGAAGCTGTGAGGGCCACTGCCGACGATCGCGCTTGGATCGACCCCGCGATCGCCCGCGTAGTCTTGCGGCAGGTCAAGAATCAGCCACGCCGTGCAACCGCTGTTTCACCGATCAGTTTATCCGCCACAGACAGTCAAACCAGCTCGGAGCCTACACTAGCCGATGAGACGGCAGACGATAGCATTTCCGGTAACAGCGAAGGAGATGTGGCCACCATTGCGGCAATTGAGCCCGAGTATATGCAAGCGATCGAAAGTAGTCCCCTCACCGAGCGCGAGTTAGAAGTCTTGGAGCACATTGTGGCTGGTTGTAGCAACGCGGCGATCGCTGACAAGCTGTTCATTACTGTCGGAACCGTTAAAACCCACGTCCGCAGCATTATGAACAAACTCTGTGCTAACGATCGCACTCAAGCTGCAGTTCGCGCACTACGTTCGGGCCTGGTTCAGTAACGCAGAACTAGCAAAACAACCCAATATTCATCTTTGGCTCAATTGGCGTTGCGAGAAGAGGTCCGCGATAAGGGCTTGGAATCTCTATGGAGCCTGCAATTCAACGTCTCGAACAGCCTTATGCTTCAGATGCCGATTGAGTAGGGCTGCAAGTTCATCCAGCATGAACGGCTTGCAGATGAGGCCGCAACAACCCGAAGCTAACAGGTGTGCCTGTTCATCTGGATTGATAGATGTGGTAACCGCCAAAATTGGGGTTTGCCGAGTCTTAGGGTCATCTTTTAAAGCCGCCACTAAGCGGGCACCCTGGCCGATTGTAGAGGGCAGAGTGAGCATCAGTAGCTGCGGCTGTAATGCATCGAGGAGTTGACTGGTTCGAGACGCATCGAGTGCCGTTGCCGCTGAGAGATTTAGGTATCTCAGAACGAGGTCCAACAAGCGCAGGTTGTCGGGATCGGGATCGACGGCCAAAACCAGCGGTTTCGCTGGATGCTTGTAGCCAGCAAAGCAGAAAATACAGTTTTCATTCATACTGCCCTCCGTAAGTATTTCGGAGAGGCAACAGTCGAGTTTAGGGCAAATCTGCGCTATACCCAACTTGGCTCTTGTCTGCTGCAGTCGAGTACTCAGTCGTCAACGATCGGGGAAGCTCGAGCGCTTTGCAAACAAAACCTAACACAAGCCCTCGATTGAGCAATAGTCTCTGTAGATATTGCTATTAAAATCAGTCTATAGCGGTAATATAAGTTGCTATGACTGACAGGGTGAATCGAATTGAATTTGAGGATATGTCTGACGACCTTGCAGGTCGAGAACTCTAGGCTACTCGAGCGCCGAGCTGAAACAGCCTAGGTCGAAATGCAGATAGGGTTGATGACTGATAGGGCTGATTACTGAGGGGTCTGATGTGATGACCCGACTAGTTCAGTCGGAGGTTTGGCTACGACACCAACCGGAAGACGAGTCTCTGAATGTTTCCTAGCCATTTGCGCTCGGGTGAAAGCCGTTTCTAATAACTCCAGTTCCGCCGTGGGAATGTCGTGAGCTTTCCACAAGAGGGCAGTCACTTGAGGCCCGAAATTAATTACATCGCCAACCCGCAAGAGTCGACTTTGGGCAGGAGCGTCGTTGATAAACATGCCATTTGCACTGCGATGGCCCTCTGTGTTCCCGTCGACTAAGAGGTAATGAAATTGCCCGTTACCGCGATCGATGCGGCGCAGGTAAGCATGACAGCGAGAGATAAAGGGGTCGAACAACCGAATGGAGCATTTAGACGAACGGCCAATGGTGTATTCCTCATCTTGGAGGATCAGAGCCCGTTTACCTGCCCGATCGCGTAAAACAAATACTTGAGGGGATAAACTTCGACCCACAGCTCTCATACCATCAGGCTCCTGCTAAAGTTTCGTTAAGATAAGGTTTCGCTAAGAGTAAGGTTTCGAAGGTTTCGCTAAGAGTAAGGTTTCGCTAAGAGTAAGGTTTCGCTAAGAGTAAGGTTTCGCTAAGAGTAAGGTTTCGCTAAGAGTAAGGTTTCGCTAAGAGTAAGGTTTCGCTAAGAGTAAGGTTTCGCTAAGAGTAAGGTTTCGCTAAGAGACAGAGGGCTTATGTCCCAGCTTGCGAGAAAAAGCCTGAGGTTATGCGAATGAAACACGATAAAGCTATTTTTATGGAAAATTCTTGTCTTGAGAGCTCGTGCATTTACGGTAATTAATATATCCTATACTGAAGCTGTCGCTTTTCTGCGTAAATACTGCGTGAAGATTTCACGGCTTTTATGAAGGGATGATGAACCCCTGTTTTCATGCCGGCATGAGTTTTCCTGCCGGCATGAAAGGTTTTTGCCGCTGTAGCCTGGGAGAACTGCCACGAGTTACCAATTGCCCCAGGCAACACGAGTAGGAATTGCGACCTCGAGATGCTTGGCTTCTGTTAAACCGAGTCTAGTTTGAAACCCGTAGTTTTGAGTTCTTCCTACTAGCGCTGCCGCTCGCTGCATTCGACCCCTAGTGGAGGATTTAGGGGGCTGAGTGCAACGTCTGAAAACGCCAGGTCTCAACATGGACGAGGTTTAAGGCGTTTGCGCTTTTCCCAAATCGCAGCGGCACATTCTAAATTTCTCAAAAAGCTTCGATCGAGATCGCTCAACAGGCTCTAAACTCGTTTCACCCGCAAATCAACGGCAGCGGAGTGGTTGCTGGAATCTGGCTGCATAGCACTTCGAGCGGGATTTGCCCCAGTATTAATCTCCAGGAGGAGTTGAGGGAAATGGCTGAATATCAAGTTCGCTTGATCAATGAAAATCTCGGTCTCGACGAAACTATTGAGGTTGACGAAGACGAGTACATTCTCGATGTGGCCGAATTCGAAGAAATCGAGTTGCCCTTTAGCTGTCGCTCTGGCACCTGCTCATCCTGTACGGGCCGCGTGATTGAAGGAGATGTGGACGACTCTGCCGGTCAGCCAGAGATGTTTTTTAATAAGGACCAGCGGGCTGCAGGGTTGCGCTTGCTGTGCATCGGTCGGCCCAAGTCCGATTGCACGATCGAAACCCACATGGAATCGCGCATTTCCGAGTTTTAGCCGGTTCTGCAGCTCGCGCAAGCGATCGCGTCGTGCAGAAATTGCGATCGACCGCAGCTAGTCCAGCTAGCTGCGGTTTTACCGTCAAGCAAGTGGAGCTAGATGCTGGAGTTAAAGAGTGCCTCGACAGCAACCCCCGAGACGCGGCTGGGGCGAACAATCAAAAACTCATTCTCCAACTCTTTGGGCAGCCGAATGAAGTCTTCTCCCGGACTGCCCATAAAGATGTCGTTCATCAACTTCGTGACTTCCTTCGGTCCCTTGACCCGGATTTCTTCGCGGTGTCCGCCATCTAACAGGATATGAACGTTAAACTCGTCAGGTTTTCTGGGCATCTCGATCGCCTGTAGTAAGCAAGTCAGCCACTATTATTCCCAATCCACTGAATTCGAATGACTTTTATCCCCTGCCGTGCGGAGGGCTGCGCGAGCATTGCGTTGAAGGCGCTCCAGCTTGAGGCGGCGCAGGGCAGAGGCAGGGAATTGACGGCTGAAGTCTTCAGGAGTACTTGCGGCTAATTTCGAGAGGGGGGGAGCGAGATTTTGGGGGTAGGGCTCGAAATCGGCGATCGCCGTGGGGGTGGCAAAGCGCTGGTTCCACGGACAGACATCCTGACAGATATCGCAACCTGCCACCCAGCCGTCCAAGTGCTGGGCGATCGCCTCGGGCAGTTCGGCGGCATGGCTTTCGAGGGTGTGGTAGGCAATGCAGCGGTTGGAGTCCACTACACCGTCAGCGACAATCGCCTCGGTAGGGCAAGCCTCCAAACAGCGGCTGCAGGTGCCGCAATGGGAGCTGTGGGGGCGATCGGGGGGTAGATCGAGGCTGGTTAAGATTTCCCCCAAAAATATCCAAGAGCCAAATTCTCGGGTGAGCAGCAAGCTGTTTTTACCAATCCATCCCAGCCCCGCTTGCATAGCCCAGGCTTTTTCGGCGATGGGACCGGTATCGACGTAAAACCGAGTGCGGCAATCGTATTCGCATTCCATCCAGGCCGACAGAGCTTTGAGTCGTTTACCCAAAACTCGATGGTAGTCGCGCCCCCAGGCATAGCGAGATAGCTTGCCCGCTTGCGGGTCAGTGCTGTGGGCGTGGGGAGTGTAATAGTTGAGGGCCACACACACCAGCGATCGCACCCCTGGCAAAATCTCAGTTGGACGCCAGCGTTTGGGGTTTTCCATCCAGCCCATGTCTGCCTGATGGCCGGCTGCCAGCCACTGGTTCAGCCCCGATAAATCTGGGGGTGAATCCACATGCGCGATCCCGACCTTGTCAAACCCCACTTTGAGTGCGGCCTGTTTGATGGCAGTTGCAACTGCGGACGGGTGCATAAAACTTGCCTGAAGCAATAGCGGCAGGGACGCTTTGCTGAGATAGATTACAATGTCTAAAGCTTAGTTGCCTGACCTGACATAACGAGTGAGTGAACGAGATGCAACACTTCATACCTAAGTCTGCTGCAGCCATTGCGATTTCCAGCTTACTGCTGGTTTCGGGAGGAATCGCTTGGGTCCAGTCTGTTGCAGCCCAAAGTTCCGGTTCTGGTTTCTTGATTCAGGGAGTCCCCAATCGCGAAGAAATTTTGCGCTACAGCCTCGACTTTGGTGGTTTAGTCCGCCGCCTCGATCGCTATCGCCTCAACATTCCCGCTCAGGATGTGGCTGTGGCTGAAGTGCAAGCTAACTTCGATGCCCGCTTTGATGGCACTGTCAATCCCGAACAAGTCCGCTTGGAAGTTGAAGGAGAGCCGGTAGATATCGACGAGGTGTTCTGGTCGGAAGAGTTTAAGTCTTTAGAAGTGGTTTTGGAAGAGCCCGTTGCTGCAGGGCAACGGATGAAATTGGTCCTATCGCGCACCCGCAATCCCGATCGGCCGGGGTTTTATCGCATTCAAGCGCGCGTGCTGGGCACGGAGGCCAATCCCTTGTTTCGCTATGTGGGCGTGTGGGTGCTCAGTATCGAGCGCCGCAGCTCTCGGGGGGCATAAGTCTGAGGGTGCCGAGGGTTTGGAATGCCTTGACTGCCGAGCTAGATCGACCGCCGATTGTGGGGAGAGGGTGAGTGCTGGTAACGGCGATCGCGGCTGCAGGTATGGAGCAACCCAGTCTGTGGCAAGCATTCTTCATGGGGATGGTGCAGGGACTGACTGAGTTTCTACCCATTAGCAGTACTGCCCACCTGCGCATTCTGCCAGCCCTTCTGAGCTGGCCAGATTTTGGTGCTTCCTTTTCGGCTGTGATTCAGTTGGGCAGTTTAATCGCAGTGCTGATTTATTTTGCGGGCGACCTGCGCCGCGTCTTAACGGGAACGGTCGCAGCAGTGCGAGCCCGTCAGTTTGATTCAGAGGAGTTCCGCACGTTTTTGGGGGTGGCGATCGGCACGCTGCCGATTGTGATGCTGGGATTGGCCGTCAAATTGACCTATGGCGCCCCCCCCCGCCAACTGACTGTGATTGGCTTGGCACTGATCGGGGTGGGGATGTTGATGGCGTGGGGCGATCGCAAGGGCAAGCAACTGCGCAGTTTGCACGAGATTCGCGTTGCGGATGGGATTGGCGTGGGAATTGCTCAGGCGATGGCCTTAATTCCGGGGGTGTCGCGATCGGGCTCGACGATTACGGCGGGCTTGTTTTTGGGGATGCGGCGGGAAATGGCGGCTCGGTATGCATTCTTGCTGGGCATTCCTGCCCTCGCCCTGGCAGGTATGGTGGAATTTGTCTCGGACTATTCGCCGCAGGGCTTGCCCGCTCAAGCGGTGGGGACTCTGTCGGCACTGCTCTTTTCGTATCTGTCGATTGATTGGTTGCTGAAGTATTTGCAGAAGAAGAATACCGACGTGTTTGTGGCGTACCGAATTGCGATGGGAACGTTTCTGCTGTTGGGCGCGTTCGCGGGCTTGTTCGAGTAGGTCGATTTCCAGCTCAGAAGTTACCGGCCAAGCGAGGTCTGTCCTGCAGTCCGCGATCGCGGCTGGCAGGTTGTGAGGGCCATTCGACAGCCTCGACCTTACTGTGTCCGTGCGGTAGGGTGAGTGGAACGTTGTGGTTCGCCGAGACATGACCTCACCCCGAGCAGACTTCGATACCCCCTGGAAGGAGATGCTGGAGCTCTATTTTGAGCCCTGTCTCCGGCTCTTCTTCCCCGCCGCTCAGGCCCAAATCGACTGGTCGCGTCCCTACGAGTTTCTCGACAAAGAGCTCCAGCAGATCGCCCGCGATGCCGAATTGGGCCGTCGTTATGCGGACAAACTGGTGCGGGTTTGGCTGCTGGACGGACGGGACCTGTGGATTCTCATTCATGTGGAAGTGCAGGGCCAGAGAGATGACTCTTTCCCCGAGCGCATGTATATCTACAACACCCGCATTGCCGAGCGCTACGGTCGCCCCGTGGCGAGTTTAGCCATTCTCTGCGACACCAGTCCCAACTGGCAGCCCAGCGAGTTTGTGCGCGAGGTCTTGGGCTGTCGTCTGGAATTCCGCTTTCTCACAGCAAAGTTGCTAGGCTACAAGCAGCGCTGGGCCGAATTGGAGGCCAGCAGCAATCCGTTTGCAACCATTGCGATGGCTCACCTGCAGGCACAAGCCACCCGCCGGAACGAGCGCGATCGCCTGCAATGGAAGCTGCGGTTGATTCGGCGGCTGTACGAGCGGGGCTACGAGCGCGAGGATATCATCCAGCTCTTTCACTTCATCGATTGGGTGATGGCATTGCCGGAGGAGTTGGAGCAAGAGGTTTGGGAGGAGATTCAAGCTTACGAGCGGGAGCAGAGGATGCCTTACATCAGCAGTGTGGAAAGAATTGGTTTGGCAAAAGGGCTCGAACAGGGGCGACAGCAAGAAGCGCTCCGCATGTTGCTGCGTTTAATGGAAGGTCGGTTTGGCCCTATTCCGAGTTCACTGCAGGCTCAACTTCAGGAGCTGACCGTAGTGCAGCTAGAAGAGTTACTCGATTCAGTGCTAACCGCCGCCTCACTCGAACAACTGGCCGAATCCTTGGCCCAAAGGTTCTCCGAACGGTAAATTTTGATGGAGAACATGCCTCAGCGGGATGGACGATCGCGCCACGTACCGGTTTGAGTTTCGGCGATATCGACGCCCGTTTCTGCAGCCGTTGCACACCCACCACGGTCCTTGGGCTGTACGGGAGGGAATTGTGGTGCGGTTGGCTGGGGGCGATCGCCTCGGCTGGGGAGAAATTGCGCCGATTCCCTGGTTTGGGACCGAGACGGTCGCCGAGGCTGAAAGGTTTTGTCACTCCCTCGGTTCCTCGGTGAGTGGGTTGGAGATTCGGGCCATTCCCTCTCACTTGAGTGCCTGCCGTTTTGCATTGGAGTCTGCTCGGCTGGAGTTAGAGCAACCAACGACAGAGCTTCCCCACTTCGATCGATGCGGTTTGCTGCCTGCGGGAACAGCGGCTCTGACAGAATGGCAACCTTTGTGGGAAGCGGGCGATCGCACATTGAAGTGGAAGATTGGCATGGCGGATTGGCGCGTGGAGATTGCGCTGCTCGAAGGTCTGTTAGACCGCCTCCCTGCAACCGCAACAGTGCGCTTAGATGCTAATGGCGGACTCGATCTCCCCACAGCTCGCGAATGGTTGCGAGCTTGCGATCGCCTTTCGATCGAATTTCTCGAACAGCCTTTACCCCCCGAGGCTCTCAAAGAGATGATGCGCTTGAGCGATCGCTTTTCCACACCGATCGCTTTAGATGAATCTGTGGCCCGCTTGCAGGATTTACAGGACTGTTACGCAGGCGGCTGGCGCGGTATTTTTGTTGTCAAGCCCGCGATCGCCGGTTTCCCCACACAATTGCAACAGTTTTGCGCGCTGCACCAATTGGATATTGCGATCTCCTCAGCCCTAGAAACCTCGGTCGGGCGGCGATCGGCTCTGCGGGTTGCGGCGCATATCGGTTCCCATCGTGCTGTTGGGTTCGGCATCGATCGCTGGTTTCCTCCCGAACCGCCCCAATGGCCCCATTGCTTATGGCAATAGATTTGCTCTCGCTACTTCAGCAGCGATCCGGTGGTGTTTGGCTCGCCAGTGGTGGGGGCGATCGCTTCGAGCAGCTATTTTGGAAGTCTCGCAAGGAACTGCAGACTCGGAGCGGGCAAGAGGAATCTATCCGAATCGCGCTCGCCGAGCGCGATTCGGATAGATTCCTAGCTCGATTTGCCGCCGCTCATACCTCAAACTGCCAAGTGTTTCTCTGCAATCCGGGTTGGGGCGATCGCGAATGGAGCCAAATGCAGGAAATCGTGCAACCTCATTGGATTTGGGGGGAATGCCAGCTTGAGGTTGCTATCGAATCTAGGGCAGTGGGAACCGATCTGCCTGGGAACGCGATCGCGATTCCCACAGGCGGCACCTCGGGCCAGCTCAAATTCGCAATGCATACCTGGTCCGGCTTGAGCTCGGCTGCAATCGGATTTCAACAGCATTTCGGTGTATCGCAGGTCAACTCGGTTTGTACGCTGCCGCTGTTTCACGTCAGCGGTTTGATGCAGTTCGTCCGATCGCTCCTCACGGGCGGTCAACTGGCGATCGCCTCCTCCTCAGATTTTCTGGGCGGGAACTGCCTGGATCTGGATCCAGAAGGCTGGTTTATCTCGCTGGTTCCCACTCAATTGCAGCGATCGCTCTCCCACCCAGACCTCGTTCGCTGGCTCAGCCGCTGTCGAGCCGTCCTCTTGGGCGGAGCCCCTGCTTGGCCACAATTGCTCTCCCGCGCCCGCAGCCTCAACCTCCCCCTCGCCCCCACCTACGGCACCACCGAAACCGCCGCCCAAGTCGCCACCCTCAAACCTGCAGATTTTCTCGCAGGCCAGCAAGGCTGCGCCCAGATCTTGCCCCACGTTCAACTCAGCATTCTGGATGAGGACGATCGCCCTCTCCCCCCCAATCGCCCCGGACGAATCGCGATCGCCTCCCCCTGCCTTGCTTTGGGTTACTATCCCGACCGGTTTCAGCCCGATCGCCTCTGGAGCCCGCAGGACATCGGCTATCTCGATGGAGACGGTTACCTGCACGTCTTAGGTCGCAGCAGCGATACCATTTTGAGCGGCGGCGAAAATGTCTACCCGCTGGAGGTCGAAGCTGCTCTTCGCGCCACAGGCCGAGTACGAGATGTCGCAGTTACGGGAGTTGCCGACGCGGAATGGGGAGAGGCGATCGCGGCGATCTGCGTGTTAGCGGATCGAACGGCCGATTGGCACAGCCTCAAAATGGCTCTGGACGGTCAACTAGCCCATTACAAACATCCCAGGCGCTGGCTGGCAGTGGCGGAACTGCCTCGCAACAATCGCGGCAAACTGGATCGCCGCCAACTGCAAGCCCTAGCCCGCAACGCTCGCCCCCTCTAGCGATCGCTCCAACTCATCAACCATGCCTGTATCGAATCTGGCAGAGGAACGCGACTGCGGTTATTAGGGTCGATCGCCATATGCCGGGTCTCAGCCCTCACTGTTACTCGTTCCCAATCCCCCTCGGGATAGAGCTCGTAGGCGATCGCAAAGCTACTCTCAGACAGCGATTGAGGTCTTAACTGCACTCTATACACTTCGCCGCAATACATCGGCTGAAAGTAATTCGCTTCAGCATGCACGATCGGAACTGCAATGCCGCCACGACTGAAATACTGTCGCAGCTCAATGCCTGTTGTGGCTAGCGATGCTTCATATGCTTCATGGCAGATTGACAAGACAGCAGCAAAATATACAACTCCAGCGGCGTCCGTATCTCCAAACCGAATGGTGCGACAGTATTCGAATCTCATCTTGCCATTGTTACTGGTTTGTGCTCGTTAGAGCTGCCCATTTGAAATTGACTCTCAGCCTTTCCCCGTAAGGCTTCCATCGCTTGAGATTCCTCGAGTTCGCTCTCGATCCCCATTCTCTCCAAAACGATCCCCGACGATCCCCACCCCTTGACCAATTGGAATTGCCTGTGCATTATTGTAGATATCTTAAGCGATCCCGATCGATCCCCTGACGGCGATTGCTGAGAAGGGCGCGAGCTCTACAAGCTCTTACCCTCGCTAATTTGCAATTTTTTCCATTGGTTTTCATTGCCAACCATTGTTGTTTACTCCTCTTGCAATTGCAATTTTTATCTCAATGAAGTCCCGCTAAGGTATTTCCCGCACCATGAGCACAGAACGTCCCCCATTAGAAGCGATGACACTGCGCGAACTGCGCGTCATCGCCTCCAAATACTCCGTCTCTCGCTACAGCCGCATGCGCAAAGAAGAACTGCTGCAAGCCATCCAAGATGCCGAAGCTAAGTTCTCGACCTCTAACAGTCAAGTGGCCGAGCCTGTCAGCCAAGATACCGTGTCTGCCAGCAAATTTAGCGTTGGTGGTGTGATGGATCCCGTCACTTTATCCGATGTCGATGCCGATCTGGGCGAACTCCCCGGCGGATACGGCACGAGCCGCATTGTTCTGCTGCCTCGCGATCCTCAATGGGCCTACACCTATTGGGATATCCCCAACGAGCACAAAGAAGACTTGCGCCGCCAAGGGGGGCAGCAATTGGCGCTGCGCATGTACGATGTCACCGACCTCGACTTCTACAGCCAGGGCTACCATAACTTGCAGGAGTATCCCTGCGATGAGCTGGCCCGCGAGTGGTATTTGCCCATTCCCGTCAGCGATCGCTCTTACATCGTAGAAATTGGCTATCGTTGCGCCGACGGTCGCTGGCTGAAGTTGGCCACCTCTGCTGCCGTAACCATTCCTCCCACCTACCCCTCCGACTGGATCGAAGACATCTTTGTTACCGTGCCGTTTGACATGGACCTCAACGGCAAGACCATCTACAAGCTGCGCGAGCCCTACAAGCGCGCTGCCGGTATGGGGGCATTCGGTCCCGACGAGGCCTCTGTGACTGCCGCAACCTTCAAACATGCTGGCGGTCTCGACAGTCAGCATGTCGCCGGTTCTCTCTTCGGCAGCCGACAGATGGTGCCTGAAGAAACTGTCAGCTCTTTTGTCTTCCCCTCTGGTGCAGGCATGGCTGCTGCTGCGCCGTGGATGGCTTCCGGCTCTGGCTTGGGCCTGTTCTCGGGCGCATCCGAATCGCTGCCCCAGCGCTCCCGCAAGTTCTGGTTGGTGGCTGATGCCGAGCTGATTGTTTACGGTGCTACCGAGCCCGACGCCACTGTGACCGTTGCCGGCCGCAAGATCGAGCTGAATCCCGATGGTACTTTCCGCTTCCACATGGCTTTCCCGGATGGCAACATCGACTTCCCCATCTTTGCTGTCGCTGCCGATGGCGAGCAAAACCGCGAGATCCACCTGACCTTCGATCGCGACACTCTCTCCCGTCGCACCAATACCAAAGCAGAAGCTGTCGAGGAGTTCTTTTAAATCAAGGGAACTGGTTTTGGCAAGGCAGTCAGGATTTCAGGTCAATACCGCGAATGTGATTTGAGACTGACTGCACCTGTATCGCACCAGTTGCATTGAGGTGATGAACGATTGGGCAAGCGCTGGCGAGTTCGCGACTCGAATAGCGCTTGCTCCTGCGTATTCGAACGTCTTTAGAGATTGAATTGGATTAGAGGTTGTTATGTCCCAAGGCTATTTCGCGCTGGTCCTGCACGCTCACTTACCCTTCGTTCGCCATCCCGAACAAGATTTTGTCTTGGAAGAGGATTGGTTATTCGAGGCCATTACGGAAACCTATGCACCCCTACTACTCATGTTTGAGGGGTTAGAGCGGGATGGGGTTGATTTTCGCCTGACCATGTCGATGACGCCACCCTTAGTGTCAATGCTCCGGGACCCAGTCCTGCAAGACCGCTATGACGAGTATCTCAGCAAACTAGAAGAACTAGCACAGCTAGAAGCAGAGCGCAATCTCACCAACGGGCATATCAAATATCTGGCAGAGTTTTATGTCGACGAATTTCATAAAGTTCGCGACCTGTGGGAGCGCTACGATCGCGATCTCATCTCCGCCTTCAAAAAATTCCAAGACGCCGGCAACCTCGAAATCATCACCTGCGGAGCCACCCACGGCTACCTGCCCCTCATGCAGATGTATCCCGAGGCTGTCTGGGCTCAGTTAGAAGTGGCTTGCCAGAGCTACAACGAGCACTTCGGCTGCTGGCCCCGAGGCATCTGGCTGCCCGAATGTGCCTACTATCCCGGCCTAGAGCGCATGATCGCCGATGTGGGTCTGCGCTATCTGATTACCGACGGCCACGGTATTTTGTATGCTAAACCCCGCCCCAAATTCGGCACCTACGCCCCCATCGTCACCGAGACAGGAGTCGCGGTCTTCGGGCGCGATCACGAATCCTCTCAGCAGGTGTGGTCGGCTCAGGTGGGCTATCCCGGCGATCCGGTCTACCGAGAGTTCTATAAAGATCTGGGTTTTGAGGCCGATTACGAGTACATCAAGCCTTACATCATGCCTAATGGCCAGCGCAAGAATACGGGCATCAAGTATCACAAAATCACCGGTCGCGGCTTGGACCTGGGCGAGAAAGGACTTTACGATCCCTATTGGGCGCGGGAAAAGGCGGCAGAACACGCCAGCAACTTTATGTTCAACCGCGAGCGCCAAATCGAGAATTTAGCTGGGGTGATGGGGCGTCCGCCCATTGTGGTATCTCCCTACGACGCCGAGCTATTCGGTCACTGGTGGTTTGAAGGGCCGTGGTTTATCGACTATTTCATCCGCAAGAGCTACTACGACCAAAATACTTTCCGCATGACTCACTTAGCCGAGTATCTGCGGGAGAATCCCACTCAGCAGGTTTGCCGACCAGCCCAATCCAGTTGGGGGGCGCGAGGTTTCCACGAATATTGGCTCAATGACACCAATGCGTGGGTGTATCCCCACCTGCACAAGGCTGCCGAGCGCATGATCGAGCTGAGCCATCGCGAACCTGCTGACGAAGTCGAATGGCGCGCCCTCAACCAAGCGGCCAGGGAGTTACTGCTGGCCCAATCTTCTGACTGGGCCTTCATTATGAAGACGGGCACAATGGTTCCCTATGCCATTCGCCGCACGCGATCGCACCTACTGCGATTCAACCGCCTCTACGATTCCCTCAATGCTGGCAAGATTGACGAGCAGTGGTTGGAAGGTGTGGAATATATGGACAATATTTTCCCCGAAATAAACTACCGTACCTATCGCCCTTTAGGGGCAGCACTGTCAGCCGGCAATGGGGAATGACCATTCAATCCTGTCAGCATCCCACTGTTTGAGTAATTGCTGAGCTTGTGGAGGCGTGACTTTGACAATGTGGCTCTCTTCTTGAAGCTAGGCGATCGCCAATTCCGTCAAACAGCCGTCACTCAACCGCCACTGCACATCTGCAATCCCCCGCATGGATTCGGGATCGTGGGTGACCGCCAAAATGGACCAATTCTTTTTCAGCCGCGCCAACAAATCCACAACCTGGCGGGTAACCGACCAGTCTAAGCCCGCTGTCGGTTCGTCTAGCAACAACAGAGCAGGACTGCGAATCAGCTGCACCGCCAGCGCCAAGCGCCGCTGCTGACCGCCACTCAGGTCGAGAGGCGATCGCTCTAGCGGGAGCTCCTCCAACCCCACCAACTCCAACACCCGCTCCACATCTGCCAGTTGCAGTTCGGGATGCCCAAATCGCAGTTCCTCCACCACCGTAAACCCGCAAAAATGCCGCTCTGGAAACTGAAAGACCAACCCCGCTAATTTCCGCAACTGAGCCGGTGCCAGCCCCTTATCCTGCCAGCGAATCTCCCCTTGGGTGGGCCGTGCCAAGCCTGCCAGCATCTCCAATAGCGTACTTTTACCTGCCCCACTCGCTCCCACGATCGCCCCTAATTGACGAGGGGGCAACTGCAGCGAAACCTCCCGCAAGATCGGTTCGGGGGCGGCAGCGGGATGATAGGTGAGGCGGTCGATCGCAAACATGTAGCGCGAGTGGAGAATAGCAGTGGGATATCTCCGATACTCTAGCGGAGAACTTCCCGTCGCATCCACTGCCAGCAACCGTAATGATTGTTGACAGTTCGCGAGGTGCTTCTTGGTAGAAGCATTTGATACAGTTCAAATCAGGGTGAGACCGTCCCATCTGTTATCGATCGAACCCAATGCTCGAATGGGGACACTAGCCATACAGGAAACTCTCCGAACATAGGCTGCCCCGAGCTGCCTGAATTGCAACAGCACGTTTGCACTCGGCGGCTCAATCTCTTTGTGACCTGCCAGAGGTGGTAATGCTGAACCTTCGCGATCGCTTCTTTTCCTTTACTCATCCCCATTTAGTGCAGACCTGTGCGATCGCACTGGGGACCGCCCTCCTCCTGCAGGCTCCTGCCGCTCGGGCCAGCGATCCCTTCCGGGTCGGCAGCGAGGCACGCCCAATGCCTCCAGAAGTTTCCACAGCGATAGACACCTACTTTTGCGAGGGCAATTACACCCACTTGCCCGCCCAGTTGGATGCGGCAGAGACGGCAGTCCCCAATGAACCGATGGTGTATCTAGCCAGAGCGGCATACGCTTACATTCAAGAAGACTACGAGGCCATTCCCCCAATGGTGGATAAAACTCTGCAGGTATCCACCGCCCTCGAGGCGAGCGATCCCATCCGCAGCCACATCTACGCTGGGGTGAGTTACGGCATGAGAGCCGGCCATCGGGTGGTGGAGGACGGCATCGCTCTGGGCTTGCCTCGTGCCCTGCCCGATGTCAACAAAATGTTTGGCGAATTGCGGGCCGCCCGCCGCATCGACCCCAATGACCCGGAATTGAATCTGGTGAGTGGGTTTATCGATTTGCTGCTGACGCGACACGAGGAGGCGATCGAGCAATTCGAGCGGGTGAACTATCCCCCCCATCTGGCCTACCGCGCTCAGGCGCTGGCTTTTCGCGACATGGGCAACGACGAGGAAGCTTTAGAAAGGGTGGATCTCGCTATCGCCACCGGCTGCGACAACCCCGAGCTGTACTATCTCAAAGCTCAAATTCTGCGCAAATTGCAAGAGCATCAGGCGAGTTTGGATTGGTTCGATCGAGCCCTCGCCTATTCCGACCAACTCCCCGAGCCTGTGATCGAGCAAATTCAATACGAACGCGGTCGCACCAACAGACATTTTCAGCGTTTGCAGCAACAGGCTGCAGCTTCGAGCGAAACTTAGCGACTGAGGGGCTTGCATCCCCGGAGATTGGAAGCTGCCTCGAACTGAAGGTCAGTCGGCTACAGGCAAAGTTCCAATCCTCTCCCGGCCCGAAGGCCGGAAGCTGCAATTCCCATGCATCGCAATCAAGAAAATGCTTGTCTGGTTCAATCCTCTCCCGGCCTTCGGGCCGGAAGCTGCATTTGTACTGATGTGATGACTCGATGCGATCGCGAGTCGTACCAACAAGATGGCTTGCAAGGCAAATCAAAAACTTATTCGACCCACATCGAGTTGCAGGTGGAACTGTCGATCAAATGTCATTAGCAAAGATCGACAGATCTATAGGGGGGCGATCGTCGGAAAACTCGGCGACCAGTCGCAAATGACCGCCTGCCGCGACGATATACTCTCGTAATGTCGAGATCAGGCATTCGCGCTGTTTGTCCAGTCGCGAGCCACTGTCTTGGTTCATATCTAAGATGGTGTCTATCTCTGGTTGACTGAGACCTAGGGATTCTCGCAACTGTTGTAACGCCATTTCCCGCGCAATCAGTTCTTCCGTACGTTGCTCGATCCGCGCGCGCCGCTCCTCCGGTAGTTGCGCCAAGATGTCCTCAAAGGGTGTGGTGATTGGCTCGCCCATTATTAACGATCCCTCCGCAAAGTTGCCAAATACTCGTCAAACCTCACATCTGCCGTCGCAATCAACCGTTGGTAAAATCGCTTCTCGCTCGTACCAGATTTATTCCCAGCAACCAAAAGAACGGCTCGTCTCTCAGGGTCGAACGCGAAGGCAACACGCCACACACCGCCAGCAGCTTTGAAACGCAACTCTTTCATGTTCGAGTGCTTTGAGCCTTTGAGCGTATCGACCCGAGGCCGACCTAGCTGCGGACCTGCAAACTTTAAGAAACCAACAGACACCAGTATCTCATCCTGAACCCCCTCCGCGAATTCGGCAAATTCAGCTTTGAACACTCTGTGAAAGAGAACAGTCCAACCGTTACTCATAGTATGGCTGCAAAAAGATATAGCCTTCGGCTCGTCACAGTATTAGCTCTAAAGGATCGTACGCGATAGGGCGATCGCCAAGCGCAATCCCCTTAAGTTCTCGGTCGTAACCACCCCTCCACAACCACAGCCCCGGCACAATTTCCCCACGGCTATCTTCAGCCTTTTGAAACTCGTATAGCACGATGACACTACCCACCAGGTTGTGCAGCTTGCGACAGCGGCTTGGCTTGCGCGCAAACAGACTCTCGAAGAGTTGAACTGTCGTCGTCACCACCAGCGGGGCATCCCAGTTCTGGGTCGCTAGGCGGGCCGCCGCATATTCCCGTCGAGCGTTTTCCTCGTAAGTCTCTTCGCGCAGCGTTCTCGTTGGGGTTCCGTCGTTGCGTCGCCTTTCCCCTTCAAACTGGGCAGCACTGTGGTGTTCTAAGACAGTGCGACTCCCCAGCGACTCGAAAATCTCGCGGTACACTCCAACCGTCTGCTCGATGATGCTGGTATAGGGTACGGCTACAATGACGCGATCGAGATGGTGCGCGACCGCATGTCGCACTGCAAACGCCAAGCCGCTGCGAGTTTTGCCACCCCCCGTCGGCACGCACAGACGAAAGATTCCCGGAGCTTGACCTGCTGCCTCCACACAATTGCGATAAACCTCGGCCCTTACTCGGTTTACCATCGTGTCTCGATCTTTAACCTCGGCCATCAGTGCCTGCTGCGATCGCTCTAGCAGGGGCCAAAGCCGATCGATGGTCGTGGAATGCTCGCGCAGCTCGGCTTGCTCCGGATCGAAATGCCGTTCCGTATCGAGAGAATCGGCATCCACCAGACAGGAAAACAGCAAGCGCAGGAACAGTTCCCAGCCCAGAGCATCTTCAGCCTCTGGCAATCCAGTCTGCAGTAAGTTGTCAGCGACTGCGAGGGGAATACCTTCTGATACGGCATTTTGACAGGCTGCTGCAAACGACGCAGAAAGTTTCGGATCGTTCAATTGATCTAGCTTAGAAGGTTCAGGCAGTCCGGCATGGTGGCCGTAGATGAGACAGGCCAGTGGCTCGCAAATCTCTGCCGCCAGCATGGCCCCCTGCACGGCGTGGGGGACTGACTTCGAGGGAGCGCGATCGCCCGATTGGGATGCTCGGTGGCAGCGTTTTAGGTAGCTCTGAAAGTCAGGATTGTATTTCCCCAGGTCGTGCCAGAGCCCTGCATAGTATCCCAAACGCGAGCAATTCAACTTTTCCGCATTTGACGAAGCTCTTTGGGCAACACTGATGAGGTGTTCTTTCAGGCTATGCCATTGACCAATCGTATTGGGGGTATGTGCTGACGCAAAAGGAGTCAATTATTTTGAAACCTGAAGATTAACAGTATATTTTTTCGTTATAGTTCCTACATGAGAGGACTTATGCAGTTCAACTCGGCTGAGGTGCGAGTGATGTGGAACCGATCGCAGATAAAGAGCGATCGCGCCAACCAGTTAAGCTCTAAGAAACTGAGTGCATTCCGACATGACCCCCGAGATCCGAGAAGAATTGGACAGGCTGGAAAGAATCGCCTCACTCAATCTCCAGACGAGCACCAACAATCTCGAAGCGATCGCCCGACAGAGCGAGCAAATTGCCCAACAGGGCGAGCAAATTGCCCAACAGGGCAGGCAAGTTGCCCAACAGGGCGAGCAAATCGGCCAATTACGAGAGGCCCAGCAGCAATCGCAAAGGCAGATTGACGCACTGGCCGAATCAACCGCCCAGCTCAAACAAGCCGTGGATTACCTGCTGAGTCAGGATTGAGTCGTGGGGCGATCGCTTGCGCTCGAAATGCGGATAACCGCCAGTCCCCTGCCCAGAAGCCTGCTAATCCACTTACACTAAAGAAAAGCCACAGAAGCAAACGCCTCATGATCCCCACAGTTATCGAACAGTCGGCTCGCGGCGAACGGGCATTTGACATTTACTCTCGCCTCCTGCGCGAGCGCATCATCTTTTTAGGGACTGATGTCTCCGATGCCAGCGCCAACCTGATCGTGGCCCAAATGCTCTACCTCGAATCTGACGACCCCGAAAAAGATATCTTCCTCTACATCAATTCCCCTGGCGGTTCGGTTTATTCGGGCATGGCAATCTACGACACCATGCAGCACATCCAACCCGATGTCTCCACCATTTGCGTCGGTCTGGCTGCCAGCATGGGAGCCTTTTTGCTCGCCGCTGGAGCCAAAGGCAAGCGTATGGCTTTACCCCACGCCCGCATCATGATTCACCAACCCCTCGGCGGCGCTCAAGGTCAAGCCACAGACATCGAGATTCAGGCGAAAGAAATTCTCTACATCAAAGAGAATCTCAACGGCCTGCTCGTACACCACACCGGTCAGCCCATCGAACGCATCGAGCAAGATACCGATCGCGACTTTTTCATGTCCCCCGAAGAAGCCCGCGAGTACGGCCTGGTCGATCGCGTCGTCACCAAACGCCCCAAACCGGAACTCACTGCGGTTTAACCAGCCAAATCTGTCGAAAGTCAGTGCGCACTTCTATAGAGCGCTTGCCGCACTTTATTCCATCGCGGCAAGCGCTCTGTTTTCAGTTAGCGATCGAAACGCGGCTTGCAAGTAGCAACCGGTCGCGAAGGCTGCCGGACTTCACGAGATTGTAAATTCATTCGATCTGAAGTAGCTCGGTTCATTTTGGAAAGCTAGGGTAGTGTTTATCGCTTTCAGCTCGTCAGCTCTATGGATCGAGTTCTCTCCGTTCAGCCAGTAGAATATTTTACTCAGCGGGTTCAGCCCCTCGTGGAATTGGTGTATGCAGAGTTAGGGGTAGATGTGGACGCCCTGTGCGATCGCATTTACGACCTCCTCGAACCCCACCTGGCAGCAACAGCGGTTGAACCTGTGGAACGTTGGAGTCAGGACGATGTGCTGCTGATTACCTATGGGAATAGCATCAGCGATCGCGGGCAGGGAAAACCGTTGCACACCTTGTATCGATTTTTAAGCGACTACCTGTTGGGGACGGTGACAGGAGTTCACATCTTGCCCTTTTTCCCCTATAGCTCGGATGACGGATTCGCCGTCATCGACTACAGGCAAGTCAGTCCCGAGTTAGGCGATTGGGAAGATATTCGCCAGATCGCGGGCCAGTTCGATTTGATGGTGGATCTCGTCATCAATCACGTCTCCAGCCAAAGTGAGTGGTTCCAGCAATTGACTTGCGGACAAGCTCCAGGGTGCGACTACTTCATCGCCGTTGCCCCCGACACCGATCTGTCGGAAGTGGTGCGCCCTCGCAACACGCCCCTGCTGCGGCCCGTGGAAACGCCTCAGGGCCAGCAGCACGTCTGGGCGACCTTCAGCCACGACCAGATCGACCTCAACTTTAGCAATCCCGACGTATTGCTCGAATGTATCCGCATTCTCATCCATTATTTGAATGCAGGCACCCGCATCCTCCGCCTCGACGCGATCGGTTATCTGTGGAAGGCGATCGGCACCCCCTGCATCCACCTGCCCAAGACTCACGCCCTGGTCAAGCTCATCCGCGAAATTCTCTATTTATTGCGGCCAGGGGCGGTTCTAGTCACAGAAACGAACGTCCCCAATCGCGAGAACCTCACCTATTTTGGCAATCGCAACGAAGCCCATTTAATCTATAACTTCAGCTTGCCTCCTCTCGTGGTTAACGCGCTGCTGCAAGGGAGTTCCAAACATCTCAAAACTTGGATGATGAGCATGCCCCCCGCCCCCTTTGGGTGCGCTTATCTCAATTTCACGGCTTCCCACGATGGCATCGGCATGCGTCCCACCGAGGGGCTGCTGGATGAGAGCGAGTACAACACCTTTTTAAGCTGCATGCAGCAGTTTGGAGGCGAAATCAGTATGCGCACTCGCCCGGATGGTTCTGAAAGCCCCTACGAAGTCAACATCTCTTTCTTCGATGCCATGAAAGGCACGGCCAAAGGAGAAGATCGCTGGCAGATTCAACGCTTTCTCTGTTCGCAAATCATCATGATGTCTCTAGAGGGCATCCCCGCCTTTTACATTCATAGCTTGCTAGCCACCTCCAACGATCGCGAGGCGGTGCAACGCACGGGGCGGAAGCGCTCGATCAACCGCCACCAATGGGACTATAGCGAGCTGAAAGCCCAGCTCCAGAGGCCAAACTCCCCCCACGCGATCGTCTTTCGAGAACTCTCCCGCGCGATCGCCATTCGCCGCCGACAACCGGCCTTCCATCCCAATGCCACCCAGTACACCCTCCACCTGAAACCCTCTCTATTTGCGTTCTGGCGGCAGAGCATGTCTCGCGATCAGAGCATCTTTTCCATTCACAACTTGACCTCCCGCACCCAAAGGCTAGCGCTGCGGGAGCTGAATCTAATCGGTACCGAGCCCTGGTTCGATCTGTTGGGAGACCAACAGATCGAGGATAATTATGCAGATTTCGTGCTGAGACCTTACCAATCCGCTTGGATTTCAAACAAATCAGGTAGTGAATCGGCCCACAGTTACTGTCAAGTCGTGTGTACCTAAAATGTCTGCAGTGTATTCTACAGGACTCAATGGAGCGATCTATGGGCAGCACCGTGGAAGACGTTTGGGAACCTCCCAACGCAACGATCGCTCAGCAGGATCTCGCCGACGGTCAGCATCAGCCGCCCGGTTCCGCTGCCTTTCTTACCCTTTGCATTGCCCTACTCTCCATTTCCTTCGCGCCAATTTTCATTCGCCTGAGCGAAACGGAGTTGGGGGCTAACGGGACGGTATTCAACCGCCTCTTCATTTTTGTTTTGGTGTTTGGGCTGGGTCGGGCGATCGCTGGAAGGCTTGCGCCTGCGGACGAGTCTGAGTCGTCCGAGCCTCCGACTGGCCAGCAATGGATATTGTTAGCCAGCGTCGGGGTGATTTCCATTCTCTCGTTGGTGCTGTGGGCAATTTCACTGCAATACACCACGGTGGCCAAGAGCATGTTGTTGAACAATCTCACCCCTATTTTCACCAGCTTGGGCAGTTGGACGATTTTTGGCAAACAGTTCGATCGCCGCTTTTTGCTAGGGATGGCAATCGCCTTGTCGGGGGCGATTGGCTTGGGCTTGGAGGATGTCAATGGTGCCGAGGGGCTGCTGGTTGGAGATATCTTCGCATTGCTTTCGGCGGTGTTTTTGGGTGGCTATTTCCTGATAGTGGAGCAACTGCGCAGTCGGTTTTCAGCGACGACGATTTTGCTGTGGAGAGGGGCGATTGGCAGCCTGTTGCTGTTGCCCCTGGTGTTAGTTGTCGAGGGACAAGTGCTTCCCACCACCGAGGTTGCCATCTTTGCGGTGCTCGGGTTGGGGCTGGTGAGTGAAGGGATGGGCCAGCGTCTTTTGGCCGATTGTATGGACAAATTCTCCTCCAGCTTTATTTGCTTGTTTTTGCTGTTAGAGCCGATTGTGAGTGCGATTTTGGCCTGGGTGATTTTTGTGGAGCGTCTCAGCCCCACCACTTGGATTGGGTTTGCGGTGGTGTTAACCGGGCTATATTTGGCGAAATCTAGCCGTTCGGCCGCGCAAGGCCCAACTGAGGAGCTGGAGTTGGAGGCGATCGCTGTAGAGTCTGTCGCCGACTGAGCTGGCAGCGCTATGCTGCAAGCGTAATGACCGATCGGGAGCGCGATCGCCTCAGGAGCCACAGCGATGCAAATTTGGGTGGATGCAGATGCTTGTCCGAATGCGATTAAAGACATTTTGTTGCGGGCAGCAAAGCGGGTGCAGATTCCAGTGACGTTGGTGGCCAATCAGCCGCTGCCGCCGATCGCCTCGCCCTTGATTTCAGCCATTCAGGTCCCACCCGGATTGAATGGGGCAGACGATCGCATCGTGGCAGAACTGCAGCCCGGAGACTTGGTTGTGACTGCAGATATTCCGCTAGCAGCAGAGGCGATCGCAAAGGGCGGTTACGCCCTCAACCCGAGGGGGGAGTTGTATACGAAGAATTCGATCCGGGAGCGGTTGGCATTGCGCAATTTTATGGACGAGTTGCGCAGTGGTGGCGTGGATACGGGGGGACCAGCGGCCTTCGGCCAGCGCGATCGGCAAGCTTTTGCCAATCAGTTAGATCGCTTTCTCACCAAACATTATCGGTCAGACCGGCGATAATGAAACACCCCACGAGATTGACTCAGGTCCTGCGGCGATGGCTGCCGGTCGTCAGGCAAGATGCCCCTGTTTCGAGCGAACCCTGTCGAAGCCCTGCTGCAAACAAACCTGTTATACATTGATCTGGCGACAACCTAGCGATCGCCGTTTTCGCCATTCGGCCCGAGCTCGCTCCCAAACTCTTTCCATCGAGCAGTTATGGAAACCCTTCTGAACGAAGTTGCCAGTACCCCGCTGCTGGGCTTTACGCTGCTGCTATTGGTAGTGCTCACCCTGCCCCCTCTGTTCGAGCGACTGCGGTTGCCTGGTTTGGTGGGTTTGCTCTTCGCCGGCGTCGTGTTGGGGCCAGCAGGGCTGCAATTACTCGATCCCGCCTCCGAAACCATCAAACTGCTTTCGGATATCGGCAAGATCTATCTGATGTTTGTGGCCGGTCTGGAAATCGATCTAGACGACTTTCGCAAGCAAAAATATCAAGCGTTGGGGTTTGGCCTCGCCACCTTTTTGCTGCCGTTGGCGGCAGGAACCCTGGTTGGCTACGGCTTTGGCTTCGGCTGGAATGCATCGATATTGCTGGGCTCGCTCCTAGCCTCCCACACCTTGCTGGGATATCCTATCGTGCGCCAGCTAGGGGTTGCCAACAGTCCGGCAGTCACCGCCACCATTGGTGCCACCATCTTTACAGATATTGCCGCTCTGCTGGTGCTGGCGATCTGCATCTCCATCCATAGTGGAGAGTTTACTGCCACCACGCTGGTCGTTCAATTGGCGGTCGTGGCGCTCTATGCCGCTCTAGTTCTGTTTGGCTTGGATTGGGCCGGACGCAAATATTTCCAGTTGGTGGGGGACGAAGAAAGCAATCAATTCCTGTTTGTTCTGCTCGCAGTCTTTATTGTCTCGGCTGGCGCACAGGTGATTAATGTCGACAAAATTGTGGGTGCCTTTCTAGCCGGGTTGGCCATTAACGATGTGGTGGGTCGCAGTCCTGTAGAAGACAAGGTGGTTTTTGTGGGCAGCACCCTGTTCATTCCCTTCTTTTTTGTGGGGATGGGCCTGATTATCGATCTCGACCAATTTATTGCGGCATTTGCCTCCGATTTGGGCTTAATCGCAGCCATTTTAGCGGCATTGTTTGGCGGAAAATTTTTAGCGGCGGTGACAGCACGGCTGCTCTACAGATATGGCTGGAACGAGACCGCGACAATGTGGTCCCTGTCGCTACCGCAGGTGGCTGCGACATTGGCGGCAGCCTTGGCAGGCTTTAATGCCGGCTTGCTACCGCAGGCCATATTTAACGCAGTGATTGTGCTGATGTTAGTGACAGCCGTTGCCGGTCCGATCTTGACCGCTAAGTTTGCGCCACATATCTCTGCTGCGACACTGCCAGAGGATGGCGGTGCGACCTCGTCCGCCGAGGCGGATACTTTCCTCAATGCCCCCCTAGGCAAACCCTTTACGGTGATGGTGCCGGTGGCCAACCCCAAAACTGAGCGGAACTTAATTGAGTTGGGTGCTCTATTGGTCAAGCACGAAACTGGGCGATTGCTTCCGCTCGCGATCGCCAAAGGCCACGTCCGTATGGATGCCCCCGAACTGGACGAAGGCTTGCAACAAGCACAAGCACTGTTACGGCAAGCTGTGGAGGTGGGCCACGAATTCGGGGTCGAAGCTAAGCCGTGGATTCGTATCAGTGACGATATTGCTAGGGGAATTAGCCGTTCGGCTAAGGAAGCCAAAGCGGATTTACTCTTGCTGGGGTGGAGTAGCAGCACCCGCTTGACAGAGCGGTTGGCGGGCAGTGTGGTGGATAGCGTGTTTTGGGCGGCCCACTGTCCGGTAGCAGTGGTGCGATTGGTGCAAGAGCCCGTCGAGATCGATCGCATTCTCGTGCCCGTGCGCGATCTCTCCTCCAACTCCCAACACGCGATCGAGTTCGCTCTGTTATTTGCCGACACCCACAACGCTAAAGTGAAGCTATTCCACGTCTCCAAATATGCCACGCGCGAGGAAATGGAGGCGTTTGAAAGCGAAATGCTGGCAATCGCCGAGCGCACGCAATTACCCGTACCGGTCATTGCTAAAGTGATTCGCTACGACAATGTGGCCCGCGCGATCGTAAAAACTGCCAAGCGCTATGACATGGTGATGTTGCGTTCCATTCGCCGCAGAACCAGTGGCGGTTTGGCCATCAGCGATCTTTCTACGCAAGTGTTAGAGCGCTTGTCCTGTTCTGTTGTTTTGTTGGGGGAGCCGCAGGCTTGAGCGCGAAATGCAGGCGGCAGCCCTCCATCAACCCAAAAACCGCCGCACGGTATCTTTCACAAATGGCTCCAACCACTTCTCTCGCTCTGCCCGCTGCACCTGTTGTTCCACGATTGTCTCAATCCCCTCAGCCCCCCAACTGCCATCGCGCTTGAAATATTCGATAAAACTGCGCCCCGCGATCCGCGTCAAATAGCCCGCACTCGCCGCCTGGATCGGAGCGGTGACTAAAAAACCGATTGGCGTAACCTCGGCGATCGCCGCCATCACTCCCGTCATCAACTGAATGCTGCCTTCAATCAACCCCATGCCCGCCAACGTTTTTGCCAGCGAATAGGCCAACTCTTTCCCCCGCGCGAGATTGAGTTTGCAGCCGTATACCCCGCCAATTTCCACCACCATCTGGGCGTTAATGGCAGCCGCCGCCAGCAGATCCACCACCGGCAAAGGATTGGCAAACACCGCCGCCGTGACAATCCACTGAAACCGCTCCACCACTTTCTCCGCTTCCTTTTCCATCTGCTGGCCCAGAATCCGGCGGGCCTCGGCACTCAACTGCTCCGATTGCAGCAAAGCATTGTCCAGCACCAGCGATCGCCCCTCCGCCAACAACACCTGATGAATCCGCTGCTTGAGCTCTTTTAGCTTGGGTTCCACCGCATAGCTCTGCCCTGCCACCACAATTGGCTGAGGATGTGCCGCCGCCAAAATGACGTCTTCGAAGGCAATTGTTCCTTGCACCCGTTCGCGCAACTGGGCCAGCAACTGCGCCTGCTCGGATTCGGTGTAGCGATCGGCTTTGTTGAGCACGAGTAGCGATCGCTTGCCCAACTCTGCTAGGGCCATCAGGGGTTCGTATTCCGATTGGGTCAGATCGCCATCGACGATGAATAACAGCAGGTCGGCAGCCGCAGCCTGAGCTTTCGCTTCCCCTTCGCGATCGAGCCCTGCCGCGCCAATTTCTAAAATGCCGGGGCTATCGAGGATGTCGATGGGGTCGGCAATCCCCGGCAGTTGCCAGCGGTGTAGGGCGGAAGCAGTGGTGGTGCCCAACTCGGCTCCGACTGTCCCCACCGTCTTGCCCAGCAAGGCATTGAGAACGGAGGTTTTACCTGCCGAGCCCGTGCCGAAGATCGCGAGTTTGAGTCGCTGGTTGGCGAGGTTGCGATCGATGGCGGCGGCTTTAGCGGCGATCGCCTCTCGGGCCACTTCGTCTTCGATTTGGTGGAGTTGTTGCTGCACGGCAGCGAGACGATCTCGGGTGGCGGCCTGCTTTTCGCTGGCCGATTCGGGGAGTTTCTTTTGGCTGGGGGATGACTGGGCGGATTGCGGCGATCGGGTGAGCACGATGAGGAAATATCCGGCGGCTGCGAGGCAGCCTAGCAGGATAGCAGCCAAGATCCCAACTAAGATATAGGTCAGCCAAGGGGTGAAGCGAACGGCATAAATCAGATCGAGAAAGGTGCGGATCAGCCAGACCAAGAGGCCCACGAAGATGCCGAAGAGGGCGAGATAGATGGCCAGTTTGAGCGATGGCGACATGGCAGAACTCCACAGAGGGGGCGCGCATACCCCTTGTTTCCCTCTAACACATTGTGGCAGGGGGCGGTTCGATGCTTAGATCGCAATTCTGGGGGCTGGAGAAAGGGCTATTGGATGTTCGGAGTGGGGAAAATCTGGATATTTAGTGGGATGAATCCGATGCGTAAAATGGCTTAGGGTTGTGCTGAATGCGCAATTCGCCTGCGACCCCGTGTCCTCACTCATGTCAATTCTATGTCTGCCAAGCTGCATCCCCTCCTCAACGATCCCCCGCTCTCCCTCAACACCCACAAACTGGCCCATCTACTGGGCAGTACCCCCAATGTGCTGATTGTCCAAGACCTCGATGGGGTCTGTATGGAATTGGTCAAAGATCCCCTCGATCGCCAGATCGACCCTACTTATGTGGTGGCCACCCAGCAATTCGATCGCCATTTTTACGTGCTCACCAACGGCGAGCATGTGGGAACGCGGGGGATGAATGTCATTGTGGAACGGGCCTTCGGCGATCGCGATCGGGTTCGATCGGAAGGGCTGTACTTGCCCGGTTTGGCGGCCGGTGGCGTGCAGTGGCAAGACCGCTTTGGCAACCTCGATTGTCCTGGGGTCAGCTCGGCAGAACTGTCCTTTTTGGCTGCTGTGCCGGGGCGCATTCAGAGGTGTTTGCGGCAATTTATCGAGCAGCATCCCGAGGCATTACCTTCGCAGGAAGCCGATCGCTGCATTCAGTCCTCCCTGTTGGATAACATGGCCTCCCCCACCGCGAACCTAAACACCTTTCACGCGGCATTGGGCGATCGCACCGACCTCTACATCGAGTTGCAACGGCGGGTGTTGGATTTGATGCAAACACTCTTGGCAGAAGCGGCGACGGGAGGGCTAAATGATTCTTTCTTCTTACACTTGGCTCCCAATTTAGGGCGAGATGAGATAGGCAACGAGCGCATTCGCTGGGCGAGCGATACCGATTCGGGCACAACGGATTTTCAATTGATGTTGCGGGGGGCGGTGAAAGAGGCTGGGGTTTTGGCGCTGCTCAATCGCTATTACCGCCAGCGCACGGGGGAGTTTCCGTTGGGAGAAAACTTTAGTGCCCGCCAAGCACCGAAAGAACACAGTGCTTTGTTGGAATTGGTGTTGGAAAATTTCGACCCTGCGGCAATGCCGGCGATCGTGGGGGTGGGGGATACGGTCAATAGCTCTGTGGTGCAGGCGCAGGAACGGCTAGAGGTGCGGCGGGGGGGTAGCGATCGCAATTTTCTGCAGCTCGTTCAAGATATTGGTCGCACGTTTAATGTGGGCAATGTGGTGGCTTATATCGACAGCAGCGGTGGAGAGGTGAAAAATCGCAAGCCCGTCAGGGTGGATCGCAATAATCCCGAGAAACCAGTGGCGATCGAGGGGCCGGGAGACCCATTGGATGAGGCGGAACCGCTGACGTTGGATCTGGTGTTTGCGGGGGGGCATCGAGAATATATTTCAGTGTTTCGAGCGGCGGCGCAGCAGCGAGCAGAGAATTTTTGAAGGGTATTCCCTCCGAGCTGGGTTCGGTGAATTAGGGGGCGAGGGGCGCGCGCTCTTGGTAGATCGTTGGGGGCGATCGCCGCTAGCCAGAGCACTAGCTAACGTCCGCAAACGGACGAACCGTCAAAATTTCGTCTGGACGTAGAGTCTCCACAGCAGAGACAGGAACGGCGATCGTCTTAATTGACTCGCCCACAGCATTAAAGACCTCCAGAACGCAGCCCTCTTCGCCTCCAGAAGGATGTGGGACAAAATCGACCAATACTGCAATATCCCCCGCTTTGAGATCGTGCTCGGGCAGATCTCGGCTTAAAGCGACTTCTCTGTATAGTTCTAGAGTCACGATCGCCCTTCCTTCAAAGGTTTGAGAGTCACGAACTTGAATGTGCCATCGGCCTGCTGTTGTAGCCAAATTGTAACCACAGGAAGGGTTACACCATTGATGCCAGCCAACTCTCCGGCAACCTGATAAAAGACGCCATACTCGTTTCTTCTTGCTTCAACTGCTTCACCAGATCGGGCAATGGACCGGATAGCTAACTTCAGTGCTGCGGGATTATCGGGTGTAAACCCTGCCCTTGCCAGGAATTTTGATTTATCGTTCCTGGTTTTCCGAACGAGTAAGTACTGGGTTATCTTCTCGTTGGATATGACGGCAATGTCTGGAATCTTCACAAAATCGCTCTGGCTTGGCTATTTCGATTGCTCGGGTTAGCTCCGTCAGTACTGGGCAAACTGCATCGGTAAGTTTAGCACTTCGTTAAACTTCGTTAACGACCCCATCAGGGCCGTACCCTTGCTACAAGCACCCTAAAGCGATCGCACACAACCCAACCCAATTCCCCCACGCACCAAAGCCATTTTCAGCAACCCCAAAGCCTCAGCAGAATAGCCCCCAACCTTTCCATCGGCTATCCCTCCCCTCTCCCTGATGCTGCTGGCGAAATTCATATTCCGAAACATTGGCCATTTGTCTAGATGCCTATGGCCCCCTTCCCCTAACCCCTACCCCCAACTTTGGGGGCAGGGGAACAAGGCCCCGTAAGGATTTTCGGCTGTTTCTCCCCTCTCCCAAGTTTGGGAGAGGGGCCGGGGGGTGAGGGCCATGCAGAGGACTTGCACCATGCCAATATTTCTAAATGTTAAATTGGTCAGCAGTATCCTCCCTGGGGTGAGGGCCGGGGGAGAGGGCCATGCAAAGCCCTCAAACCGCCCAATGCTTCGCCCGCTTCACCGCCTCCTTCCACAAGCCAAAATTCTGCTGCGCCTGCTGCGCCCCCTCCCCCGGCACAAACACGCGATCGATCTGCCGCTGCGCCACCATCTCGGCATAGCTGGGGTAAAACCCCACCGCCAAACCCGCCGCAAACGCCGCCCCCTGTGCCGTCGCATCGGCGATCGCCGGACGTTCCACTTCAATCCCGGCAACATCCGCCTGAAACTGCATCAAGAAATTATTTTGACAGGCCCCCCCGTCCACCTTCAGCCGCCGGATAGGGGTACCGAGGTCGAGATTGACGCACTCCACAATCTCGCACACCTGATAGGCGATCGCCTCCAACACCGCCCGCACCATATGCTCTCGCTGTACGCCGCCGGTAATGCCCAAAAATGCGCCGCGCGCGCTCATATCCCAATGGGGAGCCCCCAAACCGCTGAGGGCAGGGACAAAAAAGACGCCGTCGCTGTCGGGGACCGAGCGGGCAATCTCCTCCGTCTCCGCAGAAGACTGAATGATTTTCAAACCATCCCGCAGCCATTGAATGCAGGCACCCCCCGTAAACATGCTGCCTTCTAGGGCATAACCCGCCTTGAATCCGCTCCCGTTCGTTTGTTCTGTCCAGGCCACCGTTGTGAGCAATTGATTCTGCGATCGCGCCATCTCTGCCCCCGTATGGGAGACCAGGAAGCAGCCGGTGCCGTAGGTGCATTTCATCAATCCGGGGCGATCGCAGCCGTGGGCAAACAGGGCCGCCTGTTGATCCCCCAAAATGGCGGTAATGGGCAGTTCTGCATCGCAAATAGAGGGTTCGAACCGGCCAAATTCCCCCAGGCTCGGCTTAATCTCCGGCAGTAGTTGGCGAGGAATGCCGAACAGATCGAGCAGCGTATCGTCCCAATCGCCCGAGTCGAGGTTGAACAGCATCGTGCGGCTGGCGTTGCTGTGGTCGGTGGCGTGAACTTGCCTGCCCGTTAGATTCCACAAGATCCAAGTGTCAATAGTCCCCGCCAAGACATTATTCAGGTCCAGATCCGGCTGAGCTTGCTTGACTTCGTTCAACAGCCAACTCAACTTGGTGGCCGAGAAATAAGCGTCCAGCACCAATCCCGTGCGTTCTGCAATCGTTTGGGCATGTCCCTCGTCCCGCAGGCGATCGCAGTTGGCCGCCGTGCGGCGATCCTGCCACACAATCGCTCTGTGCAAAGGCACTCCAGTGGCTTTATCCCAGAGCAAGCAGGTTTCCCGCTGCACCGTCAGCCCCACCGACTTGACGGCAGTAGGCGCAATGCCGGAACCGGCAAACACCTCCCGAATCACCGCTTGGGTATCCCGCCAAATTTCGCTAGCGTCGTGCTCCAGCCAGCCCGGTTGGGGATAGTACTGGGTGAATTCTTTGTATGCTTGAGCGATCGCTTGGCCGCTAGCGTCAAATAAGATGGCGCGATTGCCTGTGGTGCCGAGATCGAGGGCCAGAATATAACTCACGCAAAAACCTCTTTTTAAACGACTTTTATGTGACGCCCCCTTCTCCCAGTGCCTCTGCCCGCCCTTGCCGCATCAATAGAATCGCCTGAGAGTCTTTGAGTTCGAAGGGACCCACTTGCTCGCAGTTACCGCTTAACCCCAGACCGGGAGAGGCGATCGCCACCTTCCATTCCGCAGGCGAAATCTGCAGTAGGCGATCGAGGGAAATCTCGACGGGGTTACCCCCCATATGGGCCACAATTGCCACTTGCTCCGGCAGGCGATCGGTTTGAACGAGTTCCCGAGGTTCAGTCCGCATACCGTAGAATACCGTCGATTCTGCATTCCCCAAACACTCGAATATATCCTCTTTGGTGCGCAGATTGCGTCGCAGCCAACGGTGATGGCGGCGAAACTGGCGCACGGCTCGATTGTAAGCAGTTTGGATCGGGTCTAGGGCCAACTGGTGCAAAGACACATTGCAAATGTCGTAGCAATCTTCCATAAAGGCCCGCGCAAACCGCTGCAGCCGCTCCACATTCAGGCTGGAGAGCCCCTTCGATTTCCCCGGCTTATTGAGCTGGCTGAGGGCGCGGGCATAGGTGGCACAACTGGAGGCATAGTCCTGAATTTCGCCATCGTCCCAAGTGGAAAAGTCTACATCATCCGCCAAACAGCTCTGGCAAATGCGGGTCACCCCCTCCAAATTGAACTCCATCACGCTGATGGCTTCGTGCAGTCCTCGGATAAATGCCTTGAGCTCGTCATAGTCCGTAAAGCCGAAATGCTTCAGCCGTTCGAAATTTCCTTCAGCGGCATACATCTCCGGTGGCACCTGCCATTCTAGAAAGCCCCCCTCCTCTGCCACCACCTTGACGCCGTAATAATCATCTGTGTTGCGAACAAATCCCCAGGGCGATCGAGCGGTGGCGTTGATAAAGTCCATCGGCAGACCAGGCATAAACCCATAAGTCAGCAACGTTGTAGCGGGATTGTCGTAGGCGTTTTTCAACACCTCCTGGAGACTGTCACCCAAGTTCCAATTAATCAATCCGTCGGGATCGATCTGGGTGCCGCGACGGACGGTGTCGTGGTTGCCGCAACCCGTAATCCAATGAGATCCGTGGTAGATAGTCTCTTGCACTCGACCCCACTTATCCTCCCAAAAACCAATCAGGGCAGGCGTATTGTGGGCAAAAATGAGCGGTCCCCACTGATAGCAGTCGGGCATGATCCGAATCAGATCTAAATAGGTGGACGATTCTTCCCAACCTTCTTCCGGCCAAGGACGGCCATCTTCAAAAATGCAGAATAGCTTGCGACAGCGACCGCCAATATTCTGCTTGAGGTCCGCCATCGCCTGTAAGTAGACGTCGTCGTATTCCACTCTCCCAGAGAGAGGATTGAAAAATTTGAAATCTTGGGCGCCGTCAATCCGCAGGCCATCCACACCGGTATTCATCTTGCGCCGCTGCATCTCCAATAACATGGCCCGCACAGTGGGGTTTTGATGGTTGACATCCTGACCGTACATATTCGGGCCTTTGAGATAGCGCCCGTTCAAGAGATCGAGCACCTGGTTGTCGGCGTGACCGTAAACAATGTCATAAATCAGTTGAATGGGACCCGAGGGAAAGGTGTGCAGCGTTTCAATAAAGTCCACCAGTTCGTCGGGTCGCTGCGTTTCCAAGAGAGCGGGGTTGGTGGCAGCCATGCCGGAGAGCACAATATCGTATCCCCAGTTTTGGGTATTGGGTTTGTAGAGCACGACATCCACCTGGCTCATGCCGGGGTCGTCGTTCAGGGGCTGCCAAAATTGATGCCCTTCGCCGCGATATTCCACAGTGGGTTCCACCGGCATCAGTTGTAAGGCATCGTATTCCACATAGTTTTCTTCAGCGGGGGTAAGGGGCTCGCCAGCAGAAATTTTGGCAGCAAGATTGCGATAGACCTGGGTCAAGCCCGCGATCGAGCCTTGTTTTGAGGCCGTACCCACATGCAACTGCAGAATATTGGTGGGGGTGGGCACCCGCACGGCGGCAGAGGGGTCCATCTGCACGGGGCCAAAATGTTCTAGGTCTGCCCGCCCCCGTTGCAAGCGATTGAAATCGTATACCTCCGCTGGGGCAAATATCCCAAACGGTAAAGAGGTGGCCAGAACATCGTGAATCACCGTTCGCACGGAGAGACCCACTTCGTTGGGGTCTAAGCTTTCGCTCAAATAGCGCAGCCAATAGAGAGAGCCGAGCTGGTGGCGATCGCCAATGGTTAACCCTCGCAACACCCCCCAGACATATTCCCCCCGCTGCTCCAGTTGAATGTAGTCTCGCTGAAAGCGCACCGTTTGGCTGGGTTGGGGAAAATCCACCGGTTCTAGGGGGGTGAATACCTCCAAATAAACGTCTTTTAGCAGAATGGTGCCGGGGGCTAGTTCCGGGGCCCAGAAGCCGATGGAGACGCTGCCGTCGGGACGACAGTGCATGCCGAGCCGCGTTGCCAGTATTTGGGCTTTGCGCAACAGGGTTTCGTTGGAGGATTCAATTTCATTCGCCCAATCCAACATCTCTTGAGTGGCCTCGCGATCGAGGCGGACTGCAATGTTGGAGGCTGGCGAGATCGCCCCATCGCGAAGCTCGGACTGCCCCGCATTAGCCTGCATTCTTTGCAGGGGGTCGTCTGCATGTGCCGTGCTTACCTGGTTCAAAACGGTTCCATCCCTATGGTTGTGAATATTTGAAATCGCAAAGTCATAGCTTAGCTTCGATAAACATTCCCAATCGCGATTCCTTCACCGTATCGACTTCTGTGAATGTAATGCAAAAGCTGCAGAACCAGAAGCAATTTTTTAATATCGTACATTTTAAAGCGTTCTTCATTGAGTAGATGACCTTCTAGGGATTTCAGGGAGAATCGCAATAAAATACCTAAATCCCCGGCCGGGAAAGACTCTTGGCGTTTCAGGTCGCGATCTCTCGGGACTCGTGTATGGCATGGAATTCAACTCTTTTCCCCTACCCAGTTCCCCAAAACCCCGCTTTAGACTGATTCTTTTTTCGCTTCCACAAGTCTTATCCCAGCAATAAGCAGCTAACAAACTTAGAGCCTCGAGACTACGATCGCCTATCAACGTATCGGGCATTACAGAAGTTAACACGATGTCAATGATATTTATTGTGTTAACATGACATGGTTGTAAGGCTTGCAAAAGCCACCGTGGAATCACCTGGATCTGCTTATCTATAAAGCGTTTCAGGTTTTTTGCAGGGGTCAAATGCCGCCGTTTGGGGAGACATCTACTTTGCTTTTTCAGGTTATTCTCACAAAAATGATGTAAATTGCAAGAGAGATATCCTCAGTTTGAGGCTAGGCAGACTCACGCCCACCGCATGTTTTTAGTATCAATTCCATCCCTTTGGTACCAACCACACCGATATTTGCTGAGCTTTATCGGGTTTGCAAGCTCTTCCGACCAGTTCGAGGATGGATTGGCTGTGAAAGGTATAACATCATGTATCCCTCAATGTTCTAGAGCTCGTCCGACTGCTAAGGAGCTGAGCGTGGGGGGGATTGCAAGGTCTCTTGCGGGTGCGAGTTAAGCTGCCACCCCTCATACGGATTGTTTGTTGTATAGAAGCGCTAACGAGCGCGAGAGGATGAGTTCTAAACGCTCCCCCTACTGCTTCAATCTATCGAGACAGTCTGCAGCATTGCGGCAATTGGCAGCATCGGCAACAGTTTCGAGCACGAGTAAGCAGCATTGCGGGCGATCGCGTCGGTCCGTATTGGTAACACCCCAGACTGGTCTCGGCCTCCATTCCAGCGCGATCGCTTTGGGGCCGACGAGGGATAGTTTGCAGTCATTCAGAGTAACGTTGAGGGATTTGTAGCATGCGTGAGAAATCTTCTTTAGTCATCCTGTATCATCGCGAACCTTACGACGAGGTGCGCAAAGACGGGAAAGTTTTCTATCAAGAAAAGAAAAAGCCCAACGGCATTGTGCCCACGCTGAAAAGCTTTTTCTTGAATGCGGACCAGAGCACTTGGATCGCCTGGAAGCAAGTCACTACCCGCCAGCGGGAGACGTTTCAGGAAACCGTCTCGGTGGGCGAGGGCGAAAATTGCATCGTCCGTCGCATTCCCCTCAGCTCCCAAGAGGTGCGCGACTTTTACCACATCACCTCAAAAGAAGCCTTCTGGCCCATTTTGCACTCCTTCCCCAGCCAGTTCACTTACGACACGGCTAACTGGGAGAATTTCAAGTACATCAACCAGTTATTTGCAGATGCCGCCTGCAAAGAAGCTGCTGACGATGCCCTAATTTGGGTTCACGACTACAACCTCTGGTTGGCCCCTGCCTTCATCCGGGAGAAGAAACCCAACGTACGGATTGCCTTCTTCCACCACACCCCCTTCCCCTCCGCCGATATTTTTGGCATTTTGCCCTGGCGTCAGGCGATTGTAGATAGTTTGCTCTGCTGCGACCTGTTAGGCTTCCACATTCCCCGCTACGTGGAAAACTTTGTCTCGGCAGCCGGTAGCGTGCGCCATTTAGAGGTCCTCGAACGCGGCGAAGTGGATGATGCATTCACCAAGCTCGGTCCGGCACTGGCCCAGCGGGAAATGACCACCAAGGTGCAATACGGCGATCGCACCATTCGTCTCGACGCTTTCCCCGTCGGCACCAATCCCAAACTGATCGACAGCATCCTGGAAAAGCCGGAAACCAGCCAGCGAATTGCCAAAATTCGCGAGGAAATTGGCGATTGCAAGCTCATCCTTTCCGCCGGTCGCGTGGACTACGTCAAGGGCACCCGCGAACTGCTGCTGTCTTACGAGCGCCTGCTGGAACGACGCCCCGAACTGCATAGCAAAGTGATTTTGCTCAATGTCTCTGTAGCAGCTGCCGAAGGCATGCGAGTCTACCGAGAATACCGCCAAGAGATCGAGCAACTCGCCGGCAAGATTAACGGTCGCTTCGCCACCCTCAACTGGGTTCCCATTCGCCTGTTCACCAAGCCCTTTCCCTTCGAAGAGATCGTTGCCTATTACCGAGCTGCCGATGTCGCCTTTATTCCGCCATTGCGGGACGGTCTCAACCTGGTGGCCAAAGAATATATTGCCGCCAAACAGGGCACTGGCGGCGCTTTGATCTTGTCGGAATTTACCGGTTCTGCAGTGGAATTACCAGATGCAATTCTGGCGAACCCCCATTCCTTTATGTCCTTGAATAACAGTCTCGACGAGGCGCTGGATATGCCTCTGGAAGAGCAACAGCGGCGCATGCAAAAGCTGTACAAGGCCGTTACCCGCTATGATGTCAACCAGTGGGCCAATCACCTATTCAGAGAGGCGATGGCGATCGACAACTCGGGGGCAGAGAAGTTCTTAGCCACAATTACCTAACCGAGTAATCGTCCTGCAACTCCTCTGGCCGAGCGAAGTCAAAGCCAGATTGCCCGACCGCGAGCCCCTTTCTCCCTTGGAGACACTTTGCGAAGACTCCGCTCGGAGACGCTTACCATCCGAGCCAGCTTAGGGCGATCGCCCATCTCTGGCAAGGGTTTGCTGAATTCAAATAGAAACATGCACGACTTGCAAGCCATTCAATCTGCCCACTACGATCTGATTGTCATTGGAGGTGGCATCAATGGGGCGGGAGTCGTGCGAGATGCAGCCATGCGGGGATTGCAAGCCATCCTCATCGAGAAAGGAGATTTCGGTGGCGGCACCACCAGTTGGTCCACCCGACTGATCCACGGCGGTTTGCGGTATTTGGAGTACCTGGAGTTTCCCCTCGTGCGGGAATCACTTCGGGAACGGGAAATCTTGCTCCGCAACGCCCCCCACTTAGTCAAACCCATCCAGCTCACGTTGCCCTTCTACCGCAACCAGTCCCACAAAAGCTGGACCATTCAAGCGGGGATGTTGCTCTACGACATACTCAGTTACGACAAGTCGCTCCCCAACCACCGCATCTTAGGAACTGCCCAGTGCAAGCACCTCTTCCCCTCGCTTGCCCCCACCGATTTGCTGGGAGCAGCTCAATATTATGACGCTCAGGCGGAGTATGCCGAGCGCTTGTGCTTGGAAGTGATTCAGTCGGCGGCTGAAGTGGGGGCCACCGTTTTGAACTACACCGAAGTGACGGACGTGCAGCAGCAGAACGGCTGCATCGATCGAGTGATGTGCCGCGACGTGCTGACGGGGGTAGAGTTCGGCATCTCAGTTGGCCCCAATACGGTGGTAGTCAACACCGCCGGTCCTTGGTTAGATCGCGTCTGTCAGCTCGGAACTCGATCGGGTCAACCGCAGCCTTTGTGCGATCGCCGCTTGCTGAGTGGCACCAAAGGCAGCCACATTTTTGTCGATCCCTTCCCTGGAGCCCCCAGCACTGCCCTGTACGCAGAAGCGGCCCAAGACGGACGCCCCTATTTCATCGTTCCTTGGTTGGGGGGCTTCTTAATCGGCACCACTGATTTTCGCTACGAAGGAGATCTCGATCGCGTCAAAGCAGATAACGACGAAATCGATTACTTGATTGCAGCCACCAACGCCATGCTGCCCGCTGCCCAACTGACGCGAGAAAGCGTGCGCTTCACCTACTCGGGGGTGCGTCCCCTGCCCTATCGCGAAAGCAAAAAAGCGGGAGCTATCACCCGCAAGCACATCATTCTCGACCATGCCAAAGAGGGGGGGATCGGCAATCTGCTCTCCCTGATTGGCGGCAAACTCACCACCCACCGCAGCAGCAGCCAGGAAATGGTGGATGAGGTCTACACTAAATTGGGCAAAGCAACTCCCCCCTGCAACACGGCAGAAACCCCACTGCCCGGTGCCATCGACGCCAGCGATCCAGCGATCGCGGAGAGTTTGCAGCGCTACGGCGATCGCCTCTCTCCCCTCGCCATCTACCACTTGTTCGATCTGTATGGCAGTCAGGCCCCTGCAGTTCTGGCCTTGGGGGATAGTACCCCCGAATTATTCGAACCCATTGTCAAAGGCTTGCTCGACATTAAAGCGCAAGCAGTCTATGCCGTTCAGTGCGAATATGCCCGCACCCTGACCGATATTGCCAACCGCCGTACCGCTTTGTCGGTACTAGACCGTTACGGTTGTGAAGCGGTGAAGGCGATCGCCGATGTCTTAGTGCGCCACTGCAGTTGGGATCCCCAAACCTGCGACGCACAAATTGCCCAGCACTACACCTATATGGAGGAAAATTGCATTCCCGACTACGCCGAAGACATTCTCCCCGAGGCTTCTCGTTCTCTGCAGCCCGCTGGCTAGCGAGCGTCAGACAGTGGGTCTAGAGTCCCAGCTTCCGAAGCACTCACTGTCGCTATCTCGGACACTGACAACTCGAGCAGAGCTTTATCGGACTGTACAAATTATGCAGAATAACTTCTTTAGCGATTCCTTAGACAAAAGAAGCCTCAAACAACGCATCCGTCAATTAAGCAGAGCAAAAATTGGTTTCTATAGCATTGGGCTATATCCAGCCTCCCTGGCTTACAATTCGGCAATGCAGAAAAGTGAGAAATCTTTATTGCTTGCTCCCCGTCCGGGAAGAGAGCTGCTTGGGGCATTTTCAGAAGAAGAAATTCACGGCATGGATCCTAAGCATGTGGCCAAAATGATCCGCATGGCCCATCACAAAGAAGAAGGTCAATCTGTTCCAAACAGTTTGGAATATTTGATTCTTAGGTGCGATCTGGTGCTGTTGAGTGCGAACAGTAAATATATCGAACAAGATCTAGCTGAAGCTCAAGCCATCAAAGAAAAATTACAACGACCCAATGTCGTTTTAACCTGCTTGGCAGGCTCCTTCAACCACGATGAAGCCAAAGATGATTCATATGTATTGTGTGAGAAAAATACTAATTTAGCATTTTTCTCTGGTTTCCACAGGCATGGGGCCTTGCGCGATCCAGTTGATAGCTTTACGGCTAATTTTTGCCATCCTAATGCACTTACAGCTTTGTTAGGCGCGCACATGCTCAATAGGCTTTCTCCAAACATTCAGGTGTCCCCTGGAATTCATAATGTTGAAGCACAATATATTAAAGCTGCAAAAAACATGTCGTCCATTTTTGCGGGCTTTGGATATGAGTTCCACCAGCAAAATCCTGGTATGTTGCCAACGTTGCTGACGTTGCTTCTCAATCAGTGCCTCGATCAAGCGGCAACTGTTTCCATGTCTCGGAAAGACCGCCACAAACTTTACAATCGTCAAACGATCGCTTTGACTGAATTGGGATATGCCGTTCCGCGAATTGAAGCAACTCTAGATAAAGGTGGTTTCACCGAGAGAGCCCGCGATCATACTTTTTCTCAGCTAACAGCCATAGTAGCTGATGTACGAGGCAGTATGATGCTGCCCGTTCGAGGTCAACCCACGAGGAATTTTCAAGCTGGTCAGGCACTAGCCCGAGGAATGACAGCAAATAATCGCTGTCCTGTCAATGTTGAAGAATTCGAACAATGGTGCGAGCAGCGAGGACTCAATAAAGGTGCTTTAGAGGGGTTAAAGGCTTTAAGATATTGGCCTCAAATCGAAGAAAAATATGCCATCCCCAATCACGATGCTTCAATGGTCAATCTTTTGTACAAGGGAATATATGGCCGCGAAGAAGAAAAAGATTTTGCTTTTGAAGTCATGACTGAAAGTCGAGAATTATCGAATTATTGTCAGGAGTCAGTGCGACATACGCATAGCCGCAAATATGCCGAAGCTTTAAACAATATAGGGCGACCCGAAGCTCTGGAGCTAATTGCTAACACTATCATTGCGGACAATGCCAGAAAGGCTATTTTAAATAACGATTGCGCGATCGAAGAAAGAGAAGTTCAGCCGGACGATCCGGCATACTTACGAGTCATGGACTATATCGAACAAAGTGTGCGTAAGTCATTTGAAACTATTGGCTGCCATTCGTGAATTTTCCTTCGATTGTGGCTGTGGTCGATACGATGGTATCGCCAATTTGGATGCGATCGACCCAAGCCATGCTGTCTTCCTCGACATAGCCAAATACTGCATAGCGGCCATCCAGTTGAGGTTGATCGGAGAGGGTGAAGTAAAACTGTGACGAGGCGCTATTGGGTGCTCTCGATCGCGCCATAGCTATAGCTCCGCGAATGTGGGAAAGGGCTGGAAGTTTAGAAATGTCTGCCCTGTCAAAGAACTTGTTGTAATAGGTTTTGTATTGGGGAATGCCGTCTTTGCTGGAAAGTTTGACTGAAATCTCCAACGGGATCTGGCGGGTGCGTAGCGTCTCGGGATCGACAAACCCACCTGTGCCGTCACCTTTTGGATCGCCCCCCTGCACCACAAAAGGATCGGGCCGCGCGACCACCCGATGGAAGGTCAATCCGTGATAAAATCCGCGCTCCACCAAATCGATAAAATTGCCTGCCGTCAGAGGAGCCGCATCCCCATTCAACACAATTGCAATCGTACCCCGTCCCGCAGCAGCCGTATCCACCACCATGTCGATCTCGGCGGTTCCCTCCAGGTGGGGGCGATCGGCATATTGGGCCGCGATCGCCTCATTAGCCAGATCGACATCTGAAGTAGGCGGACCGCAGGCCGTTAAGAACGAGAAGAGCAGGACAGCCCCGCAAAGCAGCTTAAAGCCTTGGCGAATCTGACATGGCAGCGATCGCAATACTGACATCCCTAGCCTCTAACACAACTCCACCATTGTCCCCAGCTTCACTCAGCTAGACAACCTACCATCAGAACGTAAATATTTGTTATGAGATATAGGATCTCAACAAGGCCGATGAAATTTTGCATAATGCAGTTTGACTGCATCAAAAATTTGTGACTGATAGTGTGAGGGATGTTTTTTGATAACTTGTTTGAAAGTATGAGATCGTATAGATAATCGTACGAAGTAGCTCGATTCGCAATGCAACCGGAGTCAACTCTCAACCAGCTCAAAGCAGCGCAACCAGATGGCCAGCTCCCCTCCAGCTATGGCGTCTATTACAAAAGCACACTGGTGGCTCTGTGTCATGCCTTAGAAGACCAAATCCTGCAGAATGCTGCCGATGTGCCCGAGCGAGCTCCACTCGTTTTAGTCGCGTTTCAGCGGGGCAAGTGGTATCTGCAAGAAGCGGACCGGTATTTTGAGATTGCCCAATGCTCTCGGCACGTGGCGATCGCCGCTGTTCCCGACAGTGGGTTTGCCAGCCATAAAACCAGCCAACTGGATAGTGTTTCTCTGATTCATCTCGACAGTACTGACAGTTTGATCGAAGAGTGGAACCTGGTTATTCTGGCCCCCGACTATGCTGCTATGGTTCTGTGCCACGAACTGTCTCCAGAAGACTATCGAGAGGACAGTCAGCCCGAGCGGGATATGGAGCGCAAGTTTTACGGCTTGTGGACCTTCGATCGCCAGTTGGTCGATAAAACAGCAGAAATTACGATCGATCGCATGCGACCCTACAATGCTTCACTGGCAAGCGATCTGACCCAACACCGGCAGGAGATCGGCACATCGTTAAGTGCCACACCCGCCGACCTCAGTGATGTCGTAGCCCGAATCGTCACCTATTTGCAGAGCAGTCAAGAACAATTAGTCGCAGTCAGTCGTCAAACCCGCGAACTGTGGGAATTGGAAGGACAAGCTCAACGGCTCAATCGCAATTTCACAGCCAATAAGCTACAAGCATTTTTGCGCATGGCCCAACAAGTCGACGAAAAAGATCGCGACAATCCCGTTGCGTCTCTGCAGGTGTCTGCCCTAGCCGAAGTGTTAGGACAGATTTTGGATCTACCCACCCTGCGATTGAGGCGTTTGCGGCTCGCTGGATTGCTCTTCCGCATCGGGCTGGCAAAAGCCCCTGCCGAAGTTTTCAGCCAAACCGATCGCCAGCTCGACGAAATCAGTCCGACGTTTTGGCGCGATCGCTCCTCCATCGGCGCTCAGCTCCTTTCATCCATGCCAGAGTTGGCATCCGTCACCCAAATCGTCTTGCATCAGCTAGAACGATGGGACGGCAGCGGTCGGCCCAATGGCCAACAAGGGGAGGAGATTCCGCTTGAATCGCGCATCTTGGGATTAGTGGCATATTTTCAGGAATTGACTCAGCCCAGAGGCGATCGGGCGGCCTTCAGTCCGGCAGAGGCACTCGAACACTGCGAAGCAGCTAGAGGCACTCGCTTCGATCCGGCTTTGGTAGAGTCGCTCGGTTCGGTCATCCGTTTAGTTGAATTGGGCCTCATGCAGTTACCAGACCGTCCCAGTCAAATTCCTACCGTCTGGTTGGAAGAAACTGCAGAGACCAGTTCCGCTCGACCGGGAGTTGCACCATGAGCGATGTGATGTCTTTCGATCTGACAGCAATTCGGAGCGGCAAAGTGAAAGTGCTGGCCAGTGCCAACTTGGCAGGGGTCGATTTAACTGGAGCGCAGTTGTCGGATTGCGATTTTTCCCAAGCGACCTTAACCGGGGCCAACCTAGCCGGTGCGAATCTGGTGCGGGCGGTTTTGCGGGCGAATCTGCGCGGTGTAGATTTAAGCGGGGCTAACCTTGCCGGAGCAGATTGTCGCAATGCCGATTTGAGAGGGGCGCTCTTGTCAGACATTGAGTGCCATCAAATCAGCTTTGCTGGAGCATTTTTGGCTGGGGCCAACTTTGGCAACCTCGATCTCACTGCTGCCGACTTTCGAGGCGCAGATTTGCGAGGTGTCAATTTAGAGGGAGCGATTTTGCGGCAAGTGGACTTCAGCAATGCCAATTTGTCTGGGGCAAATCTATCGCAAGTGGATTTAGAAGAAGCAAACCTGTCTGGTGCGGTGCTGCGCGGTGCAAATCTAAGTCGGGCAAATCTTCTGTGCGCTCGGGTGGAGCAAGCGGTCTGGACTGGCGCTCTTCTGCAAGGGGCTTGTCTAGAAGGCACCTCTCTAACGGCAATCCAGCACGATACAAAAACTGGCGACTGAGAGTGACACTTCACTTGAGGAGTTCTGCGAACAACTCTGCAGTGGAGGCTTTAAAGCTCGGTTCTGTGCTTGGCGATCGAGACCGGTTCATTCGCAAATCGATCGGAGCCTTGCGAAGCGACTCCATCCACAGGATGTTGCTGTTGAGCTGGAAGGGGAGTGATATCTTGCCAAAGTCGCATTAGCGCAGGCACAACCGTAGGAGTCAACAGTGTGGAAAGGGCTAGCCCCCCCGTAAGAGCAATTCCCAGTCCTCGATAGAGTTCTGCCCCCTGCCCCGGTAAGAGTGCCAGAGGCAGCATTCCGAGCACACTCGTTCCGGCAGACATAAAGATTGGCCGGAGGCGATCGCGAACTGCCCGTTCTAGTGAGGCGTCCAAACTGTACCCTTCTTCCCGCTGCAACTGGAGTGCGCGATCGACCAAGAGAATGGCATTGTTAACCACGACACCGGTCAGAATCACAAATCCCAAGCCGGTAATCATGTCTAGAGGAACGACCTCACCCGGCATAGCATTGGCGATCGCTAAACTCACGACCGCGCCCGTCATTCCCACGGGCACTGTCACCATGATGATTAAGGGATAGCTGAAGGAGCGATAGAGGGCTACAAGTAACAAATACGTGACTGCGAGCGAAAGTGCAAATGCCGAGGCCAACTGCGAGAGCGTTTCGGCCAGAACGTCAGCAGAACCGGCTAGTTCGGCTCGAAAACCGGAGGGGAGCGTTCCTCGTAGGGGTTCGAGGATTCGTTCTTCTGCGGTCTCTAGTAAAGCGCCAAGGGGAGCCTCCCGCGCAACCCGCACCGTTAGAGTCACAGCCCTTTCGATCCCGACATGATTGATAGTGTCGGGTCCCGTGGTTTCCAGCACTTCCGCAACGTCAGCCAACTGTACCTGACGCCCCTCGCCTGTATAGATCGCTAGCTGACGCAACTCCTCGGGGGTACTGACAGCGGTATCCTTCAGCTCGACGGTGACATCCAACTCTCGTCTGCCATCCACAAACTCCGAGGCTTGCAATCCCCCCAAGGCCGATTCCACGACAGCGCCGAGTTCTGCCTCGGAGAGTCCGACTTCCGCAAGGCGCGTTCGATTTGGAATCACTTGTAGTTCGGGCGCTCCCAAAACGAAGTCAGAGCGCACATTCTGCACCCCGGGCAGCGCGCGCAGCTCCTGGCCCACTTGTTGCTGAAGTCGATCCAGGCGATCCAAATCTTGGCCGATGAGTTGCACTTCAAATTCTTTACCGGGATCCTGAAAGATGGAAACGCGAATCGGGACCATGAACCGATAGCCGGGAAAGTTGGAACTGGCCTCCCGCAGGCGATCGACCAGGGCATTGAGATTTTTGCTAGTGGACTGCTCGGGATCTAGGAAAGCACCAATCGCTCGCAACCCAGGACGAAGGACAAAGATGGTGCGAATAATGCCTGGCTGTTCGCTGACGAGCCGACTGGGTTCTTCTGCCAGCCGCAAGGCTTCAGGAATACTGGTACCGGGCAAGGGCTCTGCAAGCCAGAGAACTAGATTCCGATTCCCCTCGGGCAAATAATCAGCGGCGGGGAGCAGGGGGAAACTCGCCAAAAGCAGAGTCAGAGGGATGGCCAGTACGGCCAAGCGTCGGCCAGCACGGCGGGGTCCCAAAGACCAGCGAACCGTTGCCAGCAAAAAGCGCTCCAGTTGTCCTTGCAGCCAGCAGAAGGCGATCGAAGCTCGAGAAATCCCCCTCTCCAGCGGATTGCCCCCCCGATAGACATTTCCTTGAAGCATTTGCTGCGCTTCGGCCCGGTGCAAAAATAGCCCGGAAAGCATGGGTACCAGCGTAAGGGCAGCAAACAAGGAAAACAGAACCGCCGCCGATAAGGCAATGCCAATGTCAAAGAACAGTTGTCCGGCTTCCCCCTTGACGAGCACGATCGGTGCAAAAACTGCCACTGTCGTCAGAGTGGACGCCAGCATGGCCGATCCAACTTCCTGAGTGCCATCAATGGCGGCGCGAACAGGCGATTTGCCCCGCTGCATGTGGGAAAAGATATTTTCTAGGACCACGATCGCGTTGTCCACAACCATTCCCACGGCAAAAGCCAATCCGGCGAGGCTAATCGTGTTGAGGGAGCGCCCCAGAGCCGCGAAGACAATAAATACCGAGATCGTGGTGGCGGGAATGGTCAGGGCAATGACTGCAACGGTGCGGATGGAACCCAAGAACAAGAGCAACACCAGGGATGCCAGCATGGCCCCTATCATTAAGTTCCCCTGGACAAAGGAGATAGCGAGGTGGATGTAGTCATTCTCGTCATAGGGAATGTCAAAGCGCACTCCCTCGCCCTCCCGGTCGAAGCGCTCTTCCAATTCGGCGATCGCCTCTCGAATGCCCCTAGAGATTTCAGGGACGTTCCCCCCCACCTGGCGAATGATGCCAACAGCCACGGCAGGTTCTCCATCCCGCACGAGAGCGCGATCTTGTATTTCTCGCCCCATCTGTGCCGTAGCCACATCTGAGAGATAAACTGTCCCGGCAGCATCTCGGCGCAGCACCAACCCCTCCAACTGCTTGACATCGGTGGCGCGGCTGACGGTCCGCACCCGATATTCCCGCCGCCCCAGCACGAGGGGTCCCCCTCGGATATCTCGATTGTTCTGACGCAAGGTTTGAACCACATCGGCGATGGTCAGATTCCGATCGGCTAGCGCCTGGGGATCGACGATGACCTCTACTTCTCGCTCTCGGCCCCCCGAGACAAATAACTGACCGACCCCTTCAACCTGGCGATAGCGGGGAATCACCACATCATCGACCAAGTCTCGGTAGCGATAATCATCTGCCGCAAATCCTTCCTTGGGAACCAAAATAGTCCACATCATGGGGCGACTGCTGCCGCTGACAATCTCGACATCGGACTCATCTGCTTCTACCGGCAACGATTCCACCTGTTGCAGCTTGTTGAGCACGTCAACAAAGCGTTCGTCAATGTCGGTGCCCCAACGAAACTCTAGATTGATGCTGCTCCGTCCTGTCTGACTGGTGCTGGTCATTTCCTGCACCCCTTGAACTTCTTCTAGCAGGTCTTCAATGGGGCGGGTGACCAGGTTCTCCACTTCTGCGGGGCTGGCCCCTGGATAGGGCGTTGTGATGGAGATCTCGGGGCGATCGCCGCCGGGTTGCAGTTCCAAGGGGAGATTCAGCAGGGAGAGAACCCCAAACAGAGCCAGCAAGCAAAACAAAACAAACGTTCCGTGCCGCCAGCGAACGGCGGTTTCGATGAGTCTCATGGCATATCTCTCGAGGGCTATTGGGCGAGGCTGACGGCATCAACTTGCCGAGGGATGACTTTCACTGGAGCACCATTTTGCAGGCCGTCTCCCCCCTGAACCACAAGGGTTTGGCCGGTCTGAAGTTCGGGATGAGCGATCGCCATCTGCTCGCCCATGTCGGCGAGGGGGCTGACCTCGAGCTCTCGGGCAGTGCCATCATCGTTAACCGTAAAGACAACCCAACGGGTTCCCTGGCGGGTCAGGGCATCTCGGGGAACCACAAAGCCTTCCGTTTGCACGGGGAGCGCAATTTCCCCTCGGACTGCCATACCGGGTACCAGATCTGCTGAGGGAGTATCGAGTTGAATCCGGACTTCCTGTCGGCGGGAGGTTGAATCTGCAGTCGGAATGATGGCGTCGATCGGAACTTGTAGCTGCCAGTTTGGTAGAGCGCGGCTAGAGAGGGAAACCTGCATCCCCACTTCGACCTGGTGACTTAGCTCTTCCGAAACTTCTAAGAAAATATCCAAGGTATTGCTGTCCACAATGGTCAAGATAGGATCTCCGGCTTCCAGATAATCTCCGTTGCTGGCCGAGCGGGACTGAACAACCCCTGCCGTGGCCGCCCGTATCTCGGTTCTCTCCAACACCAACTGAGCTTGCTCGACGGCGATCTGATTTGCCGCGACGATAGCCCTTTGGGCCGCAATTTCCTCCAATCTGGGTCCGGCGGTGGCTTCAGCAAGAGCAGCCTCAGCTTCTAAGCGAGCGCCCATCGCGGCATCGGCCTGGGTTTGCGTTTCAATCAGCAAGCGCCGCGAGAGAGCTCCCTCTGCTACGAGGGCTTGCGTGCGTGCGTAATTGTCAAGAGCTTCTAACTCTCTAGCTCTGGCGGACTGAAGGGCAGCTTGACGTTGGGCAATCGTTTCTTGACGGGTGCCCGCCTCCAAGCGAGCCAGTTCGCTTTCTGCCTCTGCCAGACGGGCTCGAGCTTGGGATAGGGCCAGTTGCTGATCTAAATTGTCCAAAACCGCCAGGAGAGTTCCTGCCTGCACTCTGTCGCCGGGCTGCACGAGGATCTCCTGGACGGTTCCCTCTGTCCGAGGACGAATCACAGCACTACTACGGGGTTCCACCTGCCCAATCAGCCTCACCTGCCGGACACCGTTGCCTCGGGTAAGAGCAATGGTTTCAACAGCGCGAGCTGGGGGACCTTGCTCGGTCGCTGCTGCAAGGCTGGATTGGTTTTGTGACACTGGCAAGGAGCGTCCAACTAAGATCCCGCCCCCCAACAGAATGACTGCCAGAAGATATCCCGTCCAGCGGGGCCGACCGGAGACCATTTGAGGAAGGGAGCTGGGGTCAACTGAAGCTCGGTCTAGAAGAGCTGGCTGATTTTCACGGGCAGACATCGGAAACTCCGCCGGACTATGCCGATTAGGTAGCAGTCTTAGCAGCGATCGCTCGGGCAAATGCTGCTCTTTGTATTGTTTAGTAAACTTATGTGCCCTACTTTAACAATGAAATATGACAGAAAAATGATAGGAAAATGACAGGAAAAACTTACAAACCGCGCGATCGCCCAGAACTACAGGGCAATTCGATGAGAAAAACCGTTCCGGCGTCCAGCCCCGCCACCTGAGCATCGAGTCGTGTCTTTGGCGGTCAGCATCGAGATGGGGGCAGTTTTCCCGAGGGCGAGAAACTCTTGGCAGAGGGTAATTGTGATGGAGATTGAAACCTGATTGACTGATAAAACATGACTGACAAAGCCCTGAAGCCCCTTCCTGGCAAGCCTTCTAGGCTGCCAACAGGCACTCTACCTTTGTTGTAAGCTTAAAGCCTTTTATCATATAGCTTTCAGCGGCGTCGGGACAAACTATTGTCAGTCAACCAGGTCGCCGTAGGTGGAGAGCCCCGTACATTGAAAGTGTGGCAACCGCTAGAGGGACTTACCCCAACAGGCTTCGGCATTGTCAATAGATTGCTGTCACAACAAAGCCCCCATATCGAAAGCGTCAAGACACCTCATATCATCCAATAAGCAAATAGAGAGTACAGTGCGCCATTGATTAGCATAAAGATATGCAAAGCTTGAACAGGCAAAGCAATGTTTTGTTTCGAAATCTAACTTTCTTCCCTTTAAGTCGAACTGTCGCTATAGGAAACAGCTATGCTCAGCGAGAAGGTCGCTAAATATAGAGTGTTTGTCTGGCTAAAACTGAGCCTGTAAATTAGCCTATCTAGCTGTTCGTTATCTGTTAGAGTGGTCTGTTAAAAGCACCTGTCTGTCAGGTACTGCACTCTTATTATGTAGACTCTACTCTGAAGCTATGCATAGATTCAGAGTAGGAATTCAAGGGAGAGAAGTTAAAATTCCTAGAACTATGACGTAACTAGCCATCTTCTGGAGCCGTTGATGGGCCTGAAATCGCCGCATCTGTTACTTGCATCTTCAAATCCTAATCGGATGCTTGCCAACCTTTCCCATATTCTAGATGCTTCAGCATGTAATGTCATCAGAAGTGAAATCGATAAAAATGTAAAACTACTGTTTGATCTTGGAGAATCACATTACCTTTTTGCAAAACAATTAGCAAAAAGTCATTGGCGGCAAAGGATTTCCAGGCTTTATTATGGCGCTTATAATGCTAGGCGCGCTATAAATCTTCATGAGGATGGTTCTTTTGGAACAGATGTAGACGATCATAAAAAGACTGGACTCCCAGATAAACTAAACAATTCTAGTACCTATACAAATCAGCTTCGAGTTTTACGAGAGGATAGAAATCTATCAGATTACGATCACACCGCCTCTGAGGCTGACCTGGTTCTTACACAAGATGAAGCAGAACGATTTGTCACAGACTTTCTGAAGGATGCGCGGTTGTACTTAGTTAGTAGAGGAATAGCTTTATGAGTACAGGTTCAACAATAACGGTAGACCAGGACAAATATTTAGAAGAAGTAATAAGCCAATTCAAGCAAACAACCCGACTGACTCAGGTTGCATATGATACAAAAGAACGATCTGAAGGCAACTATCTGATTATCTACCTACACAATCCAACTGATCGCTTCTTTAAGTTACTTGAGCAAGGTTTAGACACCTTACCCGAAGAAAACCCCTATAAGAAAAGAACGACAATCAAGAAAAGGGTATCAAAATCTAGCAATCGACTTCAATTGCCAGAAACGCAATTTTTGAGAACGGTTCTATCTGAGAGTCTTACTGTAACTGAACACAGCTTTGCCGATGATTTTTTTACAAGATATATTAGGTCGGTGTCTGGAGATGAGGAACAAATTATAAGTCAAGGAAATCATATTGTTTATGGACGAAGAGGGGCGGGAAAATCAAGCCTTCTAGCCTACTTGATGCATAGGCTACGTCAATTGCCTTCTCCTTATGCCTGGGTAACAATACAAACTTACAGTGGACGAAAGGATATATCGACTATATCTGAAGTGCTGATTGATATCATAGATCAATTGAAGAGATATGCTTCCGATAAAAGTGGGTTTGACGCATTATTAATTAATCTTGAAGAGATTCTTGACAAAAACGATGATGAGTTGATTGAGCAACTTAACCGATTGATTCCTCGGATAAGGAGAGCTTTTGGTAAAATTGTCTCAGAGAGCGGAATATTTGTTTTTCTGGATGATATACATGTTATTTCAGAAGTACTTCAGCCTATCTTGTTAGATAAACTATATTCTATCTGTCGAGGGAACCGAGTCTTCTTGAAAATTTCTGGTATTGAGCAGTTTGTTAAATTACGAGACCCCGCTTCACGCCAAGGACTTGAGACGCCAGGTGACATTCAAGTAATTCGGCTAGATTACAATCTAACGATGCCAGATAAATCCAAGAATCATATTCAGGAAATCTTAAATTCACATGCAACTTATTGTGGCCTTCAAAGTGTAGATTATATTTGTGGAAAGGGTGTAATAGATCGTTTGGTCTGGGTGGCAGCAGGGGTTCCACGCGATGCGCTCTATTTGTTCGCTAGGGCAATTAGTGAGTCTAGTGTAAAAGGCAATAAAAAGGTTTCTGTTACTAGTGTGAATGTCGCTGCGTCTGAAATGACCGAAGAGAAACTCCGAGATATTAAGATTGATGCTTCCGGTAAATATGAGGAGGTCAATCAGCTCCTAGAGTCAATTCGAAACTTCTGTGTTACCGAGAAACGTAAAAATGTCTTCCTGGTAGAGATTCAAAATGAAAGTCCAGCTTTTCATAAAATTGAGGAGTTGATAGCTCTACGTCTCCTTCATATTTTATCTTCTGGCTTTACGCCGAAAGAGGTTGGCAGACGTTATATGGCTCTTATGCTAGATTACGGATTTTACGTAGGCCTACGTACTGCAAAGAGTATAGACCTATTTGCAAAAGAGCCTAAGCCCTTACAAGCTCAAGAGCTACGAAAATTCCCTAGATTTAAACTGCCTACGGCTGGTTGACTTGTATCTTGGGGTTAGCTGAAGCAGAGAGTAGCACTGAGACTCTGCGACAGCTTACAAGGGAAGGAAAGGATGGATGAGACTGGTGGTTGACTGAGGCCGACGAGCCTGGTTGTCAGATAAGCGTCCATCCCTTCGCCATCAGCCAGTTCACCGAAACTGGACAGCATCTGAGGAAGATGAGCTTGGATACACAAGAATAGTTCGGAAACTGGTTTGTCTCAAGAGTCGTTGATTAGCGAGGTTCAGCCATGTCTGAGACTGTACTTGGAATCGATGTTAGCAAAGCGAAGTTGCAGGTTTGCTTGCTCACACCGGATAGCAAGGTTTATTCCCATAGCTTTGACAACACTATTTCCGGTCACCAGACTTTGCTTGACTGGCTGGAGCAAGCAGATGCTGGTAAAGTACATGCTTGTCTGGAATCCACAGGGAATTATGGCAAAGCGATCGCCCACACTTTGTGGGAACGCGACCATCGGATCAGTATCGTTAACCCCAATCGCATCAAGGGTTTTGGAGCGAGCCTCATGCAGCGCACCAAAACCGATGCGATGGATGCTCTGACCATTGCCCGCTTTTGCGCCACTCTCAAGCCAGAGTTGTGGGCTCCCCCAACTGCTGAAATCGAACAGTTGCAGGAATTGATGCGGCGACTGAGTGCTGTAGAGGCCATGCAACAGCAGGAGAGCAACCGACTGGTGCAGTCGGTAACGTTGTGGTCCAGCAATCTATCCAGCGCAATATCGACCATTTGGAGGCCGAAATCGAGCATCTGAAAACGACGATTCGCAACCATATCGACCAATATCCGCATCTACGCGAGCAGCAAGAGCTGCTCACCTCGATTCCAGGCATCGGCGAGAAAACAGCGGCTCAATTGTTAGCAGAACTAGGAGAGATTGAAGCGTTTGAGAGCGCCAGACAACTTGCGGCCTATTGTGGATTGACTCCTCGCGATGGGAAACACAGCCTTGGTCTTAATCACCTTGCGCAGAGAGCGGTTGAGGGATTCGATGGCATTGGTGGTGTAGATGACTTTGCGAATGGCCATAGGGTAGTCAAATATCGGAATAATATTCTCCCAATGGCGAATCCAGATTTGGCTAATGGCTGGGTACTTCTCATCCCATTTGGCAGCAAAGGCATCGAGGGCGGCTTCGGCCTCTTCTAAAGTGGCCGCTTGGTAGATGGGTTTGAGGTCCGCGACCACGGCTTTACTCTCCTTCCAAGGCACGTAGCGCAGGCAATTGCGCAGCAGATGGACAATGCACAGCTGCACCTGGGTGTGGGGATAAACTGCCCCGATCGCCTGGGGGAACCCCGTCAAGCCATCGCAGCAAGCAATCAGGATATCCTTGAGCCCCCGATTTTTGAGGTCGGTGAGCACTTTGAGCCAGAACTTTGCCCCCTCGGCTTCAGCCTCTCCTACCCATAAGCCCAGTAGCTCCTTGTGGCCGTCAAGGTTAACCCCCAGCACGACGTACACGGCTCGCTTGCTCACCCGCCCTGACACCTTGACGTTGACGTAGAGAGCGTCGAGGTAAACGATCGCATAGAGCGGCTCTAACGGGCGGCTCTGCCAAGCTTTGACCTCGTCGAGCACCGCATCGGTCACTTCGCTGATGAGGGCGGCTGAGACCTTCGCTCCATAGAGCTCTTCTAGCTGGGCACTGATGTCTCTCACGCTCAGCCCACGGGCGTACATCGCGAGGATCTTTTCATCTAATCCCGCCAGTCGTCTCTGGTGCTTGGGCACCAGGATGGGCTCGAACGCACCCTGGCGATCGCGAGGGATCGACAGCTCCATTTCCCCTTGTTCGCTATGGATGGTTTTCTTCGAGAAGCCATTGCGGCTATTGCGTTGTGAGGGGTGGACTGGGTCCTGTTCGCTGCTCTGCTGGGCCTCTTCTGTTTTGAGATGGTGGCTCAGCTCCCCCACTAAGGCTCGTTCGAATAGCCGCTTGCTCAGTTGTTTGAGCAAACCTAACTCCCCGAGGATGTCCTCCGGGGTTCGATACTTCCACTAGCAGCTCGTCGAGCAGTTCATCCACTCGTTTGCTGGCTTGCTTTCGTAAGATCATCCTGCGGTCTCCTTGGTTGTTCGGATTCTAGACCGCTTACACAAAATTCTGAACTGTCTCCGGCAGTCGGGGACTTCGGTGCACAAGCGACCCTGTCTGTCGCGCGTCGGCAATGCTCGCTTACGCAAGGCATTGTACATGCCAGCCATATGCGCCAGTCGCTATAACCCTGTATTGCGAGAGTTCTACCAACGCTTACTAGAGCGGGGCAAGAGCAAGATGGCTGCAGTGGGAGCGGTCATGCGCAAGCTCTTACATATCGTTTATGGCGCGCTCAAGCACAACCGTCCGTTTGACCCAAACTACTCGGCTCATTCTCAATGCAGTTAGACACAAGTTCAACTTGTCTTGCCAAACAAGACAGCATCTGACAATAGTTTGTCCCGAAGCCGCTGAAAGCTATATGACAAAAGGCTTTCAGCTTATAACAAAGGTAGAGTGCCTGTTAGCAGCCTAGAAGGCTTGCCAGGAAGGGGTCTCAGGGCTTTGTCAGTCATGTTTTATCAGTCAATCAGCTTCTCTCCACTCAGCCAACGCTGCTCGAAACAGTGGCTTGTAGAGTCGATGGATGTTGATGCGAGAGTTATTGAGCCAGCGGCTGATGCGTCTCTGTTTGCTTTGAGCGTATCGACCTTGGCAGGGGAAGTAGGGCAGCCAGCGAGTAAGATTGACTTCACCTGTTTGAAGCAGCGACATGACCACCCACAGGCAAGTGGTCAGATGGGCTTGGTGCATCCACGGGCAGGCTTGCCCCAACCAAGTCTTCAATGCATTGTAGAGAGAAGAGTTTTTTTCACAGTACTCTTCAGTCTTGAGTGGTTTCTTGTCTGAGCGTGCTGGCTCCCCTTCCTTTCGTCAACCTCTCCAACCGCCCAGCCACCAACGCTTACGCTTACTGAAACTCAACTTTTGTCAGTCCACTAGGATTGAAACACACTCAACTTCTCAGCAGCGGAAGTAGCCGGGTCGTAGTGGAGGCTGCCAAGTAGACATCATTAGATTTGGGCGAGTGACGCACCGGGTATTGCCGAAATCAAGCTGCGGGTGTAGTCGTTTTGAGGGTTGGTGTAGAGATCGTCGGCAGTCGCAATTTCTTCGATGCGACCGCGATTCATCACCATAATGCGATCGCTAATAAACTTGACCACACTCAAATCGTGGGAAATAAACAGGTAGCTGAGCTCGAACTCCGCTTGCAAATCTTTGAGGAGATTGAGCACCTGCGCCTGCACCGAAACATCTAGCGCCGACACCGACTCGTCACAGATAATTAACTGAGGAGACGAAGCCAGAGCGCGGGCAATACATACGCGCTGCCGCTGTCCGCCCGAAAACTCGTGGGGCATGCGGCGCAACACCGAACCGTCTAGACCCACTTTCTCCAATAGTTCGGCGGCCTTTTGGCGACGTTCGGCGCGATTGCGGCCAATGCCGTGCAAATCCATCGGCTCCATCACCGACGCCCCCACCGACATGCGGGGATCGAGGGAGCTAAAGGGATCTTGGAAAATAATTTGCAGGTGTTTGCGCAGCGATCGCAGGCGGCGATCGGAGAGGGTCGCGAGGTCATCGCCGTCGTAGATGACTTCTCCCGCCGTGGGCCGAATCAACTGCAGAATCGATCGCCCCAAGGTGGATTTGCCGCAGCCAGATTCCCCCACCAAGCCCAACGTTTCCCCCGGATACAAATCGAAACTGACATCGTCAACGGCTTTGACAACGCCGGTTTGGCGACCGAACACCCCTTGCCGCACGGGGAAATAGGTTTTGAGGTGGCGCACCTGCAGCAGAGGCTTTTGGGTTCGCAAACGAGCCAGTCGCACCTCCAGTTCGCTGCGGCTCATTTCGGCATCCAGGAGCGCCTGACGCACCGAACCGGCCCGTTTCTCCACAATGTCGAGGGTCCCGTCGGACCGTTCTTTTACCTCCATGAAATCGGCGGTGGTGGGCAGCACTTTCATGCGCCGATCGAGGGAGGGGCGGCAGGTGAGTAATCCTTTGGTGTAGGGACTTTGGGGATTGTGAAAGATGTTGGAGACCGTGCCCCGTTCCACCCGCTGACCGCGATACATCACCACCACCGAGTCGGCAATATCGGCAATCACACCCAAATCGTGGGTGATAAATAAAATCGCCATATTGCGTCGCTGCTGTAGTGCCTCTAGCAGTCGCAGGATCTCCGCTTGCACGGTAACATCCAGGGCGGTGGTGGGCTCGTCGGCTATGAGGATTTCGGGATTGCACGAGAGGGCGATCGCAATGGTGACCCGCTGCATTTGTCCCCCCGACAGTTGGTGGGGATAGCGATTTAAGATGCGCTCGGGGTCGGGGAGTTGGACTTCGCGAAACAGGTCGAGGGTGCGCTGTCGAGCCTCGGCCTGACTGACGTTTTCATTGGCAACAATGGTTTCGATGACTTGAAAGCCGCAGGTGTAGACGGGGTTGAGGGCGCTCGTGGGTTCTTGAAACACCATGGCAATGCGATCGCCTCGGTAGGCGCGCATCTGTTCGGAGCTGAGTTCTAACAGATTGACCCTCGCATCGCTGTCGGGGCGATCGCGCAAGTAAGCTGCACCAGAAATTTGCGTGGTGGCAGGGGGCAACAGACCCATAATGGCCAGCGATGTCACTGTTTTGCCCGAGCCCGATTCTCCCACGATGCCTAAGGTCTGACCGGAGGCTAGGTCGAAATCCAGTTGGTTGACGGCTGTTGTGAGGCGATCGTGCGATCGAAATGCAATCTTTAAATCGCGCACGCTCAAGATTGGCTCTTTCATAAATACTTCGCAGCCATCAGCACAAGGATTGCAACCAGGGTACCCCAACTGACCGATCGCTGTAGACGGCTCCGAGGGGTCAGCAGATGACTTTGCTGCAGACAGAGCTTTTTTTTAAACAGTTCCGCGATCGCCTTTCCATCCAGCAGGCACAACAACAGCCTTAGAGGCACATTTGCAGACTGCGACCGCCCCTCAGAGCACAGATGACACCTTCGGTTGACATATCCTAAACTTTACAATAAATCTAAGACCCTGTTACCGCCCGCCCTCATGCTTCTCAGGCAACTATGCAATCTCCTACCGCAACTAGCCCCTTAGAAGCTTTTCTTCAGCAACCCAACATTGAAGCGTCTCCTGCATGGGAGTTCTTTCACGGACGCGCCCAACAGAAGCCCATACCAACGCTTTTTCACTCCCGCCTCCAACACAACCTCGTTAACGCGATTAACAATCAAACCAAAGCCTACGAAGCTATCCAAGAACTCCGCTGCATCGTCCCACCCTTCTCTCCCGTACCTGACATTGCGGTTGTTAAGATCGATCGTCTCTCACAGGAGGATGGTCCGTTGCAAGGCCCACCGGACTGGCTGATTGAAATTCGCTCCCCCGAGCAAAGCACATTGGATCTACAGAGTAAAGTTCTGCACTGTTTGAGCAACGGGACTGAGCTCGTCTGGCTCATCGATATTCAGCGCCAGCAAATTTGGGTTTGGCAGGATCGAGAGCTACCCATGATTTATTCCGGTACTGACGTACTTCCCACCCTCGGCAGCATTTCAAACTTGACTGTGGCAACTGCGATCGCAATGACCCAGCAGCAATGAACCCATTATGAGGAGCGGGGAAGTGCCCCCAGCATTGGAGGAAGAGAACCGAACGCCAGATTGAGGATTTGAGGCTGTTTCTCCCCTCTCCCGAGGGAGAGGGGCCGGGGGTGAGGGCAATGCAGCGCCATCGAACTCAGATATTGACAGACTGCGATCGCTCCTCAAAGATTGCGATCGCCCCTCAGAGCACAGATGACTCTCCTCGCCCAAACTGGCGAGAGGAGCTAGGGGTGGGGACCTTTAAAAACTGCTCCTGCAAACGCTCCGCATGCTTCACCAACCGCTTGTACCAGCGCAACTTAATCTCCTTCACCTCGCGATCGCTCAACCGCCAATCCACCCCAGAAGCCCGCAACTTGCAGGTCAAATCGTACAGACAAATCGCCGCACTCACCGACAAATTAAAACTCTCCGTAAACCCATACATCGGAATCGCCAAACGGCGATCGGCATACTGCAGAGCATACTCGCTCGCCCCCTCCAACTCATTGCCAAACAGCAATGCCACCTTTCCCCCCACCCCCACCTCCGGCAACTGCATACTGTCCCCATGAGGTGTAGTCGCATAAATCGTATATCCCCGCTCCTTCAACCAGCCAAAACAAGTCTCCGTGTTATTCACCTCCGGCTGCCGATAGCGAATCACATCCACCCACTTCGACGCCCCCCGCGACACCGACGGATTGACATCGTACTCGTAGCGATTCTCCACCACGTGAAAATCCTGCACCCCAAAACAATCGCAACTGCGCACCACTGCACTGGCATTGTGGGGTTTTAGAATATCCTCCACCACCACCGCAATGTGGCGGGTGCGCTGGGCCAACACCTCCTCCATCCGCGATCGCTTGTGCTCCGTCACAAACTGCGCAAAATAATCAATCAGAGCCTCTAACGTGCGATCGTCCATTGACATCCCCATGCGTTTCCCCAGCCTAAGCCAGAATACCTGCATCTCTCGCAAGCCTACAGGCTCAATCAACTAGAATCCCTGTCCTGTAAGGAGTTGACGCCTGTTAATAGGAGCCTTGAAACGTGACAGGCTGCTGCTTGTGGAAAAGCTCTAGAACCAAGTCTTTGTAAGGCTTTAAGACACCGTTCAAAAATGGCAATGGGCAATTCGGGGTAAACTCGCAGGGGCAGCTAGGTTGATTTAAAATTATTGAAGAATTAGTATATTTACCGACAGTGGATGGCGAGCTTTACAGCAAGTTACGCACATTAATATTTGAGCAAACGTAATTCCTCAAGGTTGATTTATGCTGACACTAACCGAAAAGTACGAGCGCGATGGCTTCATTGGTCCCATTCAAGCATTTAGCCCCGATCGCATGAGCCAGTTGCTTGACGAACTTGAAAGGGATGTATTTGCTAAGAAAGGAATTGCTTTCAGTCGAAATAGACATTTGGATCTCAGTTCAGTCGATCTACTTTGTCAATCATCAGTTATTTATGAAAGTATCGAGCAAATTCTTGGCAAAGATCTGACGTTGTGGAGATCCAATTTTTTTGCCATGAAACAAGGCATGGGACTAGGCTGGCATCAAGACCAATATAATACCTTAATAGAAGATACAGCCAAACAGGTTTCGGTTCACTTGGGGATTACACAATCTTTTCCCGATAACTGCCTGTCAGTCATACCGGGTTCGCACAAATGGCCATCATCTGAATTGAAGCAGAAAGGATTCACATTAATACCGGGCACTGAAAAAGATTCCTATGGAACGCCTCATTTCGAGAGAGAGCCACAGATAGAAATTAATAAGGTTCCTATTTTGCTACAACCTGGAGAGTTCATTGTTTTTCATCCCCAACTCATGCATGGATCGATCGATCGTAAGGCATCTAATCATTCTCATGAAATGAGTCAGAGGTTTAAGAAAACATCTCCAATCTCCAAAGCTTTGCACAAGCTTAGTCGGGCCATGGAATCTTGGAACGATCGGCCTCATAGCGAAAAAAAGAACCCCTCGACAGTCCGTTTGGCCTTGGGAATGCGGGTCACAACGCCAGAGGTTGAAGTATATCCAAAGGCATTCCAACAGACTCTACCAAGAGTTGATAAATGTGTCCCCCTCACAGGAGAAACCAAGAAGTACGAAGATGAAATCAAAAATTACATGACAACAGAGGTGTGAAGGCAATGGAATCATCTTTGAGTCAAAAAGTCATCGTTTTGACCGGTGCAAGTCGTGGCATCGGTAGAGCAGTAGCGATTGGTTTGAGCAAAGACGAGGCAAAACTAGTATTAATTGCACGCTCTGAAGCCGCTCTTCAGGAAACCATTGCGCTTTGTCATGGAGAACATGACTATATCGTGGGTGATGTCCGATCGGAATCTAATGTGAAGGAACTATTCGATTTGGTGAAATCAAAACATGACAGACTCGACATGCTAATCAACAATGCTGGAGTCCATCCAAATCAGGAATTCTTAAAGATGGAGCACGATGATTGGCTCAACACGATTGGGATTAATTTATTTGGGGTAGCGCTATGTACTCGTCATGCATTAATGCAGCATATAATCCCTCAAGAGCGCGGCAAAATAGTCAATATTGTTTCTCGACAGGCGATGGCCCCTGTTAAGGGAAGTTCCGCTTACTCTGTCTCGAAAATGGGAGTCAGCATTCTCACTAAAGCCCTAGCCGTCGAATTAGAACCTCATCACTACAGCAATATTTCTATATGCGATTTTATCCCTGGGCCAACGAAGACAAGTATGTGTCCTGGAGGCCAACCTCCCGAGAATGTCTATCCAATGCTGAGAAATATTTTAGCGATGCCAGCATCGAGAACCCATGGGAAAATATTTCTGAGAGATAAACTATACAATTATTGCGATTCTTCAAGCAGCACCGAGACTTGGAAAGATGGCATCCTGAAAATCCTCAACTTTATTCGTGGAAGATAGTTGTAATTCTATGATGTGTAAAAGCTATTCATTTATGTATGCATTGGATGTAAAGTGACTTCTTCCTTACAAAGACCAGTAGTCTCTGCGATCGTTCCCGCCTACAATGCCAGTCAATATATTGAGGAATGTATTCAGTCGGTACTCGATCAAACTGAGGATAATCTTGAAATAGTTATTGTTGATGATGCATCAAGTGACAATACAGTTAGCGTCATACAGCAGTTTAAGGATGAGCGCATCCGTCTCTTCTGTTTGGAACGCAACCGCGGTGTCTCAGCAGCACGAAACTTTGCGATAGCACAAGCGCGAGGGGAATGGGTTGCTTTATTGGATGCTGATGACTTCTGGAAACCTTCTAGAATCCAAGAGCTATTGATTCAAGCCCAAAAGTCGGATGTTGATGCGATCGCAGATAACATTATCCTATACGGTAGAAAATTATCGAGAAACAACTTTAAGGCCCATAAACTTCTCTTTTCTGATAGCTTTTTTGAGGCCGAGCCCTACTTTCTGACAGCCAAAGAATTTATCATAGGCAATATGCCCGGTCCTGGCAATCCAATGATGGGTCTCATCAAGCCCATCTTTAAAAAAGAGTTCCTAGCCGAAAATAATATCACCTTTAACGAAGAGATCGCTTATTGCGAAGATACACTATTTTATTTTGAGGCTTTGATGAATGGTGCAAAGCTACAAGTTGTACCTCAAGCTTACTATTTTTATCGCAGACACGAATCGAGCACAACCCGTTCAAGAGAAGCAATGTTAGGGTTGCGGCAAAGAATATCGTCTAGTTTATATCTTAAGAAGAAATATAGAGACAGTACTATTATTTCAGCCATCGATCGAAGACATCGAGCTTTAATGCGTATCTATGCCTATCATGCAGTCAAAGAAAATACTCGCAATCGTCGATTGACAGAGATCGTTAGAGATTTTAGAGGCGATCCAATTCAATTTTTCCTTTATTTTTTACATACTTTAAACTTGCTTTCTTATCGATGGAAGAAGAGATTTTTTTTATAAACTAAAAATCTCTTCTAGAAATGAGTAAAATTAATTATTTGACTATATGATTGTTTTTCTTAGAGCCTGTGTTTGCTAATCTCTATCTTGCCGTTTTGGAGTATTAATATGGAAGTTTTTGATAATACACCATTTTTCATAGTTGGCTCCGATCGCTCGGGCACAACCATGCTCAGATTAATGCTGAACATGCATTCTCGTTTACGCATTCCTAGAGAATCCTGGTTCATTCCTGAGCTAATGGATAGTTTTTCTATCGATCGACCTCTCACACCCCAAGAAGTCAAAGATGCCTTTCAACTAATTGCCAATCATCGTCGATGGCAAGAATGGGAGATTTCCAATGATGAATTGATGGCTGTGTTAACAAATTTAAATCAACCCACATTGTCTGAGTTGATTGATGCAATCTTCCGCCACTGTAGTAACCCACTAGGCAAACCTCGCTGGGGAGACAAGACACCTAAGTACGTTCATGAAGTGCTTCGCTTGCACGAGCTGTTCCCGAACGCCAAGTTTATACATGTCATCCGCGATGGCCGCGATGTCTGTCTTTCTTTAGGAGGAGTTGGTTGGTACGGCCACTCAATTGAGGATATCGCAAATTATTGGAGTCATTCGGTAACGTCGGGCATATCTGCGGGGAACGAGCTCGGCGGCAAGTATTATTTGCAGATAAACTATGAAGATTTAGTTCTCAAAACGGAAGCAATGCTTAAAAATATCTGTCATTTTTTGGGCGAACATTACGAGCCAGAATTAAATCACTTCTACCTCAAGTCAAGTGGCGAGATATCGCCTTGGGAAAAAGAGAACTCTATACATTCTAAGGTTAGTCGTCCCCCCAGTCCTTCAGATATTAATCGTTGGAAAACAGCGATGAGTAAAGTTCATTTGGCAATCTTTGAGGCTTACGCAGGTTCTGCCATGGATACGGTAGGTCAGAAAAGATACTTCTCTGGCCTATTGCGCCCTCTACCGTTAATTGCCAGAACGGTGCGAGGATCTACTTTGATTCAAAAAGATCTGAAATCAGTTCTTCCTCTTTCCATTAGAGATAACCTTAGAAAGACTATAAAATCATTTTCTCAAATTAAATGAAGACATAGACGGCATTGCATCCCGACCGTGGGGTTGAAGTAAATCGTCCAACGCGGGACCGATAGGGATGATTCCGCCTGGATTTAACGGAAATAGGGCACCGTAATAGTCTCGATTGAAAGCCTCAAAATCGCAGGTTTCTGCAATGCCCGGTAACTGATAGAGTTCGCGGACATATCCCCACAGATGAAGATAATCTCGAATGCGCTTGCGATTGCATTTGAACAGACCGTGGTACACCACATCGAAGCGGATCGAGGTCGTGAACAAGCGCACGTCAGCCAAGGTGAGGCGATCGCCGCATAAGTATCGCTGCTTGGAGAGGGCGAGCTCGATCGCCTCCAAAGTCTCAAATAATTCGCTGCAGGCAGTGTCGTAAGCCGCTTGAGTTTGGGCAAACCCGCAGCGATATACGCCGTTATTGACTGTGTCATAAATGCGCTCGTTCCAGCGATCGCAATCCTCTCTTAACGCTTCGGGATAGAGATCCAAATCGGGGCGATCGGCAAAGTCATTAAAGGCTGCATTCAAGATCTCGATAATCTCCGAGCTCTCGTTATTGACGATCGCCTTTTGCTCGCAATCCCACAACACCGGCACCGTGCAGCGTCCGCTATAGCCCCGTTCCGCCAACTGATACAGCTCTGCCAGCGACCGGCATCCCTCGGGATCGTCAGACAAGGCCCATCCTCCTCGGCTGGCATCGGCAGCGGCGATTGTCACCGCAATCGTGTCCTCTAAGCCTTTCAGCGCCCTGACCAATAAGGTTCGGTGCGCCCAAGGACAACTGGAGCCGACGTAAAGGCGATATCGACCGGCGGCTGGAGGAAAGGGATGACCTGCTGAGTTCTCGATAACAGCGCGAAATTGGCTGGGGGCTCGTACAAATGCGCCCTTGCGATCGGAGGGGGCCAAGCTCGACATCATGGTTTTCCACATCGCGGTCCACACGAACTTGCCGAGACCGATGATGGCGTTAGGGGGTAAGGATTTGCCCTTCTTCTGGCGGTGCGGGCGGGAATGTTGGGTTTGATTCATGGCGTTGGTGTATGAGGTAGAGAACCGGCGGCTTTACGATTTAGATACATTGCTGACTGACAGTCCGCTGTCATTGAAGGGCAGTTCGCAATCTTCAGTGGTAGGACAAGTAAGTGGGTTTCAATCCGCGAATAGTTCTGCCAACTTTGCCAGAACTGCCTCCTGCTCTGCGAGGCTAATGCTGCCCTGACAGCGGATTAATCGTGACCGATCGACCGTGCGGATTTGGTCCAAAACAATAAAACCGTTTTTCCCGTTGAACTGGCAGGGAATGCGAGTGGGATAGGTCTTACCGCCAGTGGTCATGGGAGCTACAATTGCCGTTCGAAGGTGGCGATTGGCCTCATTGGGAGAGATGGCCAGACAGGGGCGCGTTTTCCGAATTTCGCTGCCAACAGTGGGGTCGAGATTGACTAGATACACCTCAAATCGTTTGACTACCATTCCCATTCCGTTTCATCCCAGTCCGACAGACTGCCATCGTGACTATCGAGTAACCGATCGTCGCCGTTGGCTGCCATCAAGGCAAAGGCTTCATCCCATCCTTCGCGGGCCTTGCGTGCAGACTGAATTACGATGCGCCCATCTCGAACGCCAATCTCTACATCCCCAGCAATCCCCGCCTGCTCTAGCAATGGCTTAGGGACTCGGAACCCTTGGGAGTTACCAATGGAGATCAGGCGCGATCGGATGCTGGCAACCATAATTTTGCTTCCCACTTTCGGGCAGAATAGTAGTTACATTGTAGTTACTATATGCGAAGTTTTAAAGACGAGTGCTCCAAAGCTTGTCCCCACTCTACCCATCAGAATTCGAGCTGCCAGTCCCACAGGACAATCCGCTACCGATGGCACCGTCCGATAGGATTGGAGTTATGACAGATTCAGCCACCATCGATCCCACATGGGCCCAAGGCACCACTGCCCCTCTGACCATTACCGCCCTGACCAATCGCGGTGACGGCATCGGCCATCTCGATGGTCGCGCCGTCTTCGTCCCCAACACCGTACCGGGAGATAAAATTCTCGTGCGCCTGGTGCGGGTCAAGCCCTCTCACGCCTTCGGCACCGTTCGCCAAATCCTGCAGAACTCTCCCCAACGCATTCGGCCCACCTGTATCGTGGCCGATAAATGTGGCGGCTGTCAGTGGCAACCGGTAGACTATGGAGCGCAATTAGAGGCAAAAGAGCAATTTGTCCGAGACGCGATCGTCCGCATCGGCCACCTAGACCTACCCGAAATCGTCCCCATCCTACCTGCCCCCTCCCCCTTCCGCTATCGCAACAAAGTTACCTATCCCATCACCTCCGGCACCACTTCTCCCCTCAAAGTTGGCTACTACCGGCGAGGCAGCCACCGACTAGTCAACCTCAATCAATGCCCCGTCCAAGACGAGCGCCTCGACGCAGTTCTACAAAGGGTTAAAGCAGATTTACAAGCCACCGGATGGCAGCCTTACAACGAACGCACCCATCGCGGCAAACTGCGTCACCTCAGCCTGCGCATCGGTCGCCGTACTGGCCAAATCCTATTGACCCTCGTCTCTACAACCGACAAACTCCCTGATTTACAAAACCTAGCCACCATCTGGCTCGATCACATTCCCCAGATGGCAGGGATCTGCCTCAACCTCAACCCCAAACGCACTAATGCCATCTTCGGTTCCAACACCACTTGCATTGCCGGTCGAGCAGAAATCCAAGACCAATTTGCCGGTCTGACATTGGCGATCGACAGCACATCCTTCTTTCAGGTTTACGCCGAACAAGCCGAACGGCTTTTAACCTGGATCGTCGAACAACTCGATCTACAGGGAAATGAAACCCTCGTAGACGCCTATTGCGGCATTGGCACCTTCACATTACCGCTGGCACAACGGGTCAAACAGGCAATCGGTATTGAGGTTGCACCCACTGCCGTGCGGTTGGCCCGAACCAATGCACAGCTCAATGCGATCGCTAACGTCGAGTTCCTCGAAGGTACCGTCGAGTCTCTCTTATCTACCCTGCCCCTCGCCGATCTAGTCTTGCTCGATCCCCCTCGCAAAGGCTGCGATCGCCGCGCCATTGAAGCTCTGCTGTACCGACCCCCTCAACGAATTGTTTATGTAAGCTGCAACCCCGCCACCCTAGCCCGGGATCTCGATCTACTGGTCGAGCGCGGTTCTTACACCCTCAGCTGCCTGCGAGCCGCGGATTTCTTTCCCCAAACATCCCATGTGGAAACCGTAGCCTTTCTCACCCATTCGTGACGGTCAGCCCTGCCCAGCCGGATAGAGTAGATATCGAGGCGAATATATGCTGCTGTTGAGGATGCCCGATGAACTGGACGCCTAGTGGTCCTCCTAAGACTGTCATTCCGCAGAAAGGGGTAGGTACGGCCTACGGACTGTGGTGCTTGAGCTTTTTTGGCTTATGCGGCATCCACCGCATCTATGCCGGTAAATATGTGACGGGGATCGTTTGGCTTCTCACCCTCGGCTTGTTCGGCCTCGGCCAATTCATCGACCTCTTTCTCATCCCAGATATGGTAAACGATTTCAACTTGCGACAGCGGGGCCTATATGCCAGTCTGCAACCTTCTAACCTACAACCTCCTGCACCCAAGCCAGTTCCGTTGAAGGGAGAAGCCTTGATGCGGCGCATCCTACAGCTCGCCGCAAAACGGCAGGGAGTGTTAACGGTCACTGAGGCGATCGCGGCACTCGAAGAAGCAGAATTTGACGATATTGAAGCCGCCTTTCTCGAACTAGAGCTGCGGGGCTATGCTGCGAGCGAGAATGATTTTGATACGGGAGTCGTTCTTTACCGCTTTACACAGCTAGACCGCTAAGCCAGTCCTGCCGAGCCTTTGCTCTCAGCTAGTTGTTTGAAGAAGCAAACAAAAAACAGCGACTTCGATAATAGGGTCGAAGTCGCTGTCTGAAAACTGAGTTGTAGAAATCAATCTGAGCTAAAGTGCAAGTCAGCCTTACCTTAACTTAACTCGCGTCCTCATCTTGCCCGAGCAACTGAGCCAGTTGGCTTAATCCTTTCTTGACTTGGCGAGACACCGTTACAGCACTGATATTCAACCGCACGGCTGTCTCTTTCTGAGTGAGATCGTAGAGGAAGACAAACTCTAAAATTTTGCAGGTTCGCTCTTCCAACTGCGACATGGCTTGACGCAAGCGAAGCTGATCCTCCTGGGCCAATTGGAAGCTCTGGTAGCGGGCATCGGGAACAATATCTCCGAGCGAGCTGCCCTCGCTGTCAGATTGACGCACGGGGGCATCGAGACTGAGGGTAGACTGATTTTGCTTCGCCACTTGGAACTGCTGCCATTCATCGGGGGTCAGTTCCATCGCTTCCCGCACTTCCGACTCGAATGGAGACCGACCGAGCTCCTGACGCAATTGAGCCACCACTTTCTTACTGCGGTGCAGCAGTGCCGACCAACGGCGGGGAATGCGCACTGTGGGGCTCTTGTCGCGCAAGTAGTGTTGAATCTCGCCGCGAATATAGGGCATTGCAAAGGAGCTAAAGGCCAAGCCCCGAGACAGGTCAAACCGTTCGATCGCCTGAATCAAGCCAATACAGCCAATCTGCATCAGATCGTCATAATTCTCTTGGCACTGATGTTTCCAGTGATGGGCCTCTTTGCGAACTAGACCCAGATTCATTTCCACCAGGCGATTGCGAACAGTCGCAGAGCGGGTCTTATTGTATTGCTGCAAAAGCTCGATCGTTTTCGCCTTCAGCTCGCTATCGCGGGAGCTCACCCTGCCTCTTGCTTTGCGCTTTGGCAAGCTACTCACTTGTCCGGGGGCACCGGATACCAGATTTGCAGGGGCATTTACCATTAGATTTCATCCTTCGCGGAACGGTAGTTTGAGGGCGAGGCCGCAAGGCAAATGACATCCCCGGACCCGTGTGTAGCACCTGTATATCTAAGTCATGACGTCTTCATGGCAAACCCAACAACCTACCTTCATCAGTTGCCGTACAAACTTCCAAACAGGAAGCTATACGCGAGATTACCGACGGCGGAACTCGGTTCAATGCAGCCCCATTGCGGGTAGTTCAAAAGACCCGTTAAAGCCCGAGAACTCAGCAATGGCTGCTAGACTTCGATGTCGCGTTAAGTTAGCCCGGTCGCTACCGACTCAGAACCAACTGGATTAAATATTCATTTGCAAATGCTAAGTGAATGCAAATAATATAATCAGCTATCCAAGATGCGTATATCAGTGAATCCACGGAGATACCACCTGCAAGTTGGAGGATTTCAGGATATTTCCCGATCCTCCCTCCCCCGCCCCCTAGAGAGAGAGTCCGAAACCTTACAGACATAGACATAGGAGTTAGGAATCAATCAGCTCCTCTAAAAATATAGAGTGACATCTAAATGTGAACTTTTCGTTAAGGCATCAAAATTCCACATCAACATCCATTGCCAGTTAAATTGTTTTTGTTTGTCGCACCTGAAACATTGCCTATGTAGCCTCTTAGTATGTATCGGATTATGCAGACAGAAGTTGAGACAAATGGTCCTTCAAAACAGTCGGTCGTCCCCGTTCGGCGATCGCGCCATTGGCCAGCAGGATGGCACCATCAGCCCAATCCAGTTCCTCCAAACGATGGGTAATCCACAAAGCAGAGAGACCCTGCGTATCCACGAGCTGGCGAACCTGGCGAATGAGGTCGCGCTGACTGTCGGGATCGAGTAAAGCGGTCGGCTCGTCGAGCAGGAGCAAGCGGCTGCGGCGGGCTAGCGCCCCCGCGATCGCCACCCGGTGTTTTTGCCCTCCGCTGAGGGCATAAATGGGTCGACGCATCAAATGGAGCAAGCCCACACTATCGAGTGCGGCCCCCACCCGCTGACGAATGGCAATCTGTGAAAGGGCTTCCCCCGCCAAGCCAAACGCCACATCGGCTCCTACGGTTGGCATGACCAACTGTCGATCGGGGTTTTGAAACACGTAGCCGAGTGGGCGATCGAGCTGAATCGAGCTACCCTCGGGAATCTCCAATAGTCCGCTCATCAACTGCAATAGCGTAGACTTACCGCTGCCATTGGCTCCTAACAGCATCCAGAGCTCGCCGCGCGGCACCTGCAGGCAAAGGTTCTTCAATATAGGGTCGTGCTGGGGCCAAGCGTAAGTCAGATCGACAATATCAATGGCATAGGGGCGAGTGGGTGACTCGGGCAGGCATGATGCATCCATAAGCAGTTGGCGATCGATCGCTAAAGCGGGGAATGAAGCGTTACTAGCCCAATCAGATTGGCAGATCGAGTGGGCCGGTTTCAGTTTGGCAGAAACCGCCTGCCTGCTGCCCGACGCAGAGAGGCTGCAGTCCACCTAACCCAGCAAGGCATGAGATGGAGCTGCAATACTCGGAACTGGCGGAATCCTTGGTTTATTTATCTTCGAGCTGTGCGAAGAATCCGGCGCGGCTGCCGGTCGCCCCCGTTTTGGACGTTTTCGGCGTTAGTTGTACGGCAGCTATCTGCTCTATTAAAACAGTCGCCTTCTTCTCAGTGCGCTCGCAGCTCAATTCTAAGATTCCCGATTTTCCCTGCGCGATCGCATCGACCACCTGACGATAGACCTTCTCGGCGTCCTGCTCCTCTTTGCGCTGCACTGCCAGAATGGCCGAGCTGCCTTTGATCGTGAGTTCGATGGTATACATAGAGTCCGCAAAAAAACTGTAATGACCTGCTTTTCCAGTATTGCAGGTTGCCCTCTCAGTTGAATGGCGATCGCACTGGCTTGCTGCCGTTGAGCGATCCCCGCTTTGCTGTTGGGAGAATCCACTCCAGTCCCGTCTAGATAAAGCCTTGAGATATTTTTCTCTATGCCAAAACGGGTGTGTTACAATACGATTCGCTCGCTCCTCGAAGGGTGAGTTCTCTGCCAAAATCTTCCCTTAAAATAAGGTTGTTCTCGAAAAACACCATTCTGCGGCAAGATTTGGAAGGCCCCTTCAATTCCCATCCTTTGGGTGGAGTTGCCTATAGCGAGCGCCTGTAGCTCAGTGGACTAGAGCACGTGGCTACGGACCACGGTGTCGGAGGTTCGAATCCTTCCAGGCGCGTTAAACCCTCAGCATCTGTCGAGCTGAGGACGGTTAACCGTCCTCGGTTTGGCTGGAAAGCTGTGTTACGATCGACTTTACCAGCCGCTTGCAGGTAAGGGGATCGCGAGTATGTTCGAACGCTTTACAGAGAAAGCTATTAAGGTCATCATGTTGGCCCAGGAAGAAGCTCGGCGACTCGGGCATAACTTTGTCGGAACCGAGCAGATCTTATTGGGCTTGATTGGCGAAGGCACGGGGGTTGCCGCCAAAGTCCTGAAATCGATGGGTGTCAATTTAAAAGATGCCCGCATTGAGGTGGAGAAAATTATTGGGCGCGGCTCTGGATTTGTCGCGGTCGAAATTCCATTCACGCCTCGGGCCAAGCGGGTTTTAGAGCTATCGCTGGAAGAGGCCCGTCAGCTAGGCCACAACTATATCGGCACCGAACATCTCCTGTTGGGGCTGATTCGCGAAGGAGAGGGTGTGGCCGCCCGCGTCTTGGAGAACTTGGGCGTCGATCTGTCTAAAGTTCGCACCCAAGTGATTCGGATGTTGGGCGAGACTGCCGAGGTCTCGTCTACGGGATCGTCAGGGCGCACCAAGACCCCAACCCTGGATGAATTTGGCACGAATCTGACGCAACTGGCGAATGATGGCAAGCTCGACCCCGTGGTGGGTCGCCAAAAAGAAATCGAGCGAGTGATTCAGATTCTCGGTCGCCGCACCAAAAATAATCCGGTCTTGATTGGAGAGCCCGGTGTCGGCAAAACCGCGATCGCCGAAGGCTTGGCCCAACGGGTGATTCAAGGGGATATTCCAGATATTCTCGGCGAAAAGCGGGTTGTCACCCTCGATATCGGTCTGTTGGTGGCCGGCACGAAGTATCGGGGGGAGTTTGAAGAGCGGCTCAAGAAGATCATGGATGAGATTCGCTCTGCCGGAAACATCATTCTGGTGATTGACGAAGTCCATACCCTGATTGGGGCGGGGGCGGCTGAAGGGGCGATCGATGCTGCCAATATCCTCAAGCCCGCTCTGGCTCGCGGCGAGTTGCAGTGCATCGGTGCCACCACATTGGACGAGTACCGCAAGCACATCGAGCGGGATGCCGCTTTAGAACGCCGCTTCCAACCGGTGTTGGTGGGCGAACCGTCGGTATCGGAAACCATCGAAATTCTGTTTGGGCTGCGGGAGCGTTACGAAGAGCACCACAAGCTCAAAATCACCGATAACGCCTTGGATGCTGCTGCCAAGCTATCCGATCGCTACATTTCCGATCGCTTCTTGCCCGACAAGGCGATCGACCTGATTGACGAAGCTTCCTCCCGCGTGCGCCTGATCAATTCCCAATTGCCTCCGGCGGCCAGGGAATTGGATGAAGAATTGCGGCAACTGCTCAAAGATAAAGATGATGCAGTTCGGGGGCAGGACTTCGATAAAGCGGGCGAACTGCGCGATCGCGAGATGGAAATCAAGCAGGAGATCCGCGCGATCGCTGCTGCCAAGCGGGCTGAAATGGCCGATCGGGAAGAAATTCCCAATGTGGATGAAGAGGATATTGCCCATGTGGTCAGTTCCTGGACGGGGGTACCGGTTTCTAAGCTGACCGAGACCGAGTCCAAGCGCCTCTTGGAAATGGAAGGCACCCTCCACAACCGCATCATCGGTCAGGACGAAGCGGTGCGCGCGATTTCTCGGGCCATCCGCCGCGCTCGCGTCGGCCTCAAAGACCCCAATCGTCCCATTGCCAGCTTTATCTTCTCCGGTCCCACGGGTGTCGGTAAAACCGAGCTGACTAAGGCATTAGCCGCTTACTTCTTCGGCTCCGAAGATGCCATGATCCGTCTAGACATGTCGGAGTTTATGGAGCGCCACACTGCCTCCAAGCTGATTGGCTCTCCTCCTGGCTATGTGGGGTACAACGAGGGCGGTCAGTTGACCGAAGCGGTTCGCCGCCGTCCCTACACCGTCGTCCTGTTCGACGAAATCGAGAAGGCGCACCCCGATGTCTTCAACATGCTGCTGCAAATTCTCGAAGACGGTCGCCTCACTGACGCCAAAGGGCGCACGGTGGACTTTAAAAACACCCTGTTGGTCATGACCTCCAACATTGGTTCGAAGGTGATCGAAAAAGGTGGCGGTTCGTTGGGCTTCGAATTCAACACCGACGAGGACGATGCCAACTACAATCGCATTCGCTCTTTGGTGAACGAGGAGCTGAAGCAGTACTTCCGCCCCGAATTCCTCAATCGTTTGGACGAGGTTATCGTCTTCCGCCAGTTGACGAAGGACGAGGTCAAGGAGATCGCCGATATCCTGCTCAAGGAAGTGTTCGATCGCGTGGCTGAAAGGAATATTGCTCTGACGGTGACCGATCGGTTCAAAGACTTGATTGTGACAGAGGGCTATAACCCCAGTTACGGCGCTCGACCGTTACGTCGTTCCATTCAGCGGTTGATGGAAGATATTCTGGCCGAACAAATCCTTTCCGGGAAGATCGTCGAAGGCAATTCGGCTACTCTCGACCTGGATGAGGATGACAAGCCCAAAGTGATTATGAATGACGAAGAATCGGGTGAAGATCGCGTGCTCGTTTCACAGGGGGCTGAAGGCTAGGTTGAGGGGGGCGTTAGGCTCGATCCTGACGCTCCCATGCCAAGCTAAATCCCTTCCCTCGCCAACAACTGGGTTCATCCCCAAGGTTGGCTATTGTTGAAAGCAATTAATTTTTGCAGCTGCGGAGATTTATGAACGTTCTTCCCTCGCTCCAAGCCATGCAAGCGGCCTATTACGCGGGCAGTTCCCCCATTCGAACTCCCCCCCCCGATCTACCATCCCTACTGCTCAACGAGCGGATTGTTTATTTGGGTCTTCCCCTCGTTCAACAGGCAGATATTGCCATTAATGTGCCGAAGCTGATTATTGCTCAACTGCTGTATTTGCAGTACGACGACCGGTCCAAGCCCATTTATATGTACATCAGCTCGACCGGGACTTACGGCTACGACACCGCCGCTTTTGCGATCGCCGACACGATGAACTATATCGCTCCCCCCGTCCACACCATTTGCATTGGCAAGGCTTACGGTATGGCTGCGATGCTTTTGGCCTCGGGGACAAAGGGCTTGCGTGCCAGTCTGCCCAACGCCAGCATTATGATGCACCAACCGTTTGGCGGCACTCGCGGCCAAGCTACCGACATTCAGATTAAGACTGAGGAGTTGGTGACGATCAAGCACATGATGCTGAATAAATTGGCGACGACGACGGGGCAATCTGTCGAACGGATTGCAAAGGATATCGATCGCTTTTTCTACATGACCCCCGCAGAAGCCAAGGATTACGGTCTGATCGATACGGTGTTGAGCAGTGCCAAAGATCTGCCCGCGCCAGTGGCTGGCATCGCTGGCTAGCGATGCCAGCCACTGAACGCTCGCTTCGGCTTGCGTTTTGCGCGTTCTTGATTTCGAACCCAGATTGTCTAACGAATCGTTGTCGCAACCACAAAGGTATTGAGTCATGCCCATTGGCGAACCTAAAGTCCCCTATCGCATTCCGGGGCAAGCCTATACAGAGTGGATTAGTATCTACAGCCGCCTGCTGCTAGAGCGGATTATTTTTATCGGCGAAGAGATCGACGATATGACCGCTAATGCTGTCGTGGCCCAGATGCTGTATATGGATTCCAGCGACGCCGGTAAAGATATCTTGATGTACATTAACTCCCCCGGCGGCTCGGTCACGGCTGGCTTGGCGATTTACGACACGATGCAGCACATTAAGTCGGATGTGGCGACGGTGTGCGTCGGTTTGGCGGCGTCGATGGGGGCGTTTTTGCTGGCGGCGGGTGCAGAAGGTAAGCGAGTGGCCTTGCCTAACTCCCGCATTATGATCCACCAACCTTCGGGGGGGGGCATGCGCGGACAGGCATCCGATTTGGCGATTCAGGCGAAGGAAGTGCTGCGGGTGAAAACACGTCTCAACAGCATTCTGGCCAAGCACACCAAACAACCCTTGGAGAAGGTCGAGCGGGATGTGGAGCGAGATTTCTACCTGTCGGCGGAGGAAGCCAAGGACTACGGTATTGTCGATACGGTTATTGTCGAGCAGCAGGCTAAGGACTTAGCTACAACATCTGCGCTTTAATCCCACTGACAGCTAACCGAAACAGCGGACTGGTAACGGTCCGCTGTTTGGGCGATCGCAGTTTGGCATACTGTATTCTTCATTCAATGCTGGAGAAGGTCTTGACTTTGAGATTAAACCTAAAGGAGGTTACGAGCCATGACACTAGCCAACTATGATTCGATGAGTCTTGTCTCGATCGTTCCAATTTGACGGGGCGAACGATCGGCATAGATCCAAGCGATCCGAAATGGGAGGAAAAGTTGGAAAAAAGGCTTCGTCACTCAACCTCAGATACAGCAGAATCGAGTTAGGACAGCACTCTAAACCCAATATCCGAGCGGAAATAAGCTCCTTCAAAGCGAATCTCGCGCACAGCTCTATAGGCTAATTCGAGGGCGGCCTGCAAGGTTTCTCCCCGTCCAGCCACCCCCAATACGCGCCCGCCATCAGTCACAATCGCACCCGTTTTCCCGCTACTGGCAGTCCCGGCATGAAACACTTGCGCGCCAGTGGCCGTTGCGGCCTCTAAACCGGCGATCGCCTTTCCTTTCTCATAAGCCTGCGGATATCCCCCCGACGCCATCACGACACAAGCGGCATAGCCGTCGTGCCACTCTAACCGCACTTCATCCAGCCTTTCCTCAACACAGGCCAACATCACTTCCGCCAAATCGGATTTGAGTAAGGGCAAAACCACCTGCGTTTCGGGGTCGCCAAACCGGCAGTTGAATTCGATGACAGATGGCTCCCCCTCGGGAGATATCATCAAGCCCGCATACAAAATGCCTTTGTAGGTAATGCCGCGATCGCGCAATGCTGCCAACACCGGCTCGAGCACCTGCAATCGCACCCGTTCCATCACCTCTGAAGACACCACGGGCGTGGGGGCATAAGCCCCCATTCCCCCTGTATTGGGACCGGTATCCCCTTCTCCCACCGGCTTGTGATCCTGAGCCGCAATCATGGGCAGGATCCGTTTGCCATCAGTAAACGCCAGCACTGAAGCCTCTTGACCCATCAAACAATCTTCAATCACCACGGGGCTGCCTGCAGCCCCGAGGCTACCGGCAAACAGAGATCGAACGGCAGCGATCGCCTCCTCGCGCGTTTGGGCCACTGTCACCCCTTTCCCCGCCGCCAAGCCGTCTGCCTTCACCACAATAGGGGCGGATTGGGATTCTAAATAGGCGATCGCCGAGGGCTCGTCCTCAAAAACGCTGCCCCTAGCCGTCGGAACGCCAGCCTCTAGCATTAGGTCTTTAGCCCAAGCTTTGCTGCCTTCCAACTGCGCGCCAGCTTGGCTGGGACCGAAGACCTCGAGACCGGCAGCGAGAAACCGATCGGCAATTCCAGCTACTAAAGGAACTTCTGGGCCGATGACTGCGAGGCCAATGTTTTGAACAGTCGCAAACCGCACGAGTCCATCAATATCGCTGACCGACAGGGGCAGCAATTGACATTTGGGTTCTCGGGCAATACCAGCGTTGCCAGGAGCGCAATAGAGTTTCGTCACGGTTTTGGATTGGGCCAGCTTCCACACCAGAGCATGTTCGCGCCCGCCAGATCCCACCACCAACACTTGCATGGCTCGGGTGTCCTCTCGATCTTCGTAGGACTATTACTGTACTGGGATTTCTCACAAAATGGGCGCTAGACTGGCTGGATTCGCTCTGGAGGGCTGCGATCGCTGGGATATTGACCGGACAGAACGGGATCCTATTCTGGCAACGAACAAACTATGACTGGGCAATCGAGGAGGCGATCGCCGTCACTAACACCATGGCCAACACCACCAACAGCAAGCCAAATTGCAGTGAAAACAACTTGTGCAGCTCTTTTAGGCCCATCATTAAATTGTCGATGTCGTGTCCTTCAGTCGTCACAATTTGCTGAAAGGATTTGGCAGCTTCTCCCGTCCAAATACCAAACAAGATTGGGATGAATGCTTGCAAGCTGCTAGCTAGAAACGGAGTGAAGACGCGAAACCGAAGCGCTGAGGCCGTGCCGCTAGTCAAGATGGCGATTCCGAGCACGATCAACGCAAGGCTGAGATAATGCATTGCCTGGGCCAGTTTTCGCAGCGTTTGACTTTCGGCAGCATTGAATTCGTAACGACTTTCGTTCACGCCTAAACCTCTTTGAACCGATCGGACGGGAGTACCCGATCACCAAGGATTGTAGGGGTTCCCCAGCAGGAATGCCGCCGCCCGCATCTGCGAAGTACGGGGAGGCTGCAGGCTGATAGACTGGGGAGGCAGTTTTTTGTCGTTTGGGCAAACCTCGGGGCGATCGCGTCTATGGTTTCCTTTCTATTAGAGGTCGGAACGGAAGAACTTCCGGCTAGTTTTGTTCGCAGCGCGATCGCGCAGTGGAGAGAGAAGATTGCTGCTAGCTTGGCTGAGGTCAATTTAGCAGCGGGTCGAGTGCAGGTGTACGGAACGCCACGTCGGTTAGCCGTTTACCTGTCCGACCTGCCCGAGCGCCAACCCGATCGCGCTGAAGAGATTAAGGGTCCACCCGCGAGCATTGCCTACAACGATGGCAAACCCACCCAAGCCCTCTTGGGATTTGCCCGCAAGCAGGCGATCGATCTCGATGCGATCGCATTGCGAGAAGTGGGTAAAAAAGGCAAATTTGTCTTTGCCACCAAATATATTGAGGGGAAGTCCACGCCCGAACTCCTGCAGCAGTTGGTCCCTCAGTGGATTGCCGGATTGGAGGCCAAGCGAGCGATGCGATGGGGCAACGGCGAGTTTCGCTTTCCCCGTCCGATTCGATGGTTGGTGGCGCTGTGGGGCGATCGCGTCCTCCCGCTCGAAATCGAAGCTGTCAGCTCCGGCCGCACCAGCCAAGCCCACCGGGTTCTTCATCCCGAGCCACTAGACATCGCCAGTCCCGAAGCCTATGTAGAAACCCTCAAGTCAGGTTTCGTGCAGGTCGATCGGGAGCAGCGACAGGCATCCATTGTGGCGCAGGTGCAGGCCGTGGCAGAAACGGCCAACAGTGTGGCTTCTATGCCTGCAGACCTCTTGGAAGAAGTAACCGATTTGGTGGAATGGCCGACTGCGGTATTGGGCTCGTTTGAAGAGGAATTCCTAGAATTGCCGGTGCCAGTCATCAAAAGTGTGATGGTGGAACACCAGCGATATTTCTCCCTGCATCCGGCAGATCGGCCCGCAGAACTGGTGCCGTACTTTATTACCATTTCGAATGGCGATCCCGCCCAAGCGGAGGAAATTGCTGCCGGGAACGGTCGAGTCATTCGAGCCCGATTGGAAGACGGGCGATTTTTCTATAACGAAGATCGCAAACAACCGTTAGATGCCTTTGTCGATCGACTGGAGCAAGTTACCTTCGAACAGTCACTGGGGTCTGTGCTGGCCAAGGTGAAGCGCATCGAGCAGATTAGCGGCTGGATTGCACGGCAGCTCCAATTGAATCGAGGCGACACAGCGGATGTCTTGCGCGCGGCCCATTTGTGTAAGGCAGATTTAGTTACCCAGATGGTGTACGAGTTCCCCGAAATGCAAGGGGTCATCGGTCGCGATTACGCATTGCAGGGGGGGGAGTCTGCTGCAGTGGCGGACGGGATCGAGCAGCATTATTGGCCTTTGGGGGCAGGCGATCGCCTGCCGATCGCCCTTGCGGGTCAGGTGGTGGGGCTGGCCGATCGGATCGACAGTTTGGTGGGCTTGTTTAGCATCGGCAAGATTCCGAGCGGGTCGAGCGATCGGTTTGCGTTGCGTCGCGCCGCCAACAGCATTCTCTCAATTGCGTGGCAGGCCGATCTCGAGATCGATCTATTGGCGCTGTTCGTCGAGGCGACATCTACCTTTGCCAGCGACCCCCCCGCAACCTTCAATATCTTGCTCGAATTCTTTGGGCAGCGGGTGCAAACGCTTCTGCAGGAAGACTTTGGTCTCGATTACGACTTGATTGATGCAGTGGTCGAGCCGACTAACCCCGAGAAGGTACGGCGATCGCTGCAAGACTTGCAGGGCACGCTGCAACGGGCGCAGTACCTGCAGCAACTGCGCCGAGGGGGTACGCTAGAGCTGCTCTATCCCACCGTTAACCGCACCGCCCGTTTGGCAGAGAAAGGCGATTTAGCGGCAGAAGTACTCGATCCGGCAGCAGCAGTGGATGCGTCGCGCTTGCAGGAACCAGCAGAAAAAAATCTCTTCGCAGCTAGCCAATCAATCTATGCGCGGGGACAAACGGCAGTCCGCGAACAAAACTACACCATTCTGGTGCAGGCGCTGTTGGAGGCCGCTCCAGCAGTCGCAGCCTTTTTTGATGAGGTCTTGGTGATGGATAAAGATCCTGCGGTGCGGACCAACCGCCTAAACTTATTGTGCGTTTTGCGCAATAATGCGGGATTACTAGCGGATTTTGGTGCGGTGGTGATGGCTGGAGAATCTTGAGCCCTGCAGTGCTATTGACGATCGCATCGGCGATCGAGTTGTATCATTCATATCGAGACGTAAATCGTTTATGCAAGTTGAATTTCGGGAATGCAATTGGTCGGATCTGTGGATTTGGTTCGAATTTCCACAAGCACCATTGGAAATGGATAAGCAATACCTAGAACAGGTCTTGGAGTCTTGGTACACGGTGGGAATGTTGGGGGGATACAACGCCAGCACCCTGCAGGTGCAGGAGGCGGGGTTAGAGATTAGCCATATGGAATACGATACCGAAGGCGATCGCCTGCCCTCGCTAATGCACAATATGGGCTCGATGGAATATGAAGGGAATTGGGGGCGCTGCTGGTTCGATTTAGGCACAGCGGATGCGTTAGCTTTGGATGTGTTGCTCAATGCAGTTCAGCGGCTCAGCTTGGAATATGTCGATATCGAGCGGGTGATTGTGGGCGGTCAAAGTGAAACTTGGCCAATTGCTGCTAGCGATCGCAGCTCCACTGCCCATTTAAATTGAGAGCGCTGGGATTTCCCTCGCCCACAAAAAGCCCCGCTCGAGCGGGGCCGGTAGGACTTAAGCAGGGAAATGGGAGGAACGTCGCCGAAGCACTCAACCTTTTTTAGGGCATATGGGAAACATATCCCCGATCGACCAAATAAGTCAAAACTTTATGCACCGACTCTTCTACGAGCTCTTCGCGGGTACTCAGTACAATCTCGGGATTGACAGGAGGCTCGTAGGGATCGCTTACGCCTGTAAAATTCTCGATCTCGCCAGCATATGCCTTTGCATATAAACCCTTCACGTCGCGGCGGGCACATTCTTCAATCGGACAATCCACAAAAATCTCGATGAAATTGGTCGTTTCTGCCCGAATATCGTCGCGGGTTTCGCGGTAAGGGGAAATGGCTGCTGTAATCGCAATCACGCCGTTTCGAGAGAGCAAACCACCGACAAAGCCAATACGTCGGATGTTGGTATCTCGATCCTCTTTGCTAAAGCCCAAGCCCTTACTGAGATTTGTGCGGACGATGTCGCCATCCAACACCTCTACCTTACATCCGGCCTCTTTCAAAGCCCGGGCAACGGGCATCGAGACCGTTGATTTGCCCGATCCCGAAAGACCGGTGAACCACAAGATAAACCCCTTATGGGTTACGGTCTGCTTGGGACTTTCAACAGCTACAGTCACAGTTTGGCCTCGTTGTGGGTACTATCAGTGGTTGAGGTCGGATTTATTGCCTTAGACCAGATCTTAATATTTTTTCCCTATTTCGGGTAGATCGATTTCAGGTTTTGTCGAGACTGGAAATCAGTGCTTTCTCTATTGACAAGCAACAACCACCCCAAAGATCGGCAAATCTGCGCTCGCATCTCTCCCGCAGAACTCGGGCTGATGGCAGCTCTGCATCGTTTGCCTACAGGGGAGCAATTCCGGCGCAGTCGAGAATTTTCGGGATGAGGTGCTCCGCCTTGACTGCCATTAGATGAACACCTCGGCACAGTTGACGAGCCAACTTCACCTGCTCGGCGGCGATCGCTACCCCCTCCATTAACGGATCGGCAGCCTTTTCGAGACGAGCGATGGTAGCATCTGGGATTTTGACCCCCGGCAGGTACTTGTTGATAAAACGGGCATTTTTAGCCGATTTGAGCAAAAAAATTCCCACCAGAACGGGTTTGCCTAAAGGGTTGGCGATTTTTTCCACAAACAGTTGCAGGCGTTCGAAATCCGTAATCAGCTGGCTTTGAAAGAACTCGGCCCCAGCCTGTACCTTGCGATCGCAGCGGCGCTGCAAGCTACTGAAATTGGGATGCTGCGGATCGACGGCTGCCCCCGGAAATAAAGAAACGGGACCGTCAGGTAGCGGTTTTTCGTTGCAGTCAACACCGCGATTGAGCTTGCCAATTAGCCCCAGCAATCGGACCGCTTCGAGTTCGGATACCTGTCGCGCATCTCGGCAGTCCCCCAGTTTTACCGGATCGCCAGTCAGGGCCAGTACATTCGGAATCCCGAATGCCGCTGCCCCCATTAAGTCCCCCTGTAGGGCGATACGATTGCGATCGCGACAGGCCAGTTGCATCACCGCTTCCACCCCCGCCTGTTGAATCAGTGCCGCCGCCGCTAGGGGGCTCATACGAGCCATTGCCCGACTGGAATCGGTCACATTGACGGCATGAACCCGACCCTTGAGAGCCTTTGCCCGAACCAGCATATGGCTCGGATCGCCTCCTTTGGGGGGGGCAACTTCTGCTGTCACGAGGAATTGACCTTGCTGAGCTGCCAACCTGAGTTGAGAAGTGGAGGGGGTTGAATCGGAATGGGGCCAGTTCACAAGTTGTCGAGTGAGATAGGTACGATCGAAGTTCTAGCTGCAGCTTTGGGAAGCCGTTCAAACAAATTTTTCCTACTGCACCTTGACGCGATCGCAGGTTACTCCATCGACGCGCAGTGAAGCGGGAGATTGAGGCAATTGGCGAATGACAGCGATTCTTTCTGAGGAGGCTGTCGATTCGTTCCAGCATTCTATCGTCAATCGGTATAGCCCCCGAGGGGAAATGCATTCATCCAGCAAATACAACTTGGCCGAGATATCGATCGCAACAGCGGGAAATCAACGGATGGGGTGGTGCAAGGTGACTAATTTCGTGCCGTCTGGGAACGTCGCTTCCACTTGAATTTCTGGAATCATTTCCGGGACTCCCGGCATCACGTCCTCCCGCGACAAGATCGCCAACCCCTCACTCATCAGGGTGGCCACTGACTTGCCGTCGCGAGCCCCTTCTAAAACCGCCGAGCTCAGTAGAGCGACCGATTCGGGATAGTTGAGTTTGAGACCGCGATCGCGCCGATCTCGAGCCAGTTGACCGGCGAGATAAATTAACAGCTTGTCTTTTTCTTGGGGGGAGAGATGCATGTCGTTAAAGTCTGGATGCAGCGCTGCGGTAATCCTACCCCGTTTCTTTCAGGCTGCACGGGGCCTAGCTGAAGACGAGTCTGGGGGATGCTATGCGTTTGGGTCGCAAGCTTTTAGCATGGAGAAGTTTGCATGCGTTTGCCTTGGCAAGCGCGGGAGTGGGGACAGGCATGGGTCGAGATATTGGTCTATTGGTGCTCGATATTGACGGCACGATCGCCGGGGACAGCAACGAAGTCTCCGAACCAGTACTCAATGCAATTGAGGCGGTGAAATCCAAAGGCATTCGAGTGGCGATCGCCACTGGGCGCATGTACCAATCGGCAGAACGCTTCTATCGCAAGATTGACTCCGACATGCCTTTAGCGGCCTATCAAGGGGCGCTGCTCAAAGATCCCCGCGACGGTAGAGTCCACCACCACCACCATTTGCCTTTAGAGATGGCTCGAACCCTGTTAGCCCAGCTAGAGCAACATTCCCTCGATGCCATCCACCTCTACATCGATGACGAGTTGTATATTCGGCAAGCCAACCCCCTCAGCGATTGGTATGCCGAACGGTCCCGCGTTCGCTTGAACTATTTGGCTAACCTCGACACAGACTCTCTGACCGCCCCGCCCACCAAAATTCTCGGCATGACTCGGAATACTGAGAAGATTGACGAGTTGTTGGCACAGATGCGCGATCGCTTTTCACCCACAGAGTTGTATCTCACCAAATCGGTCCCCACCTTCTTTGAAGCCGCTCATCCGGGGGTTAACAAAGGGATCGCTGTGAAATATATGGCAGAGGATCTACTGGGATTGCAGGCCGAGCGGGTGATGGTGGTGGGGGATAGCCACAACGATATTGAAATGCTGGGTTATGCCGGTACGGCGGTGGCGATGGGTAATGCCCCTGCAGACGTGCAGGCCCATGCCAATTGGGTGGCTCCGGCGATCGAGCGCGATGGTGTAGCCGCTGCCATTGAAGAATTTTTGCTTTAGTTGGCGAGCATTGCGAGGTCTGGAGATTATCCGACCGAGCTCGCCCGTAAAAAAACCTGAGGTCGATGGCTCTGTCTGGCCCCCAGCCCCAGCCCCTGTCGAACTGACGTTAAAAAAAGCTCGGCGATCGCCGCGCCCTCTCAATCAATTAGCCCCAAAGGAGTCTACAAAGGAGGCATGTCCAAAATGTTGGGTCCCCAACCGGGGGCAACCTCAGCAGCCTTGAGGATAAACGCTTCTAACTTCAGAAGGGTAATGTCGTCCATCCAGGCGTCAGGTACCTTGCGGCACTCAAAGCTTTCCTCAGAACCGTCATAGGCGATCGGTTCCCGCTGGAACTCCATCAAGGCTGTCAGGTTCGTCCTGGGGGGATTCGCCCCAGCTAAATCATCCATCGATAGAGTCACGGTCGGATTGGGCAACGTTGCCCCCCCCACATGACAATTGATGCAATTGCTCTCGAACAGCCGCTTGCCGTCGCTTAACTCCTCTGCTGTCACAGTCACCATTGTCCCTTGCGCATCCAGCGGCAACTGAATGGGGTCGCGGACGTGGAGATAGTGAACAACATAGTTATCGAGTTTGGCCACCGCCTGCGCTGCACACTGCAGCAGCAGGACAATAGCTAAAAAGAAGGCGGCAACAGTTTTCATAAACCTTGACTGACGCGAGGATAGGACGTTACTCCTTGAGTCGCCCCCAAGAAGAGTCGTGGGCGACGTTCTTAGACTTACCCCAGCCGGGAATCACTTTTGCCTGCTGCAGGATGTGAGCGGCAATGAGTTCCACATCGGATTCCGTCAAGCCGCGCATCTCAATATAGACATCGTCCATATCGAGATTGGGATGGAATTCTGCTAATGACTCCTGCCCGTCGTAGGTGGTGGGGTTCTTGACGTAATCCACAATGCCCTCAACGGTGTCGCGGCGGGGGGTAGCGTTTGCTAGATCGTCCAAACTCAGAGCGATATCTGGATTGGTATAGGTCGCGCCAGCAATATGGCAGTGGCCGCAGGTGGGGTTGAACAGAGTTCGACCTTTATCTAACTCCGCCTCGGTATAGGTTTTGGTTTCAGTGGCGTTGTACTGAACCGTGCGATCTTCTGGGGAGAAGGTGACGGCTAGCGCGGGAGAGAAGCTGAAACCGGCCAATAGGGCAAAGACGCTCGCTAATAGCCAGGTGGCGATCTTCTTAAACGGTGCCAATACGCGAAACATGGTTCTCCTTCAGACAGCTAAAAATTATCAAAACAGCATTGCTCAATCAGTGGCGATGCCTGCGATCGCCCGCTCGAATATTAAAACAATAAATCATTTTGTAAAGCACGAGATCGTCGTTCTCAGATTCAGCCCGCCAGATAGCCGAGATCGAGCCTAAGAGCGCTCCTGCGGTCGGAATTGCTTTTGCGATTCCAAATTAAACAGAACCTGCAGCGAGCGCATCGCAGCGCGGCGGGCTTCAATGTCTCGCTGCGCTCGCAGTTGCACCATCGGGTCGTGCAGGATTTTGTTGACAATGCCGCGAGTGAGGGCGTCAATCACTTCTAAATGCTTTTCAGCAAACTCTGAGCCCAAGCGAGACAGAGCTTTCTCCATCTCCTGCGCCCGGATAGTCTCCACTTTATCGCGCAAGCTACTGATCGTAGGCACGGTCTCCAGCGATCGCCACCACTCGTAGAAGGTGTCGACCTCCTCCTCCAACATCGCCTCGGCTTTTTCTGCCATTTTGAGACGATAGGCGCGGTTCTCTTCGACTACGACGGACAGATCGTCCACGTTATAGCAGTGAACGTTGGGCAATTCCTCGACATCTGCAGCAATATTGCGCGGTACCGAGATATCTACCATCGAAATGAGGCGATCGCCATCCAACAAGGGCTGTAGGCACTCTCTGTATAACAAGGGCTCGGTTGCCCCCGTGCCAGTAAAGACCAGATCGGCTCGGGCGACACACTCGAGCAGCGCTTCAATCGGCTCTACCGCCATCTCGACATCGTAATGGGAGACGAGCTTTTGAGCCTTCTCCAGCGATCGGTTGATGACGGTAATACGGTTGGCTTTCTTGGCAATCAAATGGGTCAGCAGCAGGCGGCACATCTTGCCTGCACCTACCACAGCAATATTGAGGTCGATAAGACTGCCTTGCTTGGCTTGCATCAGTTCCACAGCTGCCGAGCTAATGCTGACCGCACCAGTACCGATATCTGTGTCGGTGCGCACCCGCTTACCGGCTGTAATTGCAGACTTAAACAAGCGATTGAGAATGCGACCCATGCCCTTACTGCTTTGCCCCACCCGCTGGGCGGTTTTCACCTGAGCCAAAATTTGACCTTCGCCCAGCACGAGGCTATCTAGACCGCCAGCCACCCGCATCAGATGCATGATGGCGTCTTGGTAGAGCAAAGTGAATAAGTGGGGGCGGATCTTGGCCAAATTGAGTTGCTTGAATTCCGCCAAGAACTGCATCGACTCTCGAACGCCACTCTCCATATCGCCGGTCACGATATAGACTTCCAGGCGATTGCAAGTGCTCAGGATGGTGGCCTCTTCAATATGGGGATAGCCGCAGAGTGTGGCGATCGCCTCTTCAACCTGGGATTCGGGGATACTGAGTTGTTCTCGAATTTCAACTGGGGCAGTGCGGTGGCTCAAACCGACAACAGCAATGAACATATCTTTCCCTATTTCCTCCCTGAGAACAGATGTCTTGGCCATCGGCTGTACTTAACACAATTGCAACCGCGCAGCCACCCCAAACGACGCTCTACCTAAAATCGATGCGTTCGACATCTTGATGAGTAGAGAGCGCAGAGTAGAGTGGAGGCTTCAACCCAGACAATAACAAAGCATGAAACGTTTTTTTATTAGGCCAGCTTTTAACAAGCGTACCTGAGTATTAATCACAGTATCGACCCAGAAGTGGCGGAATTGGCTGAAGAGTTGTTACAGTTTTAGGTCTCATTTTTGTTTACATTTCGAAATATTTTTGCCTTTGCACAGCAACTCCTACACGTACGGGGCGAGTCAACCCCTCAACTCCAGAGGCGATTGGCCGGATCGATGCAAAGACAGCAGATATCTGACGATCTGCTGTCTTTGCACGGGGAAACCGGTCAGTTCTTGCAAGATTGCCGCAGGCGCCTGAATCGATAGCGTCGAGAGATGCCTCTAGCGCAACTGTAGGTAGTTGGGCAGATGCTCTTTGACGTGGATGGTGTCCACAAAGCGGACGGTTTTAGACTGACTGGAAATAACGAGAGATTCGGTGCGAATGCCACCCTTGAATAAACGAACGCCGCGCATTAAATCGCCGTTGGTAATGCCGCAGGCCGCGAATAGCACTTCCTTGCCACTAGCGAGTTCTTCGGCTTCGTAGACTTTATCGAAGTCCTCAATGCCTTTTTCCCGCAATTCCCGTTCGGTTTCTTCCATCGAAGGCAGATAGGTACCAGCCTTGACCACCTCGGGATCGTAAATCAGACGACCTTGGAAGTGGGCACCCAGGCAACGCAGGGCAGCGGCAGAAATAACCCCTTCGGGGGCAGCACCAATTCCCATCAGAGCGTGAATGCCGGTACCGCTGAAGGCAGCGGACAGGGCTGCAGAGATATCGCCATCGGAGATCAGGCGAACCCGAGCACCCGTTGCGCGAATGTCCGCAATTAAATTGTCGTGGCGGGAGCGGTCCATCACGATCACAACTAACTCTTCAACCGAGCGATCCAAGCAGTCAGCGATAATCTGCAAGTTTTTAGCGGCAGGGTAGTCGATATGCACTTTGCCTCTGCACTGAGGCGGTGCGGCCAACTTCTGCATGTAAACGTCGGGGGCATTGAGTAGACCGCCCTTTTCAGAGATGGCCAGCACTGCCATGGAGCCGTTGCGACCGGTGGCAACGAGGTTAGTTCCTTCGCAGGGATCGACGGCAATATCGATTTCGGTCAGTTCTTCGAGTCGGCAAAACTCGGCAGCATTGGGCTGGGTACAAATGCCGACTTCCTCTCCAATGTAGAGCATGGGAGCTTCGTCGCGGGTGCCTTCGCCGATCACAATTCGACCGCGCATTTGAATTTGGTTAAACCGCTCCCGCATTGCCTCGACAGCAGCTTCGTCAGCCTCATCTTTTAGCCCCGTCCCCATCAACTGGGCGGAGGCGATCGCCGCTTGTTCGACGACCTCAATAATTTGCAATCCTAATGTGTTGTCCACTGTTCCTCTCTCAGATGCTCTAGCAAAATCGGAGATCGCCTCAGGCGATCCCTGCGGAAATACCTCGTTCAGTTGCGTCAACCGATCGGCTGTTAGTCCAAGGATTTAGTGTACCAGTCAGGGGCTTGTTGTAGTGTTGCAGCGACATTGGAATCGTTACGGCAAATGGAGTGTGTGGAGGAGCTGCTGCTCGGAGCCAGCGAAGGTTGCCTCCAGTAATTTTCGCTACAATCGCAATTGCAGCAGGCTTTTGGGGTACTACTAAGGTGCGCGGCTATGCAGCACAGCCTTAACTCTGGCCTTGTCTATCAGCGGCGGCGATGGTGGCAGTCAGCAGAGCGACATCGATGGTGGCCGTTGATTGCAAGCCTCGATTGCGACCCTCGCTCGATCGTTCGTGTCGGGCGACCCATTGAACTCCTCAGTTAGATTGTGGCATTGCCCGGCACTTTTGCGATCGGGCAGCATATTGGTTAGAAATCACTGTTCATGCAAACTTGCTACTGTCTCAATCCCAATTGCTCTCAACCGCAGAACGAGCGAGCGGCGACCCACTGCGCCACCTGCGGCATGAAACTACTCCTGCGCGATCGCTATCGGGCTTACAAGCGGCTGGGGCAGGGGGGATTTGGCACTACCTTTTTGGCTCGCGATCGCGATATGCCGTCGCAACCCTGGCGAGTGATCAAGCAGTTGCGCGTTGCCGATGCGTCGGAGCAGGTAGCAGAGCTCTCCAAAGAATTATTCACGCGGGAAGCCCAAGTCTTGGAAAAGCTGGGGGAGCATTCTCAAATTCCCACACTATTTGCCTACTTTGAAGAAGGCGGTCACTTTTACCTCGTGCAGGAATTTGTTCTGGGTACCACCCTCTCGAATGAGTTGCACCGCAACGGACCGATGTCAGAGGAGCAAGTACGGCAGGTGATGCAAGAGATGCTGCTGATCCTGAGTTACGTCCACAGTAAGAACACCGTTCATCGCGATATCAAGCCCGCCAATCTAATTCGCCGCAAAGAGGACCAGCGGCTGGTGCTGATTGACTTTGGGGCTGTTAAACAAATGGGGATCGCGGGCATGGAAGAAATGCCCTCTTCTGTGACAGCAATTCGATCGCTCGGGTTTTCTCCCCCAGAACAGGTGTCGGGGCAAACGGTGGGGCCAGCCAGCGATCTCTATGCTTTGGGGGCCACCTGCGTCAATCTACTCACCAAGCAATCTCCGACCAAATTTTACGATCACCAGTACGGCTGCTGGACCTGGCGCGACACACTGGAGCTGAGCGATCGCTTCGCCGAAATTTTAGAGCGGCTCTTACATCCGTCCATGTCCGAGCGATACGAGAGCGCAACAGCGGTGCTGCGAGCATTGCAGCAGGCCAACGGCGACACTGCTGCCATTCGACGTCCAACCGCCACCTACGCTTCAGCCGCACCGACAAAAACGCCCAATAGCATTCCGATTTCGCAAAATTGGTCGGCCCGTCGGATCGACAGTGGATTTCAGCCAATTTCTCCCTACCGCGAGGAGCAACCAACGGTATCCAAAACCACCTTAGTGAGGGTAAATGGTCGCCAGCGAGGGGCCATCGGCCACAACAGTGACTCTCCCACTGGTTTTGGGCAGGTTAACGGGCGCCGCACCGCTGAGGTCAAACCTCCCTCCACGTCTTTAGTAGGGGCCGATCTGCGCGATCGCAATATGGCAAAGCAAAACTTGGCGGGTGCAAGTTTGCGCAATGCTAATTTGTGCGGTACCAACCTCTCGGGGGCCGATCTGCGCGGCGCGGATTTGCGAGGGGTGCTATTTACCGGTGCGCCCCCCGCTTGGAAGCAGATCGCGTTTCGAGTGCTGGGGGGCGCGCGCACGCTGGCTGGTATGCTTGGCGGACTGTTGTGCTTGCTGTTGGCAGTTGGGGCTGCAGGGGCTGCAATCTACTTTCTGACCGGCAACTATTTGCTGGTGGGAGCAGCCGGATTGTTTGCCGGGATTTTATCCGGTTGGTATGTTTGGAGGTTTACGGGCGATCGCTTGGGACTCTCCCATCTCAATTCAGAGGAACCGCAGCGATATACGCTGCTGAAAGGGACTGACTTGCGCAAGGCAAAACTGGATGGTTACTTTCGCCAACATGCCAAGCGCCAGGGGGCAGTGCTGAAGTAGTCCTCTAAAAGCGTACGGGAATTTGATGGGCGGCCAAGTCGTCTTTGATTTGTCGGACGGATAGTTGGCCGAAGTGGAGTAGAGATGCCAGGAGGGCAGCTTCGGCTTTGCCCTCGGTGAGGGCTGCGCGGATGTGGGTGGTGTTACCTGCCCCCCCCGAAGCGATGACGGGAATTTCAACTGAGTCGGCCACTTGGCGGGTGAGCTCGAGATCGTAGCCTGCTTGGGTGCCGTCGGCGTCCATGCTGGTGAGCAGAATTTCGCCTGCGCCTCGGGCGGCCATCTCTTTGGCCCAGGCGATCGCATCTAACCCTGTGGCCTCGCGACCGCCTCGCACGTAGACTTCCCAGCCAGCTTCGTCTGCCCCTGTTTTGCGGCGGGCATCGATCGCTACCACAATGCACTGTTGGCCGAATAACGTACTGGCTTCGCTGACGAGCTCGGGGGTGCGGACTGCGGCGGAGTTGATGCTGACTTTATCGGCTCCAGCTCGCAGCAGGTCTCGGATATTCTCAACTGTGCGGACGCCCCCGCCGACGGTGAGAGGGATAAAGACTTGTTCGGCGGTGTGCCGGACGATGTCGTAGAGGATGCCGCGATCTTCGTGGGTGGCGGTGATGTCGAGGAAGACCAGTTCGTCGGCTCCGGCTTCGTTGTAGACGCGGGCCAGTTCGACGGGATCGCCCGCATCGACGAGGTTGACGAAGTTAATGCCCTTGACGACGCGACCGGCATTAACGTCTAGGCAGGGCAGAATGCGTTTGGCTAACATGGCGAGCGATCGCGACAGCAGTAGTTTGAGTGTGGCATATCGCGATCGCGCGGCGGATCTATAACGCGATCTCGAAAACAGGCAGAATTCTGGGCTGATTGTCGAGCTGACCCACTTGTCGGGCTCCCATGCGCTCGTAGAACCCGGCAGCGTTTGGAAGCGATCGCAGGATTCCTAAATCGAGTGGGCACATTAGGGTGTCTACACTGCACACCCATCTGAAGTGCGGGTCCCTGCAGGCTTGCAATCCCAACTGGAGCAGAAGGTCGGTCTTATGTCTACGGAACAAATCAGAGCGATCGTGGGCCTCTCAACGGCTTTGCTAATACTGATTGCCTTTAGTCTGCTGACTTAGAGCTGTCCAAAATTATTTGACAGCTAATCGGGATCGCAGACAAGAGCTGGGGCGATCGCTCAACTACTATTGGAGAGAGGGGCAGCTTGTCCCCCTTCTTCTAACCTGTCAAAACTGCAATGCCCGAGACCAATCCCGCGATCGATACAGAAGCGCTCATCATTAAGCTGCGCCGCAAGCAAGGCAACTGGGTGGAGTGGGGAGAAGCCTGCCAGCACTTGCAAAAGGCTCAATTCTCCCCCCAACAAATCTTTGAAGACACCGGCTTCGAGCCCATCCAGCAAAATCAAATCATTGTCGCCGCTCAAGTCTTTCGATCCATCGAAGCTGAAGCTGCTCCTGCCTCTGTGCTCGACCATTTTGGCATTCGGGGTAGCGATGTCTTGTACGAATTAAGATTGCTGGCCCAGGGCGATCGCGCTGCTGCTGCCGAACTCGCCCTCAAACACAATCTCGAGTTCGAACAAACCCGCGACGCAGTTAAAGCAATCAAAGACTACGCTCGCCTCAAGCAGCTTCCCGAGGGTTACGATTCCAGTCCGGGCGATGCTGTGGCATATCAAAGTTGGCGTTTGACGCGGCAAAAGGAAGATCTGCAAGCCCGATCGCGTCTCATCGCACGCGGCCTCCAATTCGCGACAAGTGATGCCGCTCGCCAAGCGCTCGAAAAATTATTGACCGACTTTACGACAGTCAAAGCCCGTCCGGCCCCTCGCTTGCCTCTGTTTCGATTGGAATCTGAAGACGAATTGCCCCTGATTGTGCCGGTAGTCGGTCGCATGCCTCTGAGCAAAGCCGATTTACAATCTGCCCCGATTGTGGAACCGGAGGGGGCATTCGGCCTGGTCAAATTCTCGGGCAATGGGGCTTGGGTAGCACTGCCCGGTTGGCAGGTGTTGATGAGTGCTGCAGATGTAGTGGCGATCTTGGCTGATGGGGAAGAGTTAGCGGATTTTCCCAGCTATAGCGATAAACGCTTGGCGGGAGAACTCTTAATGGCGATCGATCGCGACGATCGCAACTGGCGCGATGATGGCTATTTCATGGTGGAGGAGAAGCAGCAATTGCGGATCGTTTGGCAGGAGACCGAGCCCGACCTGCCGATCCTCGGTCGCCTGCTCTGCGTTCTGCGTCCGAAGGCTATCTTGGACGAGAATCTAGCCAAAGATCCCTGGCAGATTGATGAATAGGTGGGCAATACACTAGACAGTTTTGCAGATCGGTTAGTTGGCTCGCGCGCAAAAAGTGCTTCATGGAAGACCACTTCCAAAAGTAAGGTCTATCGATACGACAATCAACTCCAGCTCCCACATCAGGAAGAACAAGAGCAAATCGCGGGCGGCGAAGACGCCTATCTGAGCGGCAAACAGTATCAACACTAGGGCAAAGAAAAGACTTGCCTTTTGCTTCACTCGACACGCCGCCCAAATAGCGAAGGTATTGACGAATCCAGCCAGAAGCATCAAAGGCATGGAAATGCCGTCTGCTGCCACCGCCCAGTTTAAGCTCAGTGCGGTATCCAGCGATAAGTTTCGGCAAGCTGGTACCCAGACTGAGCGATGTCGTAGTGCCGCACCAGCAGTCTCTCGGCCAGTTGGAATTCTGGCAGACCCCCCTTGCGACTAGACATCAAGAGGGCGAGTTAGCGATCGAGGGCTTGCTTCATCTTGTGCCAACTCCACAGATTGCGCAGGCCGAGCAAGAGAAAAATGCCACCGGGAACATAGGTGGGAACCTGCGCGCTATTGAAGGGCAGCGTAGTGCCGCGCACGAGCCCGTCCAGAATGAATTCGAGCCCCAGAATCGTAAAGGATAGGGCCACGATCGACAGGGTTCTCAACAGCCAGGGAGGAGGGGGTAGGGCGCTGTCTTTAAGCTTCAGCTCGGGGTCGGGCGGCGAGTCCGGTTGGGTCGCCGGTCGAGATTGCGATCGCTGATTTCGTCCCACCACCATTCACCCAGTGACCGGCACCATCATATCAGTGGGCTGACTCGATGCGCTCTCCTGCGATCTATTGCGCTTTCGGGACCGAGAACGAGTGCCCGAGCCCCGTAGAAGCTGAGCTTCTCTGGGATCGGCCATACTAGCAGCTTGATAGTTCCAGCTTGAATCAGGCGCTGCACGCGATCGCGTGCTGTTGTTTCTGGAATATCTATCCGTTTAGCAATGGTTGTGTTTAGCGATGACTATTACCGCCATCTGTCCGTCTTCTCGCAGAAATTCAATAATTTGCCGATCCGATCTGATGTCATCAGGCTCAAGCGCTGAACTGGAACGTTTTGTAGCAGGCATGAAAGTCTGCGATTTCATTAAATAAATTACCTCTGAAATAAGGGAATCTTAATCAGGCGTCTATATTTCTAACTTTGTAGCATATATATCAATATGGATTTGTCGAATCCGCTATGTTGTATCCATCTTGTAATTCAAGCTAATTGAATATAGCCAAATGCCTGGTTCTCTTGTCTTCTTTGTGTTTGAGCAAGACAAGGAATCGCAGTATCCAGAAGTCCAGTCGTCAAATTCATCCTTCAACTATGAATAAGCTTGCTCAGACTACGGATCGACCTGTCTTGTGGGAGGAACTGACTTGGGAAGAAATCGCGGCTCTACGAGAAAGCGGACGAGACTTAGTCATCTTGCCGATAGGCGCGACGGAACAGCATTCTCTGCATCTTCCCGTCGGTGTAGATACATTTTCCGTCATGGCTGTGGCTGAGGGAGTATCGGCCATGACAGGTTTTCCCGTGCTGCCGCCTCTAGCTTATGGCGTTTCCCTAGGCCATACTTCAAAATGGCCTGGAACTATTTCCCTTCGCCCTGAAACTCTCTCTGCCATAGTTTTAGAGATTGCTGAGTGGATTGTGAACGCTGGATTCAGCCGACTGGTGATACTCAATGGGCACTATACCAACTGGGCACCTCTACGATGTGGTTTAGAAAATATCCGTCACCGATATCCATTGCTTAAAATTGCTCTTCGTTCGCTCTGGGAAATCTCCTCCAACATCAACGAGTTATATCAACAGGACGCAGCTAATTTCCACGCTAACTGCGCTGAAACATCCGTCATGATGGCGGTGAGGCCAGACTTAGTGCAGTCTGAAAAAGCAAAAGATGAGCCCGATCGCTCATCCCACTGCTTTTTTTCTTACACTGTTGCTGATGAGAGTGTTTATGGTGGGGTTGGCAAACCGAGTGATGCAACAACGCAATTTGGACGAAGACTTTTAGACGCTTGTATTGAGACTCTCAGTCAGCAGCTCAAAAAGGCTTTAGTAGAAAAAACTCCTCTGGAAACAATGCCACCAAGCGTACCGATGACCTAATAGGCTTGCTAATTCCAAACTCATTTTGCCGTCATGCCGATTGAGATGTATCTACTTCTATCATACTAAAGAGATTTCTAATGACTCTCACTTATCCCGCTCGTGTTTCTGGTTCTACTTCTGAGCGTATCTCTCTTAAAGCACGTTTAAAGGAGCAAGGAGTTAAATACGTTTTGGCTAGCTATGTTGATTTACATGGCATGTGTAAAGCAAAGATGGTGCCTCTGACGCACCTAGATAACATGCTGGAAGGCTCTGAGCTATTTACTGGAGCCGCATTAGAAGGTATTCCTCAATCTATTAATGATGACGAAGTAGCGGCTTATCCCGACCGAGATAGCGCTACTATTTTGCCCTGGAACCGGGAGGTTGCTTGGTTTGCAAGCGATCTTTATCTCCAAGGAAAGCCTTTTGAATCGTGTTCTCGCAATATTCTCAAGCGTGTAGTGCAGCAGGCGACTGAGATGGGGTTTATCTGCAACTTAGGGGTCGAGACAGAGTTTTTTATTCTTAAAGATCGAGAAGGTGGAGGGTTTAGTGCAGTTAGCGATCGCGATTCTCTAGTTAAAGCTGCTTATGATGTCCCCACGTTGCTCGATAACTATGCTGTGATTGACCAGCTAGTTACCGCTATGAATGAGTTGGGATGGGATGTTTACTCCTTTGACCATGAGGATGCCCAAGGCCAATTTGAAATTGATTTCAATTACAGTGATGCCCTCACAATGGCAGATCGCTTTACCTTTTTTCGGTTAATGGCGAAAGAAATTGCGCGACAGCACGGCTATTTTGCTTCTTTCATGCCAAAACTAGCGGCCGATCGAACTGGAAGCGGTGCCCACTACAACATGTCCTTAGGAGATCTCGAAACAGGTAAAAATCTCTTTGTCGAGTTCAACGATGCTAGAGGCTGCAAATTATCTACCTTGGGCTACCAGTTTATTGCCGGAATTCTGCGTCACGCTCCAGCCATCTGTGCAGTCACCTGTCCTACCGTCAATAGCTACAAGCGACTGGTGCGACAGGGGGCAATGTCTGGCTCTACTTGGGCACCAGTCTATATCTGCTATGGCGGCAATAATCGTACTAACATGCTGCGAATTCCTTCAGCAGGTGGGCGAGTCGAATGCCGCGCCGCTGATATTTCAACCAATCTTTATCTCGGCGCAGCCATGATGCTAGCCGCAGGTCTCGAAGGCATTCGAGAACAGCTCGATCCGGGAGAACCTCACACAGAAAACATGTATGACTGCACTCTCGATGAATTGAAGGTTCGAGGTATTGAAATGCTGCCACGGACATTGGATGAAGCCGTCACTGCATTTGCCGCTGACCCCTTAAGCAAAACGGTCATGGGTTCATCTATGTATCGAGCTTTTATCGACTACAAGCTTAACGAATGGGAAGAGTACCACAACCATGTCTCTGACTGGGAAATTCAGCGGTATCTGAAGTTTTTCTAGCCACTTGAGTCTTGCTCGCGATTTAAAGGACATTCACATGAAGATTTCCAAATGGTTGACCCGCTTAGGTCTCGTCTTCGGCAGCCTAATGGTAGTTGTCAGTTGCGCCACTTCAAACCCTACTCCCAATGCATTGTCAGATGTTCCAGTATCAGTCGCTGGCGATCCCATTACGTTAGGCTACAGCAATTGGATAGGGTGGCTGCCATGGGCGATCGCAGAAGAGGAAGACTTATTTACAGCAAATGGAGTCAATGTTGAACTTAAATGGTTCGAGAGTGCTTTGACTTCCTTAGAAGCTATGGTAGCCGGACAGCTAGATGCAAACTCTCAAACCCTTAGTGAGACAATTACTTTTGCTCCCAGTGCTCGAAACGGCGAAGTTATTGTTCTAGTCAATGATAACTCGGATGGAAATGACAAAATAATTGTGGCAGAAGAAGTGAATTCTGTTGCTGACTTGAAGGGGCGTCAAGTAGCTTTAGAGGAAGGAATCGTTGGCGACTTTTTACTCAGCTTAGCGCTAGAAGAGGAAGGGCTTTCGCGTGATGAAATTACCATCTTAAATATGGAGACAGGTGCTGCTGCTGTCGCATTTGCTGTGGGGCAAGTAGATGCTGTTGCGGCTTGGGTACCATTTACGCAGACAGCTTTGAAACGGAACGGGAGCAAAGAGCTAGTAAGTTCAAAGGACTTTCCAGGTGCAATTCCAGACCTTCTCGTAATGAGCCAAACTCTGATAGATGAGCGCCCCGAGCAAGTTCAAGCCATTGTTAATACTTGGTATGACACTCTCGAATTTATTGCTTCTAACCCACAGAAATCCTACGAGATTATGGCTAAGCGGGCAGGGATTTCAGCTAATGAAATTCAAAACTTCCAATCAGGTGTCAAAATGTTTACCCCACAAGACAACTTAGAAGCGTTTTCCTCAGGAAATTCTATGAAGCATCTCAATTTTGCCGCTCAAAAAATAGCTAAATTCATTACAGATATTGGATTTGTCCAGCAGATTCCTAGCACTGATGGGCTGTTTGATAAATCTTTTGTTCGGGCTTACGTTGCACCTTAGTAATGCCTGAAAATGCAAGGCATGCTTAAATGCTTGTCTGAATTATTTTTAAAGATGGGAGTGCGTGAGTGAATGCTCTCATCTCGACCAACCAGTTCTTACCAGAATTATTACTATGAGTAGTGTTTTCTCCCATTATACTGTACATTCCAAGCCTGCTCCAAAGCGAGTTTCTAGTAATGTTTTCTGGCGTATTGCTGAAGACATCCCTCCTTCTTTACGCTGGCGCTTATTAGGGCTCTCTATCGCAATTCCCCTCTTTCTCTGGGGATTTTTGTCATCTCTTCAAATCGTCGATTCTCAATTCTTACCATCGCCTTTACAGGTTATTAGTGCACTTAAGTCTCTCTGGACATCGGGGCTGCTATTGCAAGATACATCCACGAGTATAATTCGCGTTTTTGCAGGATTTAGCTTAGCCGCAATAGTAGCTGTTCCAATTGGTATCGCTATGGGTGCCTTTGCCAGTATTCGAGCCCTGCTCGAACCTATTTTAGGTATTCTGCGGTATATGCCACCACCGGCTTTTATTCCGCTGTTTGTGATCTACTTAGGGATTGGGGAAGAACCCAAAATCGCCCTTATTTTCATCGGTACTATTTTCTTCAATATTTTGATGATTATGGACGCCGTAAAATTTGTTCCTAAGGAGCTGATTGAAACGACTTATACCCTTGGTGGGGTACGGCGGCAGGTCCTTTTTCGAGTCATTGCACCTTATGTTGTACCTAGCATCATTGACACCTTTCGAGTAAATATTGCTACTTCTTGGTCGCTGCTGGTAGTGGCTGAACTTGTGGCTGCTGAGCAAGGTCTAGGTAAACGTATTTTATTAGCACAACGATTCTTTAAAACTGATGAGATTTTTGCCTGCCTAATTGTATTAGGTCTAATTGGATTTTCTATTGATATGACTTGCCGTTGGCTACAGCACAAAACCTGTCGATGGAGCATCGACTAACAATTCAAGATGTACTGTTCTTTGGTTGGCTTCAGCAAGGGCTTTATTAGCAATGACTTTGACTATTTCTGGGTTAAGTAAACGCTTTTCTACCCGTCAAGGTAAAATCACAGCTCTCCAAGATATCAACATTCATGTCAAGCGAGGAGAACTGATCTGCATGGTTGGAGCTTCCGGCTGTGGCAAATCTACACTGTTACGTCTGATTGCTGGGCTGGATACTCCTTCAGATGGCGAGATTCAGGTAGACGGGTACCCAGTATCAGCGCCTGGAGCTGATAGAGGGATGGTTTTTCAGCAGTATACCTTATATCCGTGGATGACAGTTGCTCAGAACGTTGGCTTTGGACTCGATCTACAAGGAACACCCCGTCAGCAATTGCGGCAGAAAGTTGGTTATTACCTGAGCGTAGTAGAACTTTCGGGGTTTTCCCAGAGCTATCCTAAAGAGTTATCAGGAGGAATGAAGCAGAGAGTCGCTATTGCTCGCGCTTTGGCTTGTGAGCCTAAGATCTTACTCTTAGATGAACCTTTTGGCGCTCTAGATGTGCAAACGAAAGAGGCCATGCAAAAGTTCCTGATGAGAGTCTGGCTACAAACAGGTATTACTATTTTAATGATTACTCATGATGTTGAGGAAGCAATATTTCTATCTCAGCGCATCTATGTCATGAGATCTCGCCCTGGAAGTATTCGTGAGGAGCTCTCTATCAATTTGCCTGTCGATAAATCTATACAAGATTCGTTTGAGATGCGACAGTTAAATGAATTTCAATTCTATCGAAGCTACATCACCCGATTGCTGCATCAGAGCGAGTAATCAAACAGAACAAAACATACACCAATCAAATAGCGGAATTATGCGACGTCAAAGTCCTCCGGCTATGTCGGAGGACTTTGAACTCAGAAGGCTAGACAGGACATTAGTTTGCAGGCAAAGTCCACATGCAGCCCATGAAGTAGGGAGCTGGATTCTCAGCATCGGCACTGGCAAACACGCCGATCATGCTGGGACCGCCCCGAGTAATGCGGGGACCCTCTAACTCGACCGTGACGAGACTGCCAGGGGCTGCAGCTTCGGTTAAGGCAACCTCCAGTAGTGTCAGGCCATCCGTTTCATTACTCGCGATCTCGGCTGCCACCTCTTCGCCCCCCACTTCAACTACTGCAGAATTGCTGTAGAAGAGCATTTCAGAGGCGCCGGCTACAGGCCGGAAGGAGATGGTTTTGAGAGATTCGCCAGCATCTTCCGGCACGGTGATGGTAAAGCGATAGCGCTCGCGCATACCGATCGAACGCTGCGACGAACTGGCGATGAGGGGATTGTGCTCGAAGGCCGTAGTGCCATCACTCAGCTCTAATGCACGTACTGAAGAGAAGGGTACAGCTAAAGCTGTTAAGGCCACTCCACCCAGCACAGCGACGAATTTGGAACTGCGAGAAAGAAGTTTATGGGTCATAAGTCGTGTTAATCGCGACACCCACAAGTTATCAATCTCACCTCAGATTGGGACGGCGATCGCCAAATCGTATTGTGCTGCAATGTAAATCTCAGAATTTGCTGTTGCAGGGAGGGATGCCTCAGTTCCAAATTTACTCCGCCAAAATGTGGAAGATCTGCCTGAGTTCGCGCGGGCTCGCTAAACCCATCAACTTCAAGCTCGGCAGTCGCTGCGATCGTCACTTGCGATCGCCTTGGGTTTACAAAATTTTGTAAGTCGAAACATTCTGTAACTTCAGAGCTGAGACTTCGAGCAGATTGAAGTCCAAACAAACTGAAAAGACTTTACTTTCCTTTGCACAGCTTCGCATTCAATCAAAAGAATTATTGTTCGGTAGGGCGATCGCCCATATTCCTCAACAACTCCTCTGCAGGCAAGTCGGGAGAGACTCGCACCATCGGAACGCCTTTTACCGATTGAATGGTTGCCTGACAAGCGCGGATTTGCTCGACAGTGGCGCGATCGCAGTGGGTGAGGGCAATCCGATCGGCAAAAAAGATGTGATTTGTGACCAGCCAAGTGGGGGCGCGATCGGGAGGGAACTGGGTAACGTCGATCGCCGTCACGATCTCGCTGAGAAACAGGGGCGTTGCGGCAAAGCGATGGCGAATGGCGCGCATGACAGGGACTGGATCGGTAGCATCGCTGCCTTCGATAAACAAGCGCTTGTAAGGCTGTTCCAGATGTTCGGCCAGCCGCTGGGTCAACTGGGCGTGTAACAGCTCGGAGCCACTGCAGCAAATGCAAGCCTGCGGCGTCCTTTCATCTCCACTGCCGATCGCGGCAATCGGACCGGAGATTTGGCGGCAGAGATGGGCAATCAAACTGGACTTGCCACTACCGGACAATCCGATCGTCAAGGTGACGGGGAGGGGAGAGGGCACGAAGGGCAGGTGGGGATGGGGTAAGAGGCGATCGGCCAGCAGAACACTGAGTTAGGCGGCAGGAGAACTCGATAGCAGCTCGGCAGCTTTTTGCTGCATGGTTTTGAAAATGTTGATGAAGCCGTTGGCCCGCGAGGGGGTGAGGCTGACTTGTAGGCCGGTGTCTTGTATGAAATCGGGCTCGATCGGGGCAATTTCTGCCGGTGTCAGCCCATCGAGGCCGCGAATTAAGAAAGCCACCAATCCCTTGGTCAATTGCGAGTCGGAATCCCCGCTGAACCTGAGCTTGCCCTCTTCTAGAGAGGCTGCGATATAGACGTTGGATACACAACCGGACACTTTGTTCTCGGGCACTTTGGCTGAGGCAGGCTGCTCCTCTAGCTGATTGGCCAACCACAACAACTGTTCGTAGCGCTTCTTATTACTGGTAGCGCGGGCAAAGCGTTTGACTAATTTTTCGAGGGCGGGAGGTAGGGAGTTTGCCGACATAGATAAAGATTTGCAACGGATGCGTCTTTATTGTAGGGGCGGATTCGTCGAAATGCTCTCCTGTGTCGCCTCGATGTAGTTCTCTTATGCCCCAGTGACCCTATACCTCAGAAGGCAGAAGTTTCCCGTTCGCTAGGAGAAGAGGCTGGATCGGATTCTCCAGAAGCGTTCCCGTTGCGGGATGGGGAGGTAAGTCCATTAGAGCTGACCGGAGAATGTCCCTGGGTCGAACTGGGTGAGGCTGCTGCGATCGCCGGTTTCCCCCAGTGGCGCAAGCGCTCTTCGAGGGTGCGAATCACAATGTAGAGCACGGGCACTACCAACAGGCTCAACAGGGTAGACACCAACATGCCCCCAAACACTGCCGTGCCCAGCGATCGCCGACTGCCCGCCCCAGCCCCAGAGGCCAACACGAGGGGCATGACCCCCAAGATGAAACTAAACGCCGTCATCAAAATCGCCCGAAAGCGAGCTTCGGCCGCATCGAGGGCGGCGGCGGCGATCGAGTGCCCCTGCTGCCGCAATTGATTGGCAAACTCCACAATTAAAATGGAGTTTTTACTCGCCAGACCGATCAGCATCACCAGCCCCACCTGGCAGAAAATATCGTTGGTCAAACCGCGAGCCAGCACAAACAGCAGCGCCCCCAAGATCGCCAGTGGCACCGACAGCATCACAATGAAGGGATCGACAAAGCTCTCGTATTGCGCCGCCAGGAATAGAAAAACGAACACCAGACCCAGCAGAAAGAGCAGTGCTGACTGTCCCCCCGATTCCAGTTGCTCTAACGAAACCCCCGTCCACTCGAACCCGATCCCCGGAGGCATCAACTGCGAGGCTAAGTCTTCCATAACCGCGATCGCCTGACCGGAGCCAAAGCCCGGATTGGCACTGCCACTCACTTGCACCGAGCGAAACAGGTTGTAGTGATTGATAATCGGCGGCCCCGTCACCGTTTCCACCGTCACCAAGCTGTCTAGCGGGATGATGCTGTCGGTGGTTTGCGATCGCACGTAAAACTGGCCGATGTCTTCGGGATTGGTGCGATATTGTTGGTCCACTTGCACGTAGACGCGATAGCTGCGGTTAAAGGCATCGAAATCGTTGACGTAATTGCTGCCCAGCAGCGTTTGCAGGGTATCGAAAATATCGGGGAGTTCTACCCCCAAAAGCTGGGCCTTATCGCGATCGACGGTCACCAGCAACTGGGGGGTGTTGGCGGAGAAGGTGGGAGGGTTGACAGAAATTTCTGGCCTCGACATCCCCTGTCCGAAAAACCCTCCAGCCGTCTCAGATAAGGTGTTGAAATCAGTCTGCGATCGCCCTTGTAACTGCAGGTCGAAGCCGCCGCCAGTGCCCAAACCGCGAATGGCAGGCGGATCGATCGGAATCACCAAACCTTCACTAATGCCGCCGAGCAGACGACCTCGCATCTGACCCACCAAGGCGGTGGCCGATTGCCAAGGTTTGGCTCGTTCGCTCCAGGGTTTGAGCGGCACAAAAATCAGACCGCCCGTAGGGGAATTTCCAGCAAAACTAAAGCCGCCGATTGCCACCGTACTTTCGACTTCGGGCACCTCTTGCAGAGCATCCACCGCTTCGTCGAGAATCTGCTGCGTGTAGTTGAGGGAAGTGCCGGGAGGCCCCTGCACGATATTGATGAAATACCCCTGATCTTCAGTGGGTAGAAATCCGGTCGGCACCGCTCGATACAGCCAAGCCGTCGCCACCGTTAGGGCGACAAACGCCACCACCATGCCCGTTTTGAACTGGGCCACCCAGTTGAGCAGGTGGCGGTAGGTTTGGCGCAGGCGATCGATAATGCCCGAAATGGTCCGAAAAATAGGGTGTTGCGTCTCGCTAGCCGGACGGCTGAACAGAGCAGCGAGGGCCGGGGACAGGGTCAGCGCGTTGAAGGTGGACAGCCCGACCGAGAAGGCGATCGTGAGGGCAAATTGGCGGTAAATTTGGCCGCTGGTACCGGGGAAAAAGGCGACCGGAATAAACACGGCAAATAGCACTAACGTCGTGGCAATTACCGCCCCAAAAATCTCCTGCATCGCCGTCAGCGATGCCTCCACCGGCGAGAGCCCCTGCTCCACTTTGGAGGTAATATTCTCCACCACCACGATCGCGTCATCCACCACCAGACCCGTTGCCAGCGTCAGCCCGAACAGGGTGAGGGTATTAATCGAAAAGCCCATCACCTGCATAAAGGCAAACGTGCCCACCAGCGACACGGGGATGGTAATAGCGGGAATCAGA